>NZ_JAMYOE010000016.1:0-115488 GCF_040319695.1 Mesorhizobium sp. M0898 | reverse complement strand
CCGAGCGCTGTTCATAAGGCTTGCCTTCCGGACGCGGCCCTTTGCTGAATGGCCGGTCGCCGCCTTTGAAGTCGCGCTTCGGCCGTTCGCCTTCGGTCGCCGCCGGCCGGTCGCCGCGCGGAGCGTAAGGTTTTTTGGCGCCGAAGGACGGCTTGCCGCCCTTGCCGGGAGCGCTATCGCGACCACGCGTCCCTGCCGGCTTCGGGCCGGCCTTGCGCGGGAATTTCTTGTTTTTGTCGTCCATGTGGCCTTTGCTCGTTTGCGCGGGTAGTAACAGGATCGCGCTCTAGTGGCGAGGAGATAATCGGAATGGAAACCGCGTGAAGCGGCAGGATTTCATGGCACTGGCGCTGAAAGAAGCCGAAGCCGCCGCCCAGCGTGGCGAGGTGCCGGTTGGCGCGGTCGTCGTCGGCGGCGATACGGTCGTTGCGAGTGCCGGCAACCGCACCCGCGAGTTTGCCGATCCCACCGCCCATGCCGAGATGCTGGCGATCCGCGAGGCCTGCCGCAAGCTTTCCAGCGAGCGGCTCAGCGGCCACGATCTCTATGTGACGCTGGAGCCGTGCGCCATGTGTGCCGGCGCCATCTCCTTCGCCAGGCTGCGCCGGCTTTATTTCGGCGCTGCCGACGAGAAGGGCGGCGCAGTGGTCAACGGCGTTCGCTTCTTCACGTCACCGACCTGCCACCATGTGCCCGACATCTATCCGGGCATGGCCGAGAACGCAGCAGCAGCATTGCTGAAGGACTTTTTTCGCGAGCGACGCGGAGCCTGATTTTCTGGTCCGGCAGACGGTCCATCCAAGTCAGCCAATCCAGGGCAAGAACGTCTCTGGCGCCGTCAGCCTACCAGGGCAGCCAGTCGAACATGCCGCCGCTCTTACTCTTGGCGGCCGCCTCCCTCTTGAGGCGGCGTTCCTTCTTGTACTCGTCCTCGCCGAGGTCACCCTGCGGCGCGGTGGCGGCGGCAGCGCGGTATTGCACCGGTGGCTCGCTCAGATATCTGCGGGTGGTCGGGTCGCCCTGTTTGCCTTCAGCCCGGCGGCGCATGATTTCCGCGGCGCGGCTCTTGTCCGAATCGGCCGGAGTCCAGGCTGGCGGGTGGCTCGAGCCCGACAGCTTCAGCGCGGCCTTGACCGACGCCGGATCCGTCTGCACGTCATCGATGACCTGCGCCTGGTAGGCCGGGTCGTCCTGATGCAGGGTGGCATCGGCGCGCAGGCGGGCACGGCGCTGCTCCGGCGATTCGGGCCATTCGGCACTCGCCGTCTCGATGCTTTCCTGCGGCGGCGGCAAGACTTCCTTCTGCCCCGGCCCTGGCTTCACCAGTGTGGGGCGCGGCTTGTAGTCGATACTATCCTTGCGCTTGGGTGCGAAGGAAAAAGCCCCGGTGAGGTCGCCGGCAAGCTGCGCGCCCGCGGTCTTGTCTGTCCCGTAAGTGGGCGAGCCCATGCAGCCGGACAAAGCGAGGCCCGATACGACAAGCGGCGCCAGCAGCGCAACGCGCGCGTAAGTTCTCTCGGTCATGCCAAAAAGTCCCACTGTAGACAGCCTCTCGATTGCCGCCGGCCAAAGAAAGGTCCGGTCCCCATCGCCTATGCTCTTCCGACGGAATTCCGGCGACAATTTGTCGTCCGGAGTTTCGCGTGTTTACCTCAACCACTCGTTAAGGGCAACGCGCGGGGGCCGATCGGCCGCCCGCCGTGGCATTTGTGCACCGCCTTAAAGACGGCTCAAAGCCTTCAGCTCATGCAGAACAGCGGCGTCACGGGCCGAAACATCCGGGAATTCCGGATCTGAGCCGACATCGGCGGTGTAGCGCCAGGAGCGCGCGCACTTCACCAGGCCACGGTCCTCCGCCTTCTCGACGACCACGGCGACGCCCTTGACGTCGTCGAGGGTAAAGCTGCCCGCCGACGCCTTGCCGTGCACGATTGCCAGATCGCTGGTGATCGCCATCTCGGCCATATCGACATCGGCGATCGCCGCTTCGAGCACGGCATCGTCGAGGGTAACGACCGGCACCGCTTCCAGCGAAGAGCCGATGACCTTCTGCGCGCGGGCAATTTCCAGCGCGCCGGTGACGACACGGCGAACCTGCCGAACCTTGCGCCACTTCTCCGCCAGCGCTTCGTTCCTCCAGTCCGCCGGGATTTCCGGGAACTGGTCGAGATGCACGGAGACCGCATCCGGATGACGGTCGAGCCAAGCCTCTTCCATGGTGAAGGGCAGCATCGGCGCCAACCATTTCACCAGGCAGTCGAAGAGATGGCGCACCACCTGCACTGAAGCCTTGCGCTTCACGCTGGAAGGCGCTTCGCAGTAAAGCGCGTCCTTGCGGATGTCGAAATAGAAGGCCGACAGCTCTACCACCATGAAGTCGAGCAGCGCGCGGGTGATGCGCTTGAATTCGAACGCGTCGTAGCCCGAGCGTACGACCTCATCGAGTTCAGCGAGCCGGTGCAGCATCAGCCGCTCCAGTTCAGGCATCTTATCCAGCGGCACCTCCTCGCCATCGTCGTGGGCGAGCGTGCCCAGCATCCAGCGGATGGTGTTGCGCAGCTTGCGGTAGGCGTCGATATTGGTCTGCAGCACGTTCTTGCCGAGCCGCTGGTCTTCCCAATAATCGGTCGTCACCACCCACAGCCGCAAGATGTCGGCGCCGGACTGCCTGATGACGTCCTGCGGCACGACGGTGTTGCCGAGCGACTTCGACATTTTCCGCCCCTCCTCATCCATGGTGAAGCCATGGGTGACGACGGTGTCGTAGGGCGCCCTGCCCCTGGTGCCGCAGCTTTCGAGCAGCGAGGAGTGGAACCAGCCGCGATGCTGATCGGAGCCTTCGAGATAGACGTCGGCCGGCCATTTCAGGTCGGGCCGGTCCTCAAGCGTGAAGGCATGCGTCGAGCCTGAATCGAACCAGACATCGAGGATGTCCATGACCTGCTGCCATTTCGAGGCATCGTGATTGCCGAGGAACCGCTCCTTGGCGCCGGCGGCGAACCAGGCGTCGGCGCCTTCTTTCTCGAAGGCGTCCATGATGCGCCGGTTGACTGCCTCGTCGCGCAGCACATTGCCGTCGGCATCGGCAAAGACGGCGATCGGCACACCCCAGGCGCGCTGGCGCGACAGCACCCAGTCGGGGCGCTCCTCGATCATGGCGCGGATGCGGTTCTGGCCGGCGGCGGGCACGAAGCGGGTATCGTCGATGGCTTTCAGGGCGCGGCTGCGCAGCGTCGTGCCGTCGCCAAGTTCCTTGTCCATATAGACGAACCATTGCGGCGTGTTGCGGAAGATGATCGGCTTCTTCGAGCGCCAGGAATGCGGATAGGAGTGCTTCAGGCGGCCGCGCGCGAACAGCGCGTTGCGCTTGATCAGCTCGTCGATGACAGCCTGGTTGGCGTTGCCCTTCTTGCCATTGTCGTCGATGACGCGCGCCGCTCCACCCTCGCGGTCCGGGCCAAAGCCCGGCGCGTCCTTTGTGAAGAAGCCGGCATCGTCGACGGTGAAGGGGATCGCGGTGTCGATGCCACGCTGGCGAAGATCAGAGGCAGCATCCATCCAGGCGTCGAAGTCTTCGCGGCCATGTCCCGGCGCGGTGTGGACGAAACCGGTGCCGGCATCGTCGGTGACGTGATCGCCGGCGAGCATCGGCACGGGGAAATCGTAGCCGCCACCCAGAGCTTTGAGGGGATGCGAAAGCGTAAGGTTTTCAAGCTCTTCGGCGCCAACGCTGCGAAGCCGATTCAGAGTGACCTTGGCCTTCGCGGCAGCGTCGTCCGCAAGCTTCTCGGCAAAGATCAGCTTTTCGCCGGGCTGAGGACCAAAGGCGTTCTCGGCCGCCGTAACCTCGTAGAGACCATAGTTGATGCGCGGCGAGTAGTTGACGGCGCGGTTGCCGGGGATCGTCCACGGCGTCGTCGTCCAGATGACGACGTTGGCATCAAGCAGATCGAGCGACGTCTGCGTCAGCTTGGGATCCAGGGCTGGCTGCCCATCCTCGATGTTGATGACCTGGCGAGCGAGGCTGACGACCGGAAACTTCGCCCAGATCGTGTCCGACTCATAGTCCTGGTATTCGACCTCCGCCTCGGCCAGCGCGGTGCGCTCGACCACGCTCCACATCACCGGCTTGGAGCCGCGATAGAGCTGGCCGGACATTGCGAATTTCAGCAGCTCGCCGGCGATCCGCGCCTCGGCATGGAAAGCCATCGTCGTATAGGGATTGTCGAAGTCGCCGACGACGCCGAGGCGCTGGAATTCGGAACCCTGCACCTTGATCCAGTGCGCCGCAAACTCGCGGCATTCCTGCCGGAACTCGTTGACCGGCACCTCGTCCTTGTTCTTGCCCTTGGCGCGGTACTGCTCCTCGATCTTCCATTCGATCGGCAGGCCGTGGCAATCCCAACCGGGTACATAGTTCGAGTCATAGCCGCGCATCTGGAACGAGCGGGTGATGACGTCCTTGAGGATCTTGTTCAGTGCGTGGCCGATATGGATGTTGCCATTGGCGTAGGGCGGGCCGTCGTGCAGCACGTATTTTTCGCGGCCGACTGCGTCTTCGCGCAACTTGCGGTAAAGGTCCATGTCCTGCCAGCGCTTGACCAGCAGCGGTTCCTTTTCCGGCAACCCGGCGCGCATCGGGAAATCCGTCTGCGGCAGGTAGAGCGTTTTGGAATAATCGATCGTCTCGGCGGTCTCGGTATCAGTCATTCGTCTGCCATATGCGTTGCCGGCGGCAAAAGAGCCCGGGCGTTGAACTATCATGATCTGGAAAAAGCGCGAGAGGCCGCGCGCAAGATTCCCGGCGGCTCCGGCGGCGGTCAGGCCGCCCGGAACACCGGGCCTGTAATTCGTGTCGCAGTCGCGAATGCGCTGATAAAGTGCGTCATGACCGGGCTTTTAAACGAGGCCGGCCCTATTGAAAAGCCCGAACTCTGATGCTTCCTCCTAAGAGCATGTACCAACTGCGGTTTACATTTCACAGTTAGCGCGCCGGAAGGAACGAAATGTGACTCTGACGATTACTGAGTCCGAACGCGCCCTGCGACTTCGTATTTCAACGATGGCGGATCGTGTTTTCGGCAACCATGAAAGGGCGCAGCGCTGGCTGCGTAAGCGAAGTCGGGTGCTCAACGAGGCGCCCATCAATCTCCTACAATCCGAAACAGGTGCGATGCTTGTGGAAGAGGAACTCAACCGCATCGCCTACGGCATAGTCGCCTGAGCCATGCGGCTGCGCGCAGTATATAACCTGCGACATCACATCGAGAAATCGAAGCGATAGGTCGTCGACATGCCGATCATGAACTGATCCCTGGAGCCGCGCTCCTTGACCAGGCTGGAATCGGCGGCCGGGCCCATCAGGCGGGAATATTCGCCGAACAGACTGGCCGTCATCGGCTCGGTCACCTTCCAGGTCACCGCGCCGCCCAGGCCCGCCGACTTCACCCCGCCGCCGGGATGATATTCGCTAAGTCCCGAGGCCAGGGACTCCTTGGCATCAACCCCGTAATAGGCCTCGAAATAGTCCGATGAGGCGAACGAAACGCGCGGTCCGGCCGAAATCCTGACGTCGGGCGTCACATCGTAAAAGGCGTCGGCGGCGATGTCGGCGACAAAACCGTTATGGGCGCGAATGCCGTGCCGCAATTCGGCGCGGGCACGCAGCCAATTCAAAGGATAGAATTCGAAGAAGCCGCCAGCCTCGCCGCCCCAGCGCACCGGGTCGAGACCCTTCAATTCGTCGGCGTCACCACCGTCGCGGGAAAACAGGAACTTGCCCGTCAGGCCGGCGCGGATGCCGCCATCGTCGATCAATGCCAATGAAATATTGTCGTTGCGCGAGGTGAAGCGCGCCGCGGGACCAGCCTTGCCGAGCGAGATGATCGGCGAGGCACTGAGCAGGTACTTCTTGCCGCCCTCGAAATTCGGAGCAACCATGCCGGTGGCACCGACGGTCAGGTACCAGTCTCCGGACAGCCAGCCGAAGGTGCCCTCGCCGGCCTTGGCAACGCCGCAGGTGCCGAGCATGAATGCGGCCAAGATCGTCGGGACAGACCGCATCGTTACTCCATACGTCGAACGCATTGGCGGATACACCAGCCTTGACTGAAGCCATGGCGCCAGTTCGGTAAAATTTGACTTAATATCCGCAACATTGGCCGCGTTGGCCGGCCTGTTCCGCGTTGCAGTCGATTGTTTGGCGCACCAAGATTCCAGATCAAGTGTTTGGAATACGATAGCAGTTGCCTCGGCAGGGGTTACAAACATTCGCGGACAAACATGCCTGCGCTGTGAAGAGCACGGCGACCGGCGCTCAACCCCGCATTCCAAACCGGCCAAGCGTGAATCATATGCGGCCAAATTTCGAGACCTACTTTGACGTCAGCCGCGCCAGCGGCTTCGGCGAGCCGAGTTGCGTCCGACAACAGCGTCTCGGCCGAACCGGCTTGTATCAGCATTGGGGGAAATCCGCTCAGATCGGCGAACAAGGGCGAGATCAGCGGATCGCGCCGACCAACGCCATTGGGAACATAGGCCGTTGCCAGTTCCTCCAAATACGCCCGGTGGATGATAGGGTCGATTGCGTCCTTGGTTGATAGTGTCGCGCCGGACATCGAAAGGTCCGTCCAGGGCGAAACCAGCCAAAGACATTGCGGCAACGGCTCGCCTGCCGTGCGCAATATACTGACCAGGCACAGAGTGAGGTTGCCGCCCGCACTGTCTCCGCCAACCACGATGCGATCCGACGCGATGCCTTGCCGCCTCAGAAAGCGCCATGCGGTGAGTGCGTCTTCATGTTGCGCAGGGAAAGGATGTTCCGGTGCGCGGCGATAGTCGATCGCGAGGGTGCGCATTCCCATTCCCCGACCTGCCTCGGTCACCATTCGACGATGACTTTTAAGAGAGCCGGAGCAGTAGCCACCACCGTGGAAAAACAGCAGAATCTTGTCCCTGTCACTCCCAGGCGCCAGCGACCACTCTCCCTCGAGGCCATCGAAAACCACATGCTCGCATCGGATGTCCTCCGCGACTGGCCACACCGAACCGACTTCGTCGAGCCGTGCCCGGCGTTCGTCCCAGCGGACCGTTCGAGGCTTTGAGGTCAACAACCTGCGGACGGCGTTGATCTCCGTCAGATCGAGGTGTTCGTCCGCATCGCTCATTTTGCTTCCCTAGCCTCATCAAGCGTAGAAAACGGCATATAGCAGCAGCACACGTCATCGTATAAAGGGCCAATGCCAGCACTGGGAATTTTCGTTACACTTGCGCCGCGGCGAATACACGGGACGACGGGTCGCCCGTAAACCCGCTTGTTATCTTTTAGCACTGGCTCACCCCCACATGATCGAATTATTCCATCTGGTATTTGGCCGCTTCGGGTCAAAAACGGAGGTCTAGCGGATCGCTCGGGAGTGTGGCGCTCACAGCCTGCTCGCTGGACGGGCAAGGCGATCGGCGCTACCTTCCGGAACAAAGAAGCTAGGCAACCTTGAGGGAAAAGGGCAATGACCGTGCACAGCGATGCCATGAAAGACGCCATTGGCCAGACGCGGGCGAAATGGGGGTGGTTCGTGGCGCTCGGGGTGCTGCTGCTTGTCTTCGGCGGCATCGCCTTCGGCAATCTGTTCATCGCAACCGTCGCCTCCGTCTTTGTCGTGGGCTGGCTGATGCTGATGGCCGGCATTGTCGAGATTATCCATGCCTTCGGCGTGAAGACATGGGGCCGTTTCTTCTATTGGCTGCTCAGCGGCCTCCTCTATGCCGTCGCCGGCTTCTTCGCCTTCGACAATCCGGTCCTCGCCTCGACGGTGCTGACCTTCCTCCTGGCGGTCGCACTGCTTGCCTCAGGCGTGCTCAGGGCCTGGGTCGGCTACAGCCACCGGCCGCAGCCCGGCTGGGGCTGGGTGGTAGCGGCCGGCGTCATCAGCGCGCTGGCGGGACTGGTCATCGCCATGGGCTGGCCGGTCAACAGCGTGTGGGTGCTGGGCCTGTTCCTGGCCGTCGACCTGATCTTCCAGGGTTGGAGCTTCATCGCCCTTGGCTTGGCGCTGAAGAGATAAATTCTGGTTGAGCATGATCTTAATCGGAAAACCGGTTCCCACTTTTTTGCTTCGCTGACCTTCGGTTCGGGACCATGCTCTAAAAAGCTATGGCCGCGTCCAGCCCGGAAAGCGGCCTGACGCCGGCGAGCAGTGCCTTCGCCTCGGCCTCGTCACGCTTCATCTGGGCGACCAGCGCGTCAAGCCCGTCGAACCTCACCTCCGAGCGCAGGTAGCCGAAGAAGGACACGGCACAAATCTCGCCGTAGAGGTCGCCGGAAAAGTCGAAGACGAAGGTCTCCAGCAATGGCGCGCCATTGTCGTCGACCGTCGGCCGGCGGCCGAAGCTGGCGACGCCATCGTGAAGCGAACCGTCGGCGCGGCGGAAGCGGACGGCATAAATCCCTTCCTTGAGGGTGGCTTCCGGCGAAAGCCTCATGTTTGCGGTCGGAAAGCCGAGTGTCCGGCCGAGCTGCTGGCCGCCGATCACCTCCGCCTCGACGGTGAAACGGTAGCCGAGCAAACCGGCGGCCTCGGCCACATTGCCCTCGCACAGCAGCGTGCGTATGCGGCTCGACGACACCACCTCGGCGCTTTCGTCGCGAAACGCATCCACCAGCGTGACGCCGAAGCCGTGGCGCTCGCCGGCAGCCATCAGATAGGCCGGGCCGCCCTGGCGGTCCTTGCCGAAATGGAAATCGAAGCCGGTGACGGCGTGGCTTATGCCGAGATTGCGCTCGAGCACGCCGGTGACGAAAGCCTCCGCCGACAAGGCGGCGAACTCGCGTGTGAACGGCTGCTCGACCAGCGCCGCAAAGCCCAGATGCGACAACAGCCGCGCCTTCATCGGCGGCGGCGTCAGCACGAACAACGGCATGTCCGGCCTGAACACCTTTCGCGGATGCGGTACGAAGGTCAGCACCAGGGCGGGTACGCCGCGACGCTCCGCTTCGGCGCGCGCGCGTTCGAGCACCGCCTGGTGGCCGCGGTGGACGCCGTCGAAATTGCCGATAGCCACCACGCCGCCGCGCAGATGGGCCGGCAGCGGTGCGGTTGCGGAAATGCGTTCGAACATGGCCGTCATGGCTTGAACCTATTGCAGCCTGGGAATCACCGCGACCGGCCTGTAGCCATATTTTTCCAGGAAGGCCGCGAGCCTGGCCGGATCCGGCTGCAGCGTCTCACCGTAATCACGGGCATGGATCCCGCCCGATACGTAGAGCACGTCGAAGCCATTGTCGGCCGCGCCCTTGATGTCGGTCATCATGCCGTCGCCGATGGCCAGAACTTGCGAACGCTCGACCGGGCGGCCGAGAATGACGGCGATCTCCTTCATGGCGACATCATAGACCGGCGCGTAGGGTTTGCCGGCGATCAGCGTGCGTCCGCCAAGCTGTGCGTATTCGCGGGCCAAAGCGCCCGCGCACCAGATCATGCGTTCGCCGCGCTCGACGACGATGTCGGGATTGGCGCAAATGAAGGGCAGGTTCCTGGCACGCAGCCGCAGCAGAAGATCGGCATAATCCTCCGGCTTCTCCACCTCGTCATCGAACAGGCCAGTGCAGACCACGCCGGATGCTTCGAACTCCTCGACGAGTTCGACGTCGAGGCCCTCATAGAGCGTGAAATCCCGATCGGCGCCTATGTGGAAGATCTTTCGCGGCCCTTCCGCGATCAGGTCGCGGGTAACGTCGCCGGACGTCACGACACGGTCGTAGGCGGCGGGAGGAACGCCGATGGCGTTCATCTGCGCCACCACGTCGGCGCTGCGACGCGGCGAATTGGTGATCAGCACGACAGGTATTTTCGCCGCGCGAGCAGCGATCAGCGCGGCAGCCGCCGCCGGGAAATGCCATTCGCCGTTGTGCACCACGCCCCAGACGTCGCACAGGATGGCTGAATAGGCTCCCGACAAGTCTGCGAGCGAACCGATGATGTCGGGCGAATCCGCCATGCCGTTGTCCCTGTACCATGATGCTTGCGAGCGCCGCGACCGACGGTCCGCCGCGACCGGTTGGGATTAACCGAAGCGCTTCACCCTGTCACCAGCTTTCATAGCGCCGCAAGATTGTCGCACGGGGACGCCGGCGAGGACGCGATGGTGAAAACTTTTCTTTTCCAGCGCCTTATCCCCTTTTTTAGAGGCTTTGCCGCGGGAAGCTCGGAGCAGCATTGCCGATTGCGGACGCGTGGTTAACAGGGATTGAAAACCCGTACCGGCCTTGAACGTATTTCAGCAATCGGAAATTTAAAAATGCGTGGCATCGTCCGGGAAAAATGGGGCGGGCGGGAATGCTGAAGGCAATAGTCGGAGAATTCCGACACGACAGACGTGGCAACTACTCGTTAATGACTGCAATCACCATTGTGCCGCTGATGGCCGGTCTGGCGCTCAGTGTCGACTACGGGGAGTTGCTGCGCCAAAAGCACGAAACGCTGAACGCCCTTGATGCGGCCGGCCTCGCCGCCGCCCAGCAGATCGTTGCCGGCGCCAGCGACGACGACGTCAAGGCCTACGCCAAGACATTTTTCGAAACCAATCTCGCACGTATCGACCCGGCGAATACAGCGCTGACCGTCACGCTGCCCAACAACAATGCCGGCGGCGGCACCCTGAAGCTCTGCGCCAGCCTCACCTTCCATCCCTATTTTCTACCGGCCGCCAGCCTGCTGATCGGCGGCACGGCAAGCGACACGACCTTCACCGAATGTTCGGAACTCCGCCTCAAGAACACCCTCGAAGTCGCGCTTGTGCTGGATAATTCCGGCTCGATGAGCGATCTCGGCTCCGGCACCGGCGAGAAGCGAATAAACCTGCTGAAGTCGGCCGCCAAGCAGCTTGTCGATACGCTGGCGCTTCAGGCGCAGCAGATGAAGCAGATTACCAAACCGGTGCAGTTTTCTCTCGTGCCGTTTGCGGCCTCGGTCAATGTCGGTCCTACCCACGACCAGGACGGCTGGATGGATCAGGACGGCATGTCCCCGATCCAGCACGAGGATTTCGACTGGACGACGATGAGTGCCGCCAACAATCCCGACAAATATGCCGAGAAGCTCAACGGCGTCTGGTACAAGCGCGGCACCGGCTGGGGCGAGACCAAGGACCAGCCGCTGACCCGTTTCAGCCTCTACGCCGACATGACGGTCGAATCGGGCCGCGAAGAGGTACCCAATTCGAAGCAATATGTCTGCGACACATACAAGAAGAACGGCACCTGCCAGTACGGCCATTGGAGCGCACCGGAATATATCTACACCACAAGCCGCTATGCGAGCTGGCAAGGTTGCGTCGAAGCACGGCCATATCCCTACAATGTCAGCGACACCACGCCCGATACAACCGCGCCGGCCACGCTTTTCGTGCCGATGTTCGCCCCGGATGAGGCTGGCACTCTGTGGCTCGATTTCAACCGTGACGGCATCAACGACGTCATCGGCACGTCCTACAATTACGGCAACAACTGGTGGGCCGATTGGCCCTATGTCGCCGGTCCTACCGCTTCCCAGCGCCAGTCTGACATGCGCAAATACTTCCTTGTAAAACCATACGGTTCGCAATCCGCAGCCGCAGGCGATGGGCCGAATTCCTCCTGCACCACCAACCCGATCACGCCGTTGAAGGACGTCAGCCAGGACGCAGAGAAGCAGGAGATCAAGGACGCCATCGACGCCATGGCGCCGAACGGCAACACCAACGTGCCGGAGGGCCTTGCCTGGGGCTGGCGAACTGTATCGAGCAACCCACCGTTCACCGATGGTCGGCCGAACAGCGAGAGGGGCAACGACAAGGTGGTCGTGGTGCTGACCGACGGAGCCAATACTTATAGTGCCGTCAGCGACGGCAGCTACGCCAACAACAGGTCGACCTACGCCGCCTACGGCTACACTGGGCTGACCTATCCGGGATCTGGAAGCGTAACCCGCCTGTTCATGAATACCAGCACCGATATCGGCAAGACCACCTATACCGGTGCCAACTACACGGCAGCACTCGACGAGCAGATGAAAACGCTCTGCGCCAATGCAAAGAATTCGAACATTCTGGTGATGACGGTGGCGCTCGACCTGTCGCCCACAGATGCCAGCGACAAGAAGGCAATCGATGCGCTGAAGGCGTGTTCGTCGGATTCGCGCTTCCGCAAGGATTCGGCCGACCCGAGCAAGCCGGCCAAGCTGTTCTGGAATGCGACGGGCGCGACGCTGTCGGACAATTTCAAGGAAATCGCCAACGAATTGTCGAACCTGCGCATCGTCGGCTGAAGGCGATGGGATTGGCGACTAAGGCAGGGGCCCCGGCGCACTGGCGCAAAGGCTCCTGCCCTCATGCCCTTGCGGGTGATGGAAGCATGTGGTGAGTGTCCTCATCCGGAGATGCGCTCTTGCCTGAACCCGCCAACCACCTTGCCTTTGCGCTGGTCTGCCTCGGCATGGTGCTGACGCCCGGCCCGAACATGATCTATCTGATCTCGCGCTCGCTGTCGCAAGGGCCGAAGGCCGGACTGATCTCGCTGGGCGGCGTGGCGCTCGGTTTTTTGTTCTACGTGCTGTCGGCGGCGTTCGGCATCACCGCGTTGCTGCTCGCCGTGCCCTTTGCCTATGATGTGCTGCGCCTTGCCGGCGCGCTCTATTTGCTGTGGCTCGCCTGGCAAGCGGTGAAGCCCGGCGGGCGCTCGCCCTTCCAGATCCGCGAACTGCCGAGAGACAGGCCGCGCAAGCTGTTCGCCATGGGCCTGATGACCAACCTGCTCAACCCGAAGGTGGCAGCGCTCTATCTGTCGCTGCTGCCGCAATTCATCAGCCCCGGCAAGGGCCACGTGCTGTCGCAGCTTCTGGTGCTCGGTGCCACACAGGTCGCGATCAGCCTGACCGTCAACGCCATCATCGCGGTGACGGCCGGCTCGATCGCCCTCTTCCTCGCCGGGCGGCCGCTATGGCTGGTGATCCAGCGCTGGATGATGGGCACGGTGCTGACCGCGCTGGCCGTCAAGATGGCAACCGACGCGCAACGCTGATCGGTCCTACATCGGCCGCCGGTCCGGCTGTGCCCGCTCCGGTTCGACCACCCTGCGGTAAAGATGCCAGGTCGCGTGGCCAAGGATGGGCATGACGACGGCAAGCCCGGCAAATAGCGGGATCGAGCCGATGACCAGCAGCACGGCGACCATCAGGCCCCACAGCGCCATCTGCAGCGGGTTTGTCAGAACTGCCCTTGCCGACGTCTCGATTGCCGAGACCGCGCCGACATCGCGGTCGAGCAGCAGCGGAAAGGCGACGACGGTCGTCGCCAGCACGATCGCGGCAAAGGCGAACCCGGCCAGGTTGCCGAGCAGGATCAGCGTCCAGCCCTTGCTGGTCGTCAGCACCTCGCGAATAAAGCCGACAATAGAGGCCGGAGGCTGATTGCCGTACAGGCTGGTATAGATCGATTGCGCGGTGAACAGCCAGAGCAGGAACAGTACCACCAGCATGATACCGATGACCGCAATCGCGGGCAGCGCCGGAGAGTGGCGCACGTCGAGCGCATGCCACCAGGATGTATCCATGCCGAACTCGCGCCGGCGGCTGATTTCGTAAAGGCCGATAGCGGCGAACGGACCGACCAAAGCGAAGCCGGACATCAGCGGATAGATGAGTTGGATGGCGTTCGAGCCCGACGTCCACTGCGTCAGGATCAGGCCGACCACCGGATAGATCAGGCACAGGAACACGTAGTGCGACGGCTTGGCCCAGAAATCCTCTACGCCGAGACGGAGCGCATCGAGCAGATCCTCGGTGCTGATGCGGCGCACCGTGGGCTGTACATGCATTCCACGTGCGTCCGCCATGACATGAAAGCCGGCCATAACTTTTCTCCCGTGGGTCGGGACGGCCGCCGCCAGGATGGCCGCCCGTAGCTGCCACTTCTCGTATAAGCACTATGGTAGTCGATTTAGGGGTGATTGTCGCCAAGTCGATGGTCACGATGGTAAATCCCGGTTATAGATTTCCGACGCCACCATCGACGAGCAGTTCCGTGCCAACGACGAAGCTCGACTCATCCGATGCTAGAAACACCGCCGCCTTGGCGAGTTCCCAGGGTTTGCCCATCCGGCCGATCGGCACTAGCGCGCGTATCTGATCGCCAAGCGCCTTCTCGTCCGCTTCGGGCAGACCCAGCTTGCCCAAGGCCGGCGTCTCGGTCGGCCCGGGGCTGAGGCCATTGACGCGAATACCGCGCTCGATCATCTCACCCGAGAGGGTGCGCGCCAACGACAGGAGGCCAGCCTTGCTGGCGGCGTAGGCGCTACTCTGGGGCAGGCCGATATGGGCACTGACCGAACCGCACAGGATGATCGATGACGGGTTGGAGAACATCGGCAACAGGGCTTGGATCAAAAAGAACGGCCCCTTGAGATTGGTCTGCATCAGACGGTCATAGACCACCTCGTCCCAATCCTGAAGGGGCTGATGCATCACATCGCCGGCGTTGATGTTCAGTATGTCGAGCCGAGGCCAGCACTGCGCGAGTTCGGCGGCAAGCGCACGCTGATCAGCGAGGTTGCCGGCATCATTCCTGATCACCTGCGCCGATCCGCCCAGCTCGCGCTGCGCAGCTTCCAGCCCGGACGGGCTCCTGCCGGTGATTGCCACCGTCGCACCCTCGGCCAGGAACTGGCGCGCGGTTTCGAGACCGATGCCACTGGTTGCCCCGGTAATGAGGGCATATTTGCCTTTCAAGCGACCCATGATTTGGCGACCCATGATTTGCCTTCCCAAAGACGATGAGAATGGCATTGTCGACACGATAGTATGCTTTGTATAGTAGGCACCGAATGGGTACTAAAGGAAATAATTTCATGGCGCAGGCAAAAGCCATCGAGGTAACGCCAGTCGAAGGCGGAAATGGCACTACCGATCGTTGCCCGATGATCGATTTCGTCAATCTGGTTTCGGGAAAATGGGCCATTCCCATTCTTTATCGCCTGATCGTCACCGGTTGTCCGATCCGCTTCGGCGAGCTCCAGAGGGCCGTCGCACCGATTACGCAAAAGGAGCTCACGCGGCAGCTGCGCCTGTTCGAACATCGCGGTCTGGTCTATCGGAGGGTCTATGCCGAGATGCCGCCGCGCGTGGAGTATGAGATAACGCCGCTGGGTAGAACCTTGCGTGGCACGCTGGATTCGCTGGCCGACTGGATGCGTGTCAACGCATCCCACCTGATCACCTGACTAATCGTGCACGGATTGTTTGCCCTGCCCGGCTAAAGCCACAGGCGGTCACCGCGCGGCACCACACTTTGGCGCCGCGCGGCTGAGATGCGTGACAAAAGCTAGGCAGCGAAACGATCGATCACTTCGGCCAGGGGGACATGGCCAAGACAGGCACCCGAACCCGCCGGCTTTTCGCCACCCTCGATGGCCTGCGCGTATCGCACGGCCGGATCGGCTTCGATGCGGCGGCGTAGCGCCGCCAGCCTGGGATAAGCGGCGCCGTCGACCGCCTGGTGGAACTCCGCCCAGCGCGCTACGCCGATCAGCGTGGTATCGGCAAGCGTCGGCCGGTCGCCGACCAGGAAATCCGTGTCGAGGATCATCGCCTCGAGCTGGTCATGGCGGTTGGTAACGACCTTGCGGCCGAAATCACGCAAGGTCGCCAGCAGCACCGGTTCGGCCGATTCCATTTCATAAGCCGCCCAGAGCGGGGTGAAAGCGGCGGTGAAACCGGTGTTCACGAAAGCCATCAGCTGATGCATCCGGTCGCCCTCCGGCGAGCGAGGATCGAAGCTGATACGGCGTTGCGTATCGCGGGCTTCGAGCCAGGCGGCAATCGCCATGGTCTCGGTGAGCACCCTGCCCTCGTCCGTGATCAACACCGGTGTTTCCTGACGACCGTTGATGCTGGCATAGGCGTCGTTCTTCATCTCAGTGAGCATATCGACGCGACACAGGCGGTAGGGTTGTCCGACGCGTTCAAATGCAGCGACAAGCCCCATCGAACTTCCCAGCGGGAAGCCGTAAAGGAGAATAGGTTCCATTTCTTTGTCTCTTCCATGATTTAGGGATTACGCTGCGCAGCGAAACTTGACCCTAAACGCTGGTCGCCCCATGTAAATTACGCACTATTCTGTAACCAGGTCCCCGCCATGAAAGATGTCGTCTCACGCTGCCCGATCGAGGAGACTATGCGTGTGCTCAGCGGTCGCTGGCCCACCTTGCTGCTCTACTACCTCAAGGACGGGACCAAGCGCTTCAGCGATTTGAGGCGTGACAACCCGACAGTTTCGCACCGCATTCTGGCGCTGGAACTGCGCAAGCTGGAGGAAGCCGGGATCGTGCGGCGAACGGCGCGTACCGGCTATCCGCTTCGCGTGGATTACGACCTCACGGAGCCCGGTCTCAAACTTGTGCCGCTCATCGACGCCCTGGGCGATTGGTGGGAAGATACCGAGGACGATCGGGCCGACCGGGCTACATCGACGCCGGAAACCAAACTCGTGGCGGCGGAATAGCCGACCGGCGATCACCGCCGCAAAGAACTGCCGGCGAGAGCCCAGAGCGCTCCAAGCCGTTCATACATTAGATTCCGCAAGACCAAGGCGGCCGGCTATGGGGCGCGCCATTGTGGCCAGCCAAACCGGGACAAGGCACCGCCATCCGGCACCAACTCCTGTAGCATAGCTCGCCAATCCTGATCACCTGATCCGCCGTTCGATCTCGTTGCCCGATCAGATCGGCTTGACCATGCTGGCTGGCTGTCGCTTTCGATCCTGACGTGAACGAAGAGCCTACTTATCCTCTTGAAGTTTCTCCTGAGACTTTGCCATTTGATCGTCCCCAAGTTCCATATTGTGCATCGTTGCAATCAACCATTCATCATGATCCCGCGTCGCCACTACGCTGATTAATCCGCGCCGACGCGGCCATTCGTTTCCCATCGGATCGAGCGCGCCAGTCATGGACCACCGCAGGTCGAGCGTGGCAACATCAGGGCGAACAAGCCTGTTCCGCACGCTTTCGGCGGATAGGTGGCTGTGCTTGAACATCTTCTCAAAAATTGGGGCATGGAACTGCTCGATCTTGTCACGTCCAGTCGCCTGCATCCCGAAGACGTTTGTAAATTCGGCATCTGCCGCGAATACGGCGGCAAAGGCGCGAGCATCGTGACGATTCCAAGCTTCGATCAGCCTGTGCGCGACACTTTCCACCCCTTCAGTTCGGACGTTGCCGGTAGCCATGCTGATCTCCTGTCATATAGTTCGGTTGCCATACTATATGGGCACCATATAAGTTTGAAAAGATGGATAATCAGCCCTACACGCAGTCTCTGCTTCTCTATGCTTATCAATCGTCGGCGAGCGCTTTGGTCCAGGTTCTCCGGGAGAGCGGCCATTCGGCAATCAAGCCCAAACACGGCGCTGTATTCGCCAACATCGACGCAGAAGGAACCCGACCCAGCGTCCTCGCAGAGCGTGCGGGCATTGGCAAAGCATCGATGGGTGAGTTGATCGATGAACTGGAGCGCCTCGGTTATGTTCGGCGTTCGCATGATCCGAACGACAGACGGGCCAAATTAATCGTTGCAACTGACGCGGCGCTTGCGGTGATCCGGACCGTCCACGATTTCAATCAGCGTCTCGAAGACCAATACCGAAGGCTGCTTGGTGCTCAGGCGTACGAATCGCTCCGGTCGTCACTGCAAGCGATATCCCCCAGCGAAAATTTGCAACCGAGGATACCTCGCCAGCGCTCGTGAAGCCGCAAAGGTAGGGCAAAAGAAACTCTCTGTCCGTGAAGGCCTGACTGGGTATCGAGCTCCTGGGAGTATCGAGCCCGAACAGCCGTCTGGGCGAATGCTGCCATCCGAGCAGGCCTGTTTCGATTGAGCGGTGAAATCAATCTGACACAGTACCATCGCGTCGAAACCATTCATCACGCATTTTCATCGCCCTGCCCGGCAAAAGCCATGATCGCGGTTATGCCAGCCGGGCATGACCGTTACGAAAATCGAAAATTATCAGGCCCAACCAAGCCTAAGCAGGCGCGTGCTGCTCAGAGCTGCCGGCCTTGGCGCCCTTGCCGGGCTCACCGCCTGCGCAACCGCCGTGCTGCCTACCGGTGAAAGCGCCGGTGTCTCTGCTTCCGCCGCCGGCACGCTGGCCGGCATCCGCGCTTCGGCGGGTCTGGGGCCGCTCGCCCCCGATGCCCGGCTCGAGCAGGCGGCGCTCCAGCAGGCCGGATATATGGCACGCGGCGGCCGAATGAATCACACCACCGGCTGGGGCAAGGACTTTGCCTCGCGCGTCAAAGACAATGGCATTGCCGGCGCTGCCGCCGAAAATATTGCCGAAGGCCGCTTCGACCAGCAGAAGCTGTTCGATATCTGGGTGCATTCGCCAGGCCACCGCCGCAACATGCTCGACCCGCGCTTCACCCGCTTCGGCCTCGCCTATGTGCGCGACGGCCGCGACAGCACGCTTCGCTACTGGTGCCTTGTGCTCGGCAGATAACTTCCACCATTTGGACGGCGGAAGCCTGCTGGCGACCGATCCGTCAGTCTTTGCGGCCGCCGCCGAGCAATTCCTCGATGTCCTGCGCACAAACCGGCCTGCTGAAATGATAGCCCTGCATTTCGTCGCAATTGTTCCTGCGCAGGAAAGCAACCTGATCATCTGTCTCAACGCCCTCGGCGATGACCCTCAGGTTGAGATTTTGCCCCAATGAAATCACCGCGCTGGCCACAGCCTGATCGTTCTCGTCGGCGGCGAGATCCTTGATGAAGGACTTGTCGATCTTTAGCCGCGCCACGGGAAAGGTCTTGAGTGCGCTGAGGCTGGAATAGCCGGTGCCGAAATCATCGATCGAGATCTGGACACCCAGGCTTTGCAGGGCGTTCATGGTGGCGACCGCCAGCTCGATATCCTGCATGATAAGGCTCTCGGTCACCTCCAGCTCGAGATACCTGGCCTCCAGGCCGCTGTCCTTCAGCGCGCTGACGATGCGATCGATCAGGTTGCGCTCCCTGAATTGCCGCGCCGACACATTCACGCAAACGGTCAAGGGCGGCAGCCCCGCGTCTTGCCAGGCTTTGTTCTGCCGGCACGCCTCATGCAGAACCCAGTCGCCGATCGGTACGATCAGACCTGTCTCCTCGGCGGTCGGGATGAACATCGTCGGCATTACCGTGCCAAGCGTTGGGTGGTTCCAGCGTATCAGCGCCTCGACCGCAAAAACCCGACCTGACCGAAGGTCCACCTGCGGTTGGTAGAGCAGCGTGAATTCCGAACGCGCCAAGGCGTTTCGCAACTCTTCCTGAAGCACGAATTTTTCATGCGCCCTGGTGTTGAACTCCGGAGCGTAAAACTGGAAATTATCGCGGCCGAACTCCTTGGCGCGATACATGGCCGCGTCGGCATTTGCCAGCAGCGTATCGGGATCCGTCCCATCCTTGGGATAGTTGGCAATGCCGATGCTGGCCGTCGCCCGCACAAGATGCGCTCCGAGCCGAACCGGTTCGGCGAGTGCAGCCCTGAGCTTTTGCAAGGTCTCGGAAACGAGATCGACGTTCGCCGGCTGGTCGAAAAGCACGACGACGAATTCGTCGCCGCCAAGCCGCACGACGGTATCGGTCGCCCGGACGCAGTCGACCATGCGACTTGCGACGGTCTTCAGAAGCTCGTCGCCGGCATTGTGGCCGAGCGTGTCGTTGACGAATTTGAAATTGTCCAGATCAATGAACACCACCGTCACCCAGCGATCGTATCGCTGGGCGTACAAGACCGCCTGTGAAAGCCGGTCCTCCAACAAGGCGCGATTGGGAAGCCCGGTCAGCACGTCATGATTGGCCATGAAGTGGATCCGGTCTTCGGCCTGTTTGCGTTCGATGGCGATCCCGGCGATGCGCGTGGTGAAATCGATGAGGCGAGTCTCGGCCTCGGTCGGTTCGCGCACCGTCATAGAATACATCGCAAAGACGCCGAGCACGGCGCCCTGATGCGACAGGATCGGTGTCGACCAGCATGAACGCAAACCGTGTGGCCGCGCGAGTTCGCGATAGTCCTGCCAAAGCGGATCCTGCATGATATCAGCGACAATCACCGGCTCGCGCCGATAGACTGCGGTACCGCAAGACCCTGCCCTTGGGCCTACCGCGGCGCCGTCGACGGCGTCGGTGTAGTCTCTCGCCAGGCTCGGCGCGGCGGCGTGGCGCAAGTGGCTGCCATCCTTGTCGAGCAGCAAGACCGAACCGAATATCCCCGCCAGTTGGGACTCGACCAGACGCATGAGCCGCTCGAGCACGTCTTCGAGGGGAGCGCTCTTTGCGATCATCTCGAGGATATGCGCCTGCCCGTCGCGAAGGATTTCGGCCTGCTTGCGCGCAGTGATGTCACGGGCAATGCCGACGAGGCCGAAAATGTTGTTCTGAACGTTGCGCAACGGCAGTTTCGTAGACAGGAACCATTTGCCGGTGCCTGACGCATCGACGACGAACTCCTCCTCGTCGATCATCGGTTGTCCGTCGCGCATCAGTTGCTGCTCGATGAGGCGAAATTTCTGCGCAAGATCCGGCGCGTGAAGGTCGAAGTCGCTCAGACCGATCATGTCGCTCGTGCTGTCTCGACCGCTGTCGGACGCAATGGCTCGGTTGGCGACGACGAAGCGGCTTTCGGTGTCCTTCACCCACATGTAGTCAGGCACCAGGTCGATGAGCGTCTGCAAGGAGATACGCTCGTCGACGACCAAGCGGTTGGCGCTGAGCTCGCTGATGTCCTCATGCGTGGCCACCCAGCCGCCGTCAGGCATCGGCTGATGGCAGACCTGAATTGTCCGGCCATCGGCGAGCTCGGCTGTCCAGTTCCCCGAAGCCGTGCCCGAATTGACTGCCCGGGCCAACGCCAGATAAGTGTCCGCATTCATTGCCGAGGTTCCGACAGCGACGCGCCGCTCGACGATTTCGCGCAGCGCCGCACCCGGCTGCAATTGCTCCGGGGCAAGGCGATAGATTTCCGCGTAGCGTCGATTGCACAGGATCAGCCGTTCACCGGCATCAAAGAAACAGATGCCTTGCGAGATGTTCTCTATCGCGGTCTGGAACCGCAGTGCCTGGTCCTGAAGTGCCGCAATCGTGGCGCGAAGCTCGCACTCGAGGGCCTCATATGAGGCAGTCGCCAGTTGTGCCAGCGTCGTCAAATTTGCGGATTCGGGCGCGTCGGCGGTTTGCCTGGATGATTTCGTGGCCAAACACAATTCCTCCCGCTGATGCTTGAGGCAAGCAAAGGAGGCTCGCCTTCAACCCAAAAGCGACTGCATATTGGTCCGGATATACTAATGGCAGGTGAACCTGGCTCAACGCCGACGCGACCGGCACGGCAACGGAAACCGTGGCCGGTCGCGGTTGCCGTAAGCCCCGAGGCTTAGTCCATATGCGCGGCAGGCGCCCCACCGGCGGGCGGCGCAGCCTTTGGCTTGCGCAGCAGGAAAACAAACGGGACAGCAAGCAGCGTCATCATCATCAGCAGCTTGAAGTCATTGACGTAGGAGATCATCATCGCCTGGATATTGACCATGCGATCCATCAGCGACAGCGCCGTCGGATCGCCGCCCGCCGCTGCCGGCGATGCCGCCCAGAGGTTGGGATTGAACGGATTGATATAGGCCGAGAGCTCGGCGTGGTTGATCTGCGTGTTGCGTACCAGCAGAACCGTCACCACCGATACGCCGATCGACGAGCCAAGATTGCGCACCAGGCTGAACAGCGCCGTTGCATCGGTGCGGAAACGTGCGTCGAGCGTGGCGAAAGCCACGGTGGACAGCGGCACGAACACCATTCCCATTCCAAGGCCCTGGATGACGCCGGAGCTGAGGATAAGCCAGTTGTCCATCTGCGGCGAAAAGCTCGACATCGTATAGAGCGATTGCGCGGTCAGCAGGAAGCCGATGACGACGAGGATCCTGGCATCGATCCTGTGCATGATCCGCCCGACGAACAGCATCGCGATCATCGTGCCGACACCGCGCGGCCCCAGGACGACGCCGATGGTGAGGGTCGGATAGCCGAAGATGGTCGATAGCATTGGCGGCAGCAGCGACATGCTCGCCAGGATGAGCACGCCCATGACAAAGATGAACGCCAGCCCGGTGACGAAATTGCGATCGAGGAAGATCTTGGGGTCGATAAAGGGGTGCTCCGCCGTCAACGTATGTATGGTGAATACCCAGAAGCCGGTGATGGAAAGACCAAGCTCGATCCATATCTCGATCGAGGAAAACCAGTCGACCTCGCCGCCGCGATCGAGCATCAGCTGCAGCGCGCCGACACCGAGCGAGAGCATGGTGAAGCCGAAGAAATCGAAGCTGCGCACCCGCCGGGCGACGCTGGGAAGATATGCCGCCATGCCGAGGAAGGCGATGATGCCGACCGGCAGGTTGATGAAGAACACCCAGCGCCAGTTGAAATTCTCAGTCAGCCAGCCACCCAGCGTCGGGCCAAGGATCGGTCCCAGCATGATGCCGGCGCCCCAGATGGCCATGGCCTGGCCGTGGCGTTCCCTGGGGTTGATGTCGAGCAGGAAGGTCTGCGACAGCGGCACGATGGCCGCACCGAACACGCCTTGCATGAGCCGGAACAAAACGATGGTCTCAAGGCTCCAGGCGATGCCGCACAGCATTGAAAAGACGGTGAAACCGACCACGGCCGTCAGGAACAGCTCCTTGCGACCGAAGCGGTCGGCCAGCCAACCGGTCACCGGCGTCATGATCGCCGCGGCAACGATGTAGGAGGTCAACACCCAGTTGATGTTGTCGGGGGAGGCGCCGAGATCGCCGGTCATGGTCGGCAGCGCAACGTTGGCGATCGTCGTGTCGAGCGCCTGCATGATCGTCGCAAGCATGAGCGCAACTGTGATCAAGCCGCGGTGCGGTACTTCGCGAAAGGGTTCTGGGCTGCTCATGACGTAAAACTTCCAGCAGGTAACAAAAACGTGTACATTAGGTTTCCGGACGGCGAGGCCCCGCTGTAGAGAGACCCTCATCGCGGTGGGACGCGAGCATCGATGTGGGGGTTACATCGACTGAGCGTCTCGATAAAGCGGGCGCCTGCCGCCCGGAAACCTGAGGACCGAAGATCCTGCGCGGCGTTGTCTGCTCAGGCAGGCTACAGCGCAGCCCGTCCACGCATTCAACTTTTCCCGCGCCTCCCTCGGACCAATCCTGCATCCATCTCGCTGTTTGCTATGCGGCCGCTACCAGGCCTCTTTACCTGGCCTCGCCTGCCGTGGCGCGGCGGAAAATGCTCGGCAGCCCGCGGGAAACGCCGGTGTCCACCGTGACGGTCGCGCTCATGCCGGTGCGCAGCGCCGCCTTGGCGTCGGCATCGGTCAATTCCAGGCGGACCGGAATGCGCTGCGTGACCTTGACCCAGTTGCCGGTAGCGTTCTGCGCGGGCAGCAGCGAGAACTCGGCGCCGGTGCCGGCGCCGATCGCCTTGACGGTGGCTTCGAACGTCTTGCCCGGATAAGTATCGACCATGATTTCGGCCTTCTGGCCGGGTTTCATGTTGGTGAGCTGGGTTTCCTTGAAATTGGCGTCGACCCAGGTGTCGCCGGTCTCGACCAGCGAAAACAGCGGCGTGCCCGAACCGACATACTGGCCGACCTTGAACGAAGCGGCCTGGCTGATGATGCCGTCGGCGGGTGCCTTGACCGTGGTCTGGACCAGATCGTAGGCCGCCTTGTCGCGTGCGGCGAGCGCCGCCATTACCGTTGGATGCTTGTCGGTCTCGATGTCGGGATTGCCGCCAAGTGCCGCCTTGGCGCTGACGATCCCTTGCTGGGCCACGGCCAGCTGCTGCTTCGCCTTGTCGAGGTCGTTCTTGGCTTCGTCCAGAGACGACTTGGCGTTGATGCCCTTGCGGGCAAGGTCGGCGGCGCGGTCATATTGCGACTGCGCGTACTGGACCTGGCTTTCGTCGGACTTCTCCTGCGCCAGCGCCTGGCTGTAGGCCGCACGCAACTGCTCGACATTGAGCCGTGCGCCGGCCACCGCCGCGTCGGCCTGGGCCAATGCGATCCGGTAGGGCTCGGGATCGATAGCGAACAACACGTCGCCCTGCTTGACAGACTGGTTGTCGAAAATGTCGACCTGAACGATGCGGCCCGCCGTATCGGCGGCTATCGACACCTTGGCCTGCTGCAGATTGGCGTTCTCGGTCTCCTGATAGCGGCCGCCGGTCACCCAGACATAGCTGCCGCCGGCGATCAACGCAGCGGGCAGCACAAACATCAAAAGGAAGCGGCCGGCACGGCGCTTCTGCTTCGGCGCCACCGGCGCCGGAGCTATCTGCGGAGCGACCGTTACCGGAGCTGCCGCCGGCTTCGCGGGAGCTTCCATCTCCAGCTTGGCCGCATTCTCATCTAGTTTGGCTACCGCGTTCATGCTGCTGTGCCTTCCGTATTCTTCACTTTTTCCGAGGGCGGCGCCTCACCATCTGCAAGATTCTGCACCATTGTCTCCAGCGCCCTGACCAGGACGCGGCGATCTTCCGGCGAAACGCCAACGAGCGATTCCTCATAGACCTCGCCGGCAAGGCTCTTGACGTGGGTGTAAGCCGCGTTTGCCTTGGCGGTCGGGAAAATCATGCGCACTCGCCTGTCGGTTGCGTCGGGACGGCGCTCGATCCAGCCGCCCTCCTCCATGCGATCGACAAGACGCGAGACGCTGATCGGCTCGATCTCAAGAAGCTCGGCAAGCCGCGCCTGCGCGACACCCGCCTCCTTGGCGACACGTACCAGAAGCCGCCATTGCGCTGAAGAAAGGCCGAAACCACTGGCGCGCGCCTCGAAGCGCTTGCGCATCAGGCGCTGCACGTCGTGGATCAAAAAGCCTAATCTGTCGATGCCGTCGGAAACCATGAGCGACATATATAATAAGCGTGCTCATAATTCAAGGAGCCGGATTGTGCCAGAAGCCGGCGAGTGTGCATGGCAGTTGGTGCAGGGCGATCGTAGTTAGCAATTTATTACGCCGGGCGCTTGTAACGCGAAGCGATGCGGTTCTCGAGCGGCGCCCCGGATGAGCTGAGCCTGGATGCAGCGCTTGTGACGGCGCCCTCGGGCGAACGCTTCTTCAGCATATCGGCGTGCTACATCGGCCCACTCGACGAAGGCCAACAAATCATTCAACCTCTGAGAGAGTATGGCACGCCAGTTGAGCGCCGGATTGCTCCTGTCCCCTATCTTCAAATCCAATCGGCCGGGGACAGCCTCTTTCCGCGCGGGCGGCGCTACTACTGGAAGGCGCAGTTCATGCGCGAAATCACAGATCAGGCGATCGATACCATGCTTGCGGCTTACATGACTGCACCCAGCGAATCGCTTCTGGTCCTGCAGCAGGTTGGCGGCGCCATCTCGCGAGTACCGATGGACGGAACGCCCTACGCCAATCGGGATGCGCTTTACGATCTGGGACTACCCGTCTGACGACGAAACGCACATCCGATGGGCGCGCGACCTGTGGGATGCAATGAGACCGTTCTCGACCGGCGGCGTCTATGCGAATAATCTCGGCGAAGAAGGCACTGATCGGGTTCTGGCGGCTTACGGCGAGAATTATCCGAGGTTGGCCGCACTAAAGAACAAGTATGATCCCACCAATTTCTTTCGCTTGAACCAAAACATTAAGCCTGCGACCTGAGCGACCGCCCCAGGCCGATGCTCGAAATTCTGCGGCGCTGCTACAGCTCCAAATTCCAGTTCTGGCCGACCAGATCCTTGCCGAAGGAATGGTGGCGCTCCTCGTTGGTCAATTTAAAGCCCGCAGCCTCATAGATGTGGCGAGCGGCGGCGAGCACGCCGTTGGTCCACAGCGTCAGTGTCGTGTAACCCGTGGCGCGGCAAAAGCCGATACATTCCTCGACCAGCCGCTTGCCGATGCCGAGGCCGCGCGCCGACGGCTCGACATAGAGCAGGCGCAACTTCGCCACCGCGTCCGACTGGCGCACGACGAAGACCGAGCCGACGACCTCGCCTTGCCGCTCGGCGATCCAGCTGCGTTCCCATTTCGGATCGAAGGATTTGACGAATGCGCCGAGGATTTCGGCGACCAGCGCTTCATAGGTTTCGTCCCAGCCATATTCCTGCGCGTAGAGCAGGCCCTGGCGATGGATAATCCAGCCGATGTCGCCGATTTGCAGAGGCCGCAGCATATAGGGAATTTTGGGCTCGGTGCTTCCGCCCAGCAGACGCTGCACCGTCTGCATGGCCCTGACCAGCCTGTCCTGTTCGGGAACTGGAAGCCGGTCGAGCAATGCCGCGACCTGGTCGTGCGAACCCTGGTTCAGCGGCGCGAAGGCCTGCCGCCCGGCCTTGGTCAGCGCGATCGTCGAACGCCGTGCATCCGTCTCGATCGTGGCGCGCTCGACCAGATCACGCTCCTCGAACTTCTTCAGCAGCCGGCTGAGATAACCGGCATCGAGGCCGAGATCGCGCCCAAGGTCGGTGGCGGTCAGGCCATCGCGATGCGCCAGCTCATAGAGCACTCCCGCCTCGGTCAGCGAGAAGGTGCTTTTCAGCAGCCCTTCGTCGAGCAGCCCGATCTGGCGGGTGTAGAAGCGGTTGAAGGCCCGCACCGCGTCGATCCGCTCCTTGCCTGGGTGATGATGAATGGTCATGGCATCCTCCTCCCGGCAAGATCAGCGATTTAGTTGACTTAGTCAAGTATCCGTTTGAAGCAATTGTCCTGATGATGCTCACCGGGCGCCTTGACTCGCGCGAGTTGCCAGCCTATTTCAGCGCCACGTTAGCACTCCCCCAAGATGAGTGCTAACCACATGTCCGGCGCCGCCGGACGGAGGAACTGTTCTCACCATTCTCATCGAGGAATAAAAAATGGCAAAGTCGAAGTTCCGCCCGCTTCATGACCGCGTGGTCGTTCGTCGGGTCGAATCCGAATCCAAGACCGCGGGCGGGATCATCATCCCCGACACGGCTAAGGAAAAGCCGCAGGAAGGCGAGATCATCGCCGTCGGTTCCGGCGCCCGTGACGAAGCCGGCAAGCTCGTCCCGCTGGACGTCAAGGCCGGCGACCGTATCCTGTTCGGCAAGTGGTC
Source organism: Mesorhizobium sp. M0898 (assembly GCF_040319695.1). NCBI lineage: Bacteria > Pseudomonadati > Pseudomonadota > Alphaproteobacteria > Hyphomicrobiales > Phyllobacteriaceae > Mesorhizobium > Mesorhizobium sp. M0898. The sequence goes on along the minus strand of NZ_JAMYOE010000016.1, from coordinate 88,366 downwards.
GGGCACCGAAGTCAAGCTCAATGGCGAAGACCTTCTGATCATGAAGGAAGCCGACATTATGGGCATCATCGGCTGAATATCGGCCTCACCCTCATTTAAATCTTCGGGCTCAATCCAAGCCCCTGCCAGGAGCTAAAAATGGCTGCCAAAGACGTAAAATTCTCCCGCGACGCTCGCGAGCGCATGCTGCGCGGCGTCAACATCCTCGCCGACGCGGTGAAGGTCACGCTCGGCCCCAAGGGCCGCAACGTCGTCATCGACAAGTCGTTCGGCGCACCGCGCATCACCAAGGACGGCGTCACCGTCGCCAAGGAAATCGAGCTTGAAGACAAGTTCGAGAACATGGGCGCGCAGATGGTTCGCGAAGTTGCTTCGAAGACCAACGACATCGCCGGCGACGGCACTACGACCGCGACCGTTCTGGCACAGTCGATCGTCCAGGAAGGCCACAAGGCGGTTGCAGCCGGCATGAACCCGATGGACCTCAAGCGCGGCATCGACCTCGCCGTCGCCGACGTCGTCGCGACGCTGATTAAGAACGCCAAGAAGATCAAGACCTCGGAAGAGGTTGCCCAGGTCGGCACCATCGCCGGCAATGGCGACGTGTCGGTCGGCTCGATGATCGCGGAAGCGATGCAGAAGGTCGGCAATGAGGGCGTCATCACCGTCGAGGAAGCAAAGACCGCCGAGACCGAGCTTGAAGTCGTTGAAGGCATGCAGTTCGACCGCGGCTATCTCTCGCCCTACTTCGTCACCAACGCCGAGAAGATGGTTGCGGATCTGGAAGACGCCTACATTCTTCTCCACGAGAAGAAGCTCTCCAATCTGCAGGCCATGCTGCCGATCCTCGAGGCCGTCGTGCAGACCTCGAAGCCGCTGGTCATCATCTCGGAAGATGTCGAAGGCGAGGCCCTGGCCACGCTGGTCGTCAACAAGCTGCGCGGTGGCCTGAAAATCGCCGCCGTCAAGGCGCCGGGCTTTGGTGATCGCCGCAAGGCCATGCTGGAAGACATCGCCATCCTCACCGGTGGCCAGGTCATTTCCGAAGACCTCGGCATCAAGCTCGAGAATGTCGGCCTGAACATGCTCGGCCGCGCCAAGAAGGTGTCGATCTCCAAGGAGAACACCACCATCGTCGACGGCGCCGGCAAGAAGGCCGAAATCCAGGGCCGCGTCGCCCAGATCAAGCAGCAGATCGAGGAGACCACCTCGGACTACGACAAGGAGAAGCTGCAGGAACGTCTCGCCAAGCTGGCGGGCGGCGTTGCCGTCATCCGCGTCGGCGGTGCGACCGAAGTGGAAGTCAAGGAAAAGAAGGACCGCGTCGATGACGCCCTCAACGCGACCCGCGCGGCCGTCGAAGAAGGCATCGTTCCCGGCGGCGGCGTCGCACTGCTGCGCGCTTCGCTGAGCATCAAGGCAACCGGCGCCAACTCCGACCAGGCCGCCGGCATCAACATCGTGCGCCGCGCGCTGCAGGCTCCGGCCCGCCAGATCGCGGCCAACGCCGGTGCGGAAGCATCGATCGTTGCCGGCAAGATCCTTGAGAACAAGGGGGCAACCTTCGGCTACAACGCCCAGACCGGCGAATATGGCGACATGATCGCCATGGGTATCGTCGATCCGGTCAAGGTTGTGCGCACGGCTCTGCAGGACGCGGCCTCGGTCGCCGGCCTGCTGGTCACCACCGAAGCCATGATCGCGGAGGCTCCGAAGAAGGAGTCGGCTGGCGGCGGCATGCCTGGCGGCATGGGCGGCGGCGGCATGGGCGGCATGGGTGGCATGGATTTCTAATCCAGCCAATCTCGCAAGCTTTCGGAAAGGGCGGCAGCGATGCCGCCCTTTTTGTTTGCTTCATAGCGGGCTGCCCCGGCTCAAGCGGCGATATCAATGCACCGCGGCAGTGGCACTCTTGGCCGGCAAAGCGCCCTCAATCAGCGCCGCGACCTCATCGGCTACCGCCAGCACCGGGGCGCGGTCGTGGGTGGCGCGTGCGATCACCATCAGCCCTTCCAGCGATGATTCGACCAGCAGTGCCAGCGCATGCGCGCGGCGCTCGGGCACCCCTGCCCTGACGAAGGCCGCCCTGAGCAAGCCTATCCATTGCTCGAAGGCGGAGCGGCACAACTCGGCCAGTTCCGGCATGTCGATCGGCGAGTCCAACACCACGGGCGCGATCGGGCAACCGAGCGTGAACCGATTGTCTTCCAGCATGCGCGCGACCGACTGGTAGATGTGGTGGACGGCCACCGCCGGGTCCTTTTCGGCTGCAAGGGCCTCGCCCAGCCTTTTCGAGACGTCCTCGACGCTGTCGCGCGTCACCTCGATGACCAACTGGTCCTTGCCGCCCGGAAAATGAAAATAGAGCGAGCCTCTCGGCGCGCCTGAGGCGCTCAATATGTCGTTGAGCGAAGTGCCGTGATAGCCGCGCTGCCGAAGCAGGCGCCCCGTGGTCTCGAGTATGCGGGTACGGGTGTCGTTCGCCATGTCAACCTCTGTCAGGAGTGAGCATTATAGACCTTGCCTCGAATATGACAATCGGTCTACATAATATGTAGATCAGTCTACATATCGAGAGGCAAATGCGCAGCTATCGTCTTGAAGGAACCTGCGGGACCAAGTGCCTAGTGATGCGCGACGAGGCGCAGCCGACGCCGAAGCCGCACGAGATCGTCGTGCGTGTCCGCGCCACCGCGCTCAACCGCCGCGATACGATGATCCTCAACGGCACCTACCCGCTGGCGCCGCGCCAAGGCGTTATCCCGCTGAGCGACGGCGCCGGCGAAGTCGTTGCCGTCGGCGAGGCCGTCACCCGCTTTGCCGTCGGCGACCGCGTCACCGGCAGTTATTTTGCGCGCTGGATCGATGGCCGCATCAATGCCGGTCTGATCGACCAGCTTGGCTGCACGCTGGACGGGATGCTGGCCGAATACGCCGTGCTCGACGAGCAATGGGCGGTGCGGCTTCCCGATCATCTCGACTGGCATCAAGCGGCGACACTAACCTGCGCCGGCCTGACCGCCTGGAATGCCGTGACGGCGGCCGAAATGCCGAAGCCCGGCCAATGGGTTCTTGTCATCGGTTCAGGTGGCGTCGCGCTATTTGCGCTGCAATTCGCCAAGCTGCTCGGCTGCCGTGTCGTGGCAGTCAGCTCGCGCAACGAGAAGCTGGACCGGCTGCAGGCGCTGGGCGCCGACCTCGTCGTCTCGACCGCCGACATGCCGGAATGGGGTGCTGCGGTACGAGAGCAGACCGGCGGCATCGACCTCGTCGTCGAGACCGGCGGCCCGCCGACCTTCGCGCAGTCGATGATCGCCTGCGCGCTTTACGGGCGCATCGTGCTTCTCACCATACAGGATGCGAAAGGCGGGACGGTGCAGATCCCCGGCCCGGTCTACCAGCGCAGCCTCGCCACCATCAGCCGCCTGTTCGTCGGCAATCGCACCAACCTCGAAGCCATGCTGCGCGCCATCTCGGTGCATCGGCTTAAGCCTGTCATCGACAAGGTGTTCGCCTTCGACGAGGCCAACGACGCCTATCGCTATTTCCAGCAAGGCGACGTCTTCGGGAAAGTGGTCGTCGACAGCGCCTGACTGGTCCGCCCCAAAATCTGATCGACCCCTCAAATCAAAGGAGAGACACAATGACCATTATGACCATTCGTGAAGCAGAGGCCCAATGGCAGGGATCGTTGAAGGAAGGTTCGGGCCGGCTGAAGCTCGGCAGCGGCGTCTTCGAAGGCGCCTACTCGTTCCCGTCGCGTTTCGAGAACGGTCCCGGCACCAACCCCGAGGAATTGATTGCGGCGGCGCATGCCGGCTGCTTCTCGATGGCGCTGAGCGCCGTCCTCGGCCGCGAAGGTTACACTCCCGCACGCATCCACACGATCGCGAAAGCGCATCTCGGCGCCACCGCGGCTGGACCGACGCTGACCCGTATCGAGCTGGAAACCGAGGCAAGCGTCGCCGGGCTGGCGGCGGGGGAGTTCGAGCGGCTGGCGCAGACGGCCAAGGAGAGCTGCCTCGTGTCGCGGGCGCTGGCCGGCGTCGCAGTGATCACGCTCAAGGCCCGCCTCATCGAAACCGCTACCGATCACTGAAGGGAAGGAATATCCAATGACACAGGAACTCGTCATCGACATCGCCGCCGCCAAACGCTCCGCCGAAACGGCCGAGATCATGCGGCTACAACGACGTCTTCCAGCGCCACGACCCGTCGGCGCTCGACGATCTGGTGGCGGAAGATTGCGTGATCGAAAACACCACGCCGGCCCCGGACGGCGCCCGCCGCATCGGCAAGGGCGCCTGCGTCGAACTGTGGTCGGCGATCGCAACCGGACCCGGCACGCGCTTCGACATTGAAGAAACTTTCGTCGCCGGCGATCGGGCGACGATCCGCTGGCGCTACTGGATGGGCGACGGCAATTCGCTGCGCGGCGTCAACCTGATGCGCGTGGCGGACGGGCAGATTGTCGAGGCCATGGGCTATGTGAAGGGATAGATTTGAATGCCCGCGACCTTCCTGTCTACCGGTCCGCCAGCGCCAGTTTGGCGCCGAGCATGACAAAGGCTCCGGCGAAGGTACGGCGCATCCAGGTCAGCACCTTTGGCCGCGACACGACATGGCTGCGGATTGACGCCGCGAAAACGCCGTAGCCGACAAAGACCACGAAGGTGAGCAGCATGAAGACGCTGCTGAGCTCCAGCATCTGCGACAGCGCATGCGGTTCGGTGGTGCTGACGAATTGCGGCAGGAAGGCAAAGAAGAAGATCGACAGCTTCGGATTGAGGATGTTGATGAGGATGCCCGAAGTGATCACCTTGCCGGCCGAGCGCGGCGCCACATTTTCGTCGACGCTCAGGCCGCCCTTCTCCTTCAGCGTGTTCCAGGCCATGTAGAGAAGATAGGCGACGCCGAGATATTTCAGCGTCTCGAAGGCGACGGCACTGGTATGCAGCAGCGCCGCGAGGCCGGTGATGGCGGCCGCCATGTGCGGAATAATGCCGAGCGTGCAGCCGAAAGCGGCAATGATGCTGGCGCGCGCGCCACGCGAAAGCCCGGCGCTCAGCGTATAGAGAACGCCGGTACCGGGCGAAGCCACGACAATCAGCGACGTCAACAGAAATTCGATGCTCACGGATGGTCTCCCGGTGCTGGCCCTGCCGCCGGCAGCGTAATCAGCGAAACGTGCGGGCACAAGCCAGCCTGAGAGCCTATGCGCATTCAGATCATGCTGTTGGCGTGCAGCTTGCTGTCCGCGACGGGCTGCCGAACTTCCCAGTGTTCGACCAGCTTGCTGTCCTTCAGCCTGAAAATGTCGACAATGGCCAGGCCCTCCTCCTCCGGTTCGCGTTTTGCGTGCATGTGCACGATGACGAAATCCCCTTCGGCAAAAATCCGCTTCACCTCTCCCTTCACGAGGGGAAATGACTGTTTGAGCTGCTGCAGATAGGCTTTGAAGCCGTCCGCACCATCCGCAATGTTCGGATTGTGTTGGATGTAGCGTTCGCCAAAATGCATCGAAGCAGCTTCGATGTTGCCCTGGTTTACTGCTTTGTCGATGAAGTCCAGGACGATCGTTTTGTTGGTCTCGAGCGAATTATGGATCTTGGCTGGAACTGGATTTGATGGTTCGTCACGCATGTTTTTGCTCCGTGAGGTGCCTGCTTCTGCCCGACGTGGACAGGGCGTCCGCAGGCCGATATTGCCAACATGATCAGCCACGCTTGTGAGATGGTCGATACGCTATTCGCCTGGATTCTTATCCAATCGTCTAATATCGTCGTCGGTTCATTGTCGGAGGATGGTTCTCATGGACGCCTTGTCCGAAGTTCTTGCTTCGCTGCGATTTGGCAGCGCCATGATCGGCAGCGCGACGCTGCATCGGCCATGGGGTATTTCGGTGGGTCCGACAAGGAATGCCGCCATCCACGTCATACAGAACGGCGAATGCTGGTTGCGGCTGACTGGTCAAAAAGAGCCGATCCGCTTAGGCGAGGGAGATGTCATCCTTGTCGCGAGCGGTATCGGGCATGCCCTTTGCAATCCGGCGGATGCACCGACGGCATCGATATCCGCCGTCCTTTCCGCAAATCGGAGCGGACTGGAACCGAAAAGCGAGAGCGACGCAACAACTCTTCTTTGTGCTAGATATTCACTCGACGGCGTCGGGCCATACCCGATGGTTTCGCTGCTTCCTCCGCTGATCCATTTGACCCGAAATCAGATTGGCACCAGCGAGCCGCTGCGGCTTGCCCTGGAACTTCTGCAGGTCGAAGCGAAAGGCGATCTCGGCGGCCACGACATTGTCGCCCCACGCCTTCTCGACAGCACGCTGATCTTCTTGTTGCGTGCCTGGATCGAACATCAGCCACTCGGAACAGGGGGATGGTTTGGCGCCTTGCGCGACAAAGGCATTGCGCAGGCTTTGCGCCTGATCCACGAGCGGCCGGGCAATCCCTGGACCATCGCTTCCCTTGCCAGCGGCGCAGCACAATCGCGGGCCACCTTCGCGCGTCGCTTCGCTCAACTGGTAGGACAGCCGCCGCTGTCCTATGTGACCCGGTGGCGGATGAACCTTGCCGCCAGGGCTCTGCGGGAAACGAACCAGAACATTGGCGAGATCGGGCGCGCCGTCGGATATGAATCGGTGCCGTCGTTCTCGCAGGCATTCAAACGATTGACCGGACGATCGCCCGGCCTCTACCGCAGCGACTTTCGCGCATCTGATTGACGAAATTCAAACTGAGACGCCAGCCCGAGGGCCGTCATTACAGCGTCGGCAGACCGTGAGCCCGACGCGCGATCAGGCAGTCGTCATCGCCCGGCATGCAGGCGCGGCAGACGTCGGGGCGGATGTCGTAGATGCCGCAGGCCGTTGACTTGCCGACCTCGCCGCACAGTGCCGAACAGCGCGCGCCGTCGCAGCGCATGCCGGCTTCGTCGGCAGCCACGTATTTTTGCGGGATAAGGTCGAGCTGCGCGTCATCCTCGGTGGAGAAGCGCGGCCATCTGGACGAGTAGGCGCAGCAGGCGCCACAGGTCTGGCAATCGAAGGCAACCGGACCGGCGCCCTCTCGTGGCGACGAAAACTCCTCTGCGACCGCCAGGGCAAGCAGCCTTGGCGCAGATTTCCGGTCGGCATTTTGCTGCAAGGGCGCTATTTCTTCTTGGGCTTGCGCGGCGGTGCTTCCGCCGGCGACCTGAACAGATCGGTGCCCGCTTCGGCGGCTTCGCCGGTTTTTGGCGCGGCGGCCGGCTTGGCCGGCTTCACGGCGGCAGCAGGCGCTGCCGGCTGGCCCTTGGCGGAAAACTTGATTGCCATATCAATCCTCGTCAGAGAAACGCGATGATGGCGCATTCGGATTGCGAAGGCGGCCGATAAGCGCCGAAACGGCCGTGATGTTCATTTCTTCGGGCGACCAGTTCCTGGCTTCCTCGATGTGCCGGGGCGCCAGCTCGCGATGCGTGCTGCCGCTGTAGGCGGCATCCTGAAAGGTCACGCGCTCGCGGGTCTTGGTGTTTTCCCGGACGTATTCGATCAGATAATTGGGGCATTCGGCACGACCGCGCACGCCGAGCCGAACCTGGGCATCGCCGTGGACACGCCTGCAGCGCTCGAGCTTTTCGAGCACGCGCCGGACATATTCGACCGGCTTGTCTAGTTCGCCCACGACATCGGCGATGGTCGAATCTGCGGCGATCGCCTTTTGAGGCACGCGTTTGGTGGCCATCAGCGTTTGCCTGCGCGTTTCGGCGAGGCCGCGAGCGCAACCGCCGCCGCCATGTCGTCGGCTTCCTTCTCCAGGCGCAATTCGCGCAGCCGCGCGGTCTTGGCTTCGCGGGCCTGGCTGACGGCATCCCGTTCGGAATTGATGCGGTCGAGCGACATCGACTGGGTCCGCGTCTTGCTGAAAATGGATTCGGCCTGGTCGCGGGGTTTTTTTGAAGTTGCGGTCAAGGTCTTTCTCCCGGTTCGGAGCACGCCGCCGAAAAGTGGCGAGACTGGTCTTTCGGCCAGGATCCCGCACAAAGCAATACGGCAGCCGGTTTCAAATTGCTGGAACGTCCTTAGCACGTCCGGGCCGTCGAGCGGCGCTCTTTCGGCGATCGAAGCGCAAAAATGAAAAAGGCCAGGCACCGCCTGACCTTCCATAAGAGCGCCCGCGCATCCCGAGAGACGCGCAAGGAAACGTTCTTCTCATGCGCATGAGCGGGGACTTAACATCCCCGCGATCATGCGCTGGAATTTGCCATTCACCGGTGCCAGTACATCCGTGGTCACCGGTGAGGCTTAATTCCGTTTTAGGCCGCCTTCAACTGGTCGGCGGACATCTTGCCCGACTTGTTGTCGCGGACCATCTCGTAGCCAAGCTTCTGGCCCTCGACGATGTCGCGCATTCCGGCGCGCTCGACGGCTGAGATGTGGACGAAAACGTCGGCAGAACCGTCGTCAGGCTGAATAAAACCAAAACCTTTGGTGGCGTTGAACCATTTAACTGTGCCTGTGCTCATAACGAACCCTTTCCATGGCAAATATTCGTTCGCCGTCATGCGGATGCACAACAACGTTTGTCTCGATTTTGATGGGGGAAGTTCGCCAAAGGCGCGCCTAAGCACGCGGATAACAAAAGTCGGTCAAACAAATATCGACAAAATTCTTATAGACTTCTTTGCGCGTTGTGTCAATTTTTTTGATTTGCCACACTCGCGGAGACGCGCGGCGGCGGCCCGCGCCAGCACATCGGACGGTGAAAGCCGGGCTATTGCCCGCCGAAAAAACCAATCAGCCGGGAACCATTTTGGCATCGCGGGCATTCTTTCGGTGTCGAAAGCCGTTCTTGAAAGAGCGATCTTGAGAGAGGCGGACGACAAACAGGACGCCCCCCGCGCAGATAAAAGGCACGAGGGGCGTTCCTGTGATGCGACCATTCGCGCCGCCTGCCCCTCACGGCATGGCCCGGCTGAGCCCGCCATCCACCGGCAAAGCCACGCCGGTGATATAGGCGGCGTCGTCGCTGGCCAGGAATGCGGCAACCGCGCCGAATTCGGCGGGGGTCCCGTAGCGCTTTGCCGGGATTTCGGCCTGACTCTCGGCGGCGATCACAGCAGCGTCCACACCCCTGTCGGCGGCGTCCATCGCGTCGAACTGTTTCGTCCGGTCCGTCGCAAAACGGCCAGGCAGCAACAGGTTGACGGTGACGCCGTCCGCCGCCACTTCGCCGGCCAGGGTCTTGGCCCAGCCGGCAAGCGACGCGCGCAACGCGTTCGAAGCGGTGAGGCCGGGGATCGGCTCGCGGACGGATGTGGAGGAAACGGCGATGATGCGTCCCCAGCGCCGCGCCCGCATGCCGGGCAGGAAAGAGATGGCGATACGCATCTGGCTCAGCACCATGCTGGTGAACTGCTTCTCCCAGACGCTCGCATCGAAGACGCTGGCCGCGAAGGGCGGCGGGCCGCCGCCATTGAGCAGGACGATGTCGATCCGCTGATGCTCGTCCTCGATGGCACGGATCAGCCGGGAGACGCTGTCGTTATCGGAAAGATCGGCGCTGAAGGTCGAGCAGACGGGGCCGGCGGACTCGATCGCGCGCCGCGCCGCATCCAGGGTCTCCTCCCCTCGTCCGACCAGGATGATCTCCGCGCCTTTCGCCGCGAGCGCTTCGGCGACGCCGAAACCGAGGCCCTTGCCTCCGCCGAGGACAAGCGCCTTCCGCCCCTCAAGATTTGCGCTAATCAAGCCAAGCCTCCCTTGGTTTCGCTGCGCACTCTCGGATCAGGCCCGAGTGCATGTTCTGGGCGTGCATCAGCGGACATGCACAATGGCGTCGGCTTCGACCGGAACATTGGCCGGCAAGCCGGCCATGCCGAGCGAGCAGCGGGCATGCTCGCCACGCTCGCCGAAAACATGGAGCAGAAATTCGGATGCTCCGTTGCCGACCTCCGAATAGGCCGCAAAGCCGGCCGCCGCGTTCACATAGACGGTCAGCTTGGCGAATTTCACGACGCGGTCGAGATTGCCGTCCAATTCCTTGTCTAGCCAATAGACGATGTTGGCCGCGCAGAGCCGGGCGGCGTTCCGCGCCGCGGCCAGATCGATCTCTGCGCCGACCTGGCCGATCGCAGCGATCTCCTGCCCGATCTCGGGGATCTGACCGGAGACATAGACGATGTCTGCGGCCCGAGCCGTCGGCGAGAACGGCAAAGCAGGCCGCTCGAGCGACGGCCAGGCGACACCGAACTCCTCAAATCTTCTTCTGTAGGGCAAGGTGGCTGCTCCTGTTTTCGTTCGTGCGAGCGGACCTTGAATTCAGATCGGGCTTTCGGATAGCCTGATAGTGCTGACACAGCTATCAGGAATTTTTATGACTGGTGATATCGACGTCAGGCTGCTGCGCGCCTTCGTCACCGTGGCCGATACGGGAACGGTGAGCCGGGCGGCCGATCGGCTTGCCCGCACACAGGCGGCGGTGAGTATGCAGCTTCAGCGCCTCGAGGGTGAAGTCGGAGCCGAGCTGCTGCGCCGTTCGCCGCGCGGCGTGACGCTGACCGAGGCCGGCGAGATCCTGCTCGCCTTCGCCCGCAAGGCAATCGCGATCGGCGACGATGCCAGGCGCGAGATAGAAGGCCGCAGGCTGGTCGGCCGTGTCCGGCTGGGCATCGTCGAGGATTTGGCGGTGACACGGCTGCCGTTGATCATTGCCGACTTCCGCCGTCGGCATCCTTCCGTGGAGATCGAGCTGACATCGGCCAGCAGCAGCGATCTCAGCAAGTCGCTGGGCGCAGGAAGATGCGACATCGTCATGGCCGATCCGGCACGCTTCACAATGGCGCCGCGAGGCCATGTGTCACGACAGCTGGTCTGGGCGGCAAGCCGCATGATCGAGATCGATGACGAGGTCGAGCTTCCGCTGATCATCTTCGAAGGCGCCTGCTCCTGGCAGGACAGGATGCTGGCCTCGCTCGCCGAGGCCGGGATCGGCTGGAAGATCGGCTGCCGCGTGTCGACCTTCGCGACACTGATCTCGGCGCTGAGGGCCGGGCTCGGCATCGGGCTTCTGCTGCAGGAAGGACTGCCGCCCGACTGCCAAAGCCTCAACGGACGCTTCAACCTGCCGCCGGCGGCGATGGCGGATTTCGGCGTCTATCTCGCGAGGGACCCGTCGCGGCTGGTCGAGGAGTGTGGCGATTTCCTGCGAGCGGGATTCGAAGCGTAGCGAAATATCTGACGCCGTTCACCGTTCCTGGTCGGTCGGGCGGATGACGATCTCGTTGACGTTGACATGTGCCGGCTGGCTCACGGCGTAGAAAATGGCCGCGGCGATGTCCTCGGCGGTCAGCGCCTCCATGGCGGCAAGCCGCTTATCCAGATCAGCCTTGAACGCCGGATTGGTGATGTGGTCGCCGAGCTCGGTGCGCACCAGGCCGGGCTCGATGACGGTGACGCGAACCTTGTCGGCGTAGACTTCGCGGCGCAGCGATTCGGAAAAGCCGACGACACCGAACTTGGTTGCCGCGTAGCCGCTGGCGCCCGGATTGGCGACACGGCCGGCGACCGACGAGACATTGACGATGTGACCCTTGGCGGCCCTCAGATGCGGCAGCGCCGCTTTGGTGACGCCCATCAGCGCCAGCAGGTTGAGCTCGACCATGCGGCGCCAGTCGTCGAGCATCGCCTCGGCGGCCGGCGACAGAAGCATCACCCCAGCATTGTTGACGAGGATGTCGAGGCGGCCCCATTCGGTGACAACCTTGTCGACCATGGCGGTGACATCGTCGTTGCTGGTGACGTCGGCCTCGATGCGGAGCGCCGTGCCGCCGGCCTTTTCGATACGTAAGGCTAGCGCTTCGAGACGATCGGCGCGGCGTGCGGCAATCGCCACCTTGGCCCCGGCGGTTGCGAGCGCCACAGCCGTTGCCTCGCCGATGCCCGAGGAGGCGCCGGTGACGAGTGCGACTTTGCCGGCCAGTGCGGAAGAAACAGATGTCATTGTGAAGTCTCCAAGGCCCCAGCCCGATCTTCAGATAGGCCGCGGGCCGCGAAGTGGAAGACCAGCTTGCCGATTGCTCGGCTCTATTCGTCTGGGCCGGGCTCCGGCCAAGGCTCTTTCGCCGCCTCGGCATACCAGTGGCGCATCGCCGGTATCGAAAGCACGGCGTCGACATAGGCGCGGGTGTCGGGCGCCAGCGTGCCGCCATAGGTGTCGAAGCGGGTGGCGACCGGCGCGTACATGGCGTCGGCCACGGTGAAACGGCCAAACAGGAACGGGCCGCCTTTGCCGTATTTTCCGCGGCATTCGCGCCATAGCCCTTCGATGCGCGCCCGTTGTGCCTCACCTTCGGCGTCGAGCGGCTTGTGGCCTTTTGGCCGGCGCAAATTCATCGGCCAGCCATAGCGGACCTCGCGAAAGCCCGAATGCATCTCTGTCGCCGCCGAGCGGGCCAGCGCACGGGCGCCGATATCGGCCGGCCACAGCTTTTTCCCGGGAAACAGCTCGGCAAGATATTCAAGGATGGCAAGGGTTTCCCAGACGATCCGGACCTCGCCATTCGGCAGCCGATGGTTCAGCACCGGCACCTGGCCGGTCGGCGATATCCTGGCCAGATTGGCCGCGGTCTCGGGCGTGCGCAGGCGCACAAAACCCTCCTCGAACGGGATCTCCAGGTGCTTCATCGCCAGCCATGGCCGCAGTGACCAGGACGAGAAACATTTGTTGCCGATGAAGAGCGTGAATTCAGCCATTGTCCCTCCGGCCCTGTCTATTCGGGCGTTCTGGTGCACCCTATTCTGTCGGCTTTGCGGCCGGAAGCTATCCCAATCGACGGGCAGAACCCGGAACCTAAGCGATCCGCGACCGTTTCTCCAGGCGAACGGTTCAGGAGATGCGAGATGGTGAACAAGGATCAGGTTGCCGGCGTTGCCAAGCAAGCCAAGGGCGCTGTCAAGCAGGCCGCCGGCAAGACCACGGGCAACAGGCGCGCCGAGGCCGAAGGCGATGTCGACAAGGCCACCGGCAAGATGCAGAAAGCCTATGGCGACGTGAAGGACAAGGTGAAGAAGGCGCTTTGAGGGTGGCCCTTCGCAAACCAGGAAAAGGCGGCTCGGCCGCCTTTTTTGCGTCCTCTCCTGCCCGTCAGAAAGTCAGGCTTTTGCTGTATGCATTGGTGAAAGTGACCTCGCCGTGGTCGCCGGTGGCCTCGCCCAGAACCACTTCCATGCTATTGCTGGTCACCCGCGCCAGCGCGAAACCGCCCATGAAGGCGGCCTTCGGCTTGAACAGATCGAGCCCGTCACGGTGGTAGATCATCGGCGTCGCGTGCTGGTGACCGTGAAAAATGCCGACGACATTATAGCCCTTCAGCGCAGCCAGCAGCGCCTGCCTGTCAGCTTCGCTCCACCAGTGCGGCGGACCCTTGCCGCCTTCGTCGAAGGTCTTCTCGGCTGCGTCCCATCTTTCGATCGAAAAAGTATCCCAACCATAATGCTGGAACAGGATGACCGGGCGGCCGTCGCCGGCGTAGGTCGCCAGATCCTGCTTCAGCCATGGCAGGCTGCTGACGGCACCATGGCCGGTATCGCCGGCGAAGCGGTGCGTCTGGACAAGATGCAGGCCTCCCCAATCCCACGAATAACAGTCGGTCGCGACATCGAAGGCAGTGGCCGGCACCGGCGGCTTGAAGAACACACCGGGGCGGTGGTTGACCTCGACGTAGTCGCGCATTTCGCGGCGGTACCAGTCGACATGCGAGCGCGGGCCGTTCTGGTCGAGGTCGTGGTTGCCGAGGCCGACATAGACCGGCATGTGCACGCGGTCGGGGCCGACGCCTTGCTGGTAGCGCTGGCTGAACTGAAGCAGCTGCGTGCCCTCGCTGGGCTGGGTGATCTGGCCGCCGCCGTCATCGGTGATGTCGCCGCCAACGACGAGGCCGAGCGGCGTGCCGATTCTGCCTTTTGAGCGCAGGCCGGTGGCGACGCCATCGACTTCGGCCGGCCATTGTCTGTCGCCGATGCCATTGAGTGCGGCGACGTTGCGCAGCAAGGCGTCGTCGGTCTTGCCTTGCTGCTCGCAATGCGGGCTCAACCCGCTGGCCATGCGGCAGGCATGGACGTCGGCAATGAACAGGAAAGTGGCGTCGATGGGCGGGATGCGCTGCCCAGTCTGGCCGAAGGCCGGGCGCGAAACGGCGCCGGCCGCGGCAACGGCCGCTGCCTTCATCAGGAAGCTGCGCCGGGAAACCGGCCGGGCGAAAATGCGATGCATCATGCGCTAAAATTCAGCACGACGCGGACCGGCAGTCCAGTTGCTCGTAAAGTATGTCGACACGTTCTCCCAGGTCTGGCATTGCTTTCGGCATTCAACTTGCGCGGGCAGAGAGGACGCCATGAAAACTGCATCCATCGGCATGACAATGGCGATTCTGGCGGTGACGAGCGCAGCGCATGGCGCCGGGTGCATCGACGCCAAATCGGCCAAGGCCGGCTTCATTCTCGAAAGGCCCGGCATCCGTAGCGAATTTCGTCCGGCGGCGGGCGGAATGGTGGCGGTTGCCAACAAATACCAGTCCCAATCGCCGCAGTCGCAGTACCTGTTCGGCGGGGTGATCGAGGTGTTTCGCGATAGCAGCACGGGGCAGCTGGCGATGATCCCGTTTTCCGATCTCAGGAAGGTGTTCCCGCTGAAGGCGGGTGCCAAGAGCAAGATCGTGTTTGCCCGTCTTGCACCGAACAAGCCGCCGAAGGGCACCGAGACGCTGGAGATCAACGTCAAGGGCAAGGAGACGTTCAGCCTGGGTGATTGCAAATACTCCGTACTCGCGGTCAAGCAGACGATCAGGAGCCAGGCCGGCGAGACGCGGGACGAGTTCACCGCGCTTTACGCACCCGACCTGCAGGCAGTTGTGGCCAGGCGCTATGACGAGGGCACTAGCGCCGAAAGCGTGGTCGGCTACGAGCTGATCAAGCCGCTGCCGAATTAAGAGCTCGGCCTCCCGCCTCGGTCGCGATATGAGCGACTGCGGCCTCTGTCCTGCCAGCGTTAAAGCGCCCTGTGCAGTATCCTGCGACGTCGCCTCGTGACTCCCTGTTCCAATGCCATCAGGCAATCGCGCAGCACGCTTGCGTCCTGCGCGGTCTTGGCCATCGACATGGCGCCGGAATAGGTGGCGACAGCCAGCGACGCGAAGCGCTGCGGATCGATGCCCTGCTCCCGGCCCGCCTGCTGGTCGGCCCTGACCTTGTCGGCGATCGCCTGACGCCAGGTAGAAAAAATGCTGGCAAGGGCAATGCGGAAATCCGGATCGGCAAGCGACAGTTCATGCGCCAGGTTGTTGAGCGGGCAGCCGCGCACGAATCCCTGCTGCTCCAGCTCCGCCGCGACGGCCGCGAACACGGAGCGCACGCCCTCGCGCGCTGAGGGAGCCATCCGCACCGGCGCGATCCATGTCTCTTCTACGGCGGCGGCGACCCGCTCCTCGATCACTGCGAGCGCCAGCGCCTTCTTGGTTGGGAAATGGTGGTGTAGCGCGCCACCGGTGACGCCCGCAGTCGCCATCAGGTCGCCCATGCTGGACGCATGATAGCCGCGTGCCTGAAACGCCTCCTCGGCGACATCGAGCACCTTTTTGCGCATGCCTTGGGGGTCGTTGGTGCGTTTTTGAGGCCGCGACCTTGGGCGAGCGGATATCTCTGCTGACATCTTCACACGATAGCAGATTGACAAAACAGGACAACCGGTCTGTTTTGTAAAACAGCCGGTAGGGTTTGCTTGGGGCGACGCCGCCAACGCCCAGTGATCGATTCGGACGAGGCGCTGCTTCTACTCTTTCATGAACCAATCAATATCCAGCGTGCCTCTTCGCCACTCCGTTGCGGTCACATCGGCACTTAAACTAACCACCGACGATTTCGCGTCTCTTGCGAGGCTCTTCAAATCGGCAAGAGCCATTTTTTCTTCGAGTGGCAAAAGGTGCCCGGCACTCCAGAACCTGACATTTTCGTCTGTATGCCTCAGGGTTCCCAACAGAAAAGATCGGCCACGATCAGGTCGGTTCCTGATCTCTCTTATTGCGCGGATTAAGCGGTCGTGAGCCGCATTCGATCCTTTGACATCCCCCATTTCAAGTAGTTGACGGTGCAATATGGCAGCCTCAACGTATTCTCTTTCGGGTTCCCTTGGCGCTTCTGGCTGCTTCACATCGAGCACTTTCTTGCGCATGCCTTCGGGGTCGTTGGTGCGTTTTTGAGCCCGCGACCTTGGGCGAGCGGATATCTCTGCTGACATCTTCACACGATAGCAGATTGACAAAACAGGACAACCAGTCTGTTTTGTAAAACAGGATGACTGTCCTGTTTTGGAGATCGCGCAATGGACCTGCCTTTGAACGTCGGTTCTAAATCCGATATGCTCACCTCGCCCGTTGTCGAACTCAGGCAATACACGCTGAAACCCGGCAGGCGCGAGACGCTGATCGGCATCTTCGACAATCACCTGATCGAGGGCCAGGAAACCGCGGGGATGACCATCATCGGCCAGTTCCGCGATCTCGACCGGCCGGATATGTTCGTCTGGCTGCGCGGCTTCGGCGGTATGGAAGCGCGGAAAAACGCTCTGACCGCCTTCTATGACGGGCCGGTCTGGGCCGCCTGGCGCGACGCCGCCAACGCCACGATGATTGATTCTGACGACGTGCTGCTGCTGAAGCCGGCTTGGCCAAGCGCCGACCTAGACCTCTCGGGATTGCAACGATTACCCCAGGCGGACCTCGAAAAACCGAGCGCAAGCAGCGATTTGCAGGCAATTGTTGTCATCAGGATTCATCATTTGCAACCGGGCCTGGAAGCCCGTTTCGCCAACGACTCCCAGACCGCGGCCCTTCCGGTGCTCGCCGCATTTGGCGCGTCGCCGCTCGCCGCCTTCGTTACCGAGCATGCCGAAAACAGCTTTCCGCGGTTGCCGGTGCGGGCCAGCGAAAACGTCTTCATCATCATCACCGGTTTCGACAGCACCGAAGCGCATGCCCGCCATGAGGCAGCCTTGGCTGCCTTCCCGAGATGGCAGGAATTGGAGCAGGCCGCGCAGTGGGAATTCGCCAGGCCCGTGGAGGTTCTGCGCCTGGCGCCGACGGCGCGGTCGCTGCTCGGACAGCCAACGCCGGCGTGACCAATGCCGTTGAAAGCCACCTATGTGCACTGAACCCCCCTGTCTGGTTCACACCTGAAAATGCCTGGCATGGATCACCTGGTAACGCGTGGTCCATGCGGTTGCCTGCTCCAGGTCAAGGCAAACGCGCAGCAGCCGGTGATCCTCGTTCTTGCGGCCAATGAGCTGGATGCCAATCGGCAGGCCGTCTTTCGACTGGAAAAGCGGCAGGCTGGCGGCCGGTTGGCCGGTGACGTTGAAGATTTCTGTGAAAGGCGCAAAGCCGTAGGCCCGGCTCGCCCAAGCCTCGTAATCGAAGAGAGCACCATCGCCATGGATGGCGCCAAGCCGGGGCGTAGGCTCGGCCGTCGTCGGCGTCATGATCAGGTCGAACCCATCGAACGCCATCGCCATCGCCAGCGAAGCGCTGTGCACACGGTCCTGCGCCCTGAGATAATCGGCGGCCGAGGATCGCCGAAAACAGTCGAGCGCGTGACGAGTCAGGCTTTCGATTTCGCCGGCCCCCGGCATCCGCCCGATCTCGTCGGCGCGCTCGTCAACCAGCCGCGCGACCTCCGACATCCAGAAGATGCTCCAGTCCGCTTCGGCGCTGGCTTCCCGCGGGAAACGCGCGTCTGTGACCTCGTGCCCCCTGTCCTCGAGGAGGATCATGGCTTCCTGGAATCTTGCCCCGATCTCGGACGCGACGGGCGTGCCGTCCGGCCGGCGCGCCAGGCATGCGATGCGCAGACGCTCGCCGGGCGAAGACAGCCAGTCCAGGTAGGACGGCACCGATTTGGACACGGAGTAAGGCGCTCCTTGTTCTGGACCGGCAGTCATGTCCAGCATGGCGGCGTTGTCGCGAACGGTGCGGGACAGGACGTTCTCGGCGTAGAGCCCGGCGCCGACCTGACCTCGACCAGGCCCGACAGGCATGAGCCCGCGCGACGGCTTCATGCCGAACACGCCGCAACAGGCAGCCGGCACCCGGATCGATCCGCCGATATCGGAACCGTGGGCGACCGGCACCATGCCGCTCGCCACCGCGGCAGCAGCTCCGCCGCTTGAGCCGCCCGCCGTCAGCGAAGGATCCCAGGGGTTCGAGGTGGGGCCGCGAAAGCTGGGTTCGGTGACGAAGTCGTTGGCAAATTCAGGCGTGTTTGTCTTGCCCAGCAAGATCAGACCGGCGGCCCGCCAGCGCCGGACGATCTCGCTGTCGGGCTTCGGCGCGGCATCCTTGAAGTAGAGCGACGAGTGCGTCGTCGGCCACTCCCGTACATTGACGCCGGTGTCCTTGACCAGAAAAGGAATGCCGGCGAGTGCCGCCTGCCGGTTGCAGCTTGCCGCAACGGAAAGCGCCCGGTCCGCATCGATCAGCGTCACGGCATTGAGGGCGGGATTGATGCTTTCGATCGCTTCGATAGCCGCCTCGACGACCTCGACGGCCGACAATTCGCCCGAGCGAACATGCCCGGCCAGGGCGACGGCATCCAACGCCACGTATTCGGAAAGATTCATGACTGCTCTCAGCCCGGACTACCGGTCGCTTCGGCTGTCGGCTGGGGTCCAGCTTTGGTACCGATCTTGAAATACCGGCCGATGGCTGCCGCGACCAATGCCGGATCCTCCCAGTGCGGGTTGTGTCCGCATCGCACCGCGCTCACGAAAGCGGCGCTAGGGATTTCTTCGAGGAGCCGCCGTTGGTGCGTTTCGTCGAAGAGCAGGTCGTGCGCGCCAGCAATGACAAGCGCCGGCAGGCGCAGCATGCGCGCCTTGTCGGTCAGATCGATGCGCCGAACCTGCTCCAGGATTGCGCGCCAGAGTGCCGCCGGCATGGCTGACGCCTCCTCCGCAGTCATGGTCAGGAATTCCGCTGGAACCTCGGCCTCGCAGGCATGCCAATAGTCATAGAACGGATCGGCCGGCGATATCGGGTCTCGAAGCGCCCGCACACCAATGGTCATCGGGTGATCCTCACCGATCTGCGGCCGTAGCGTTCCGGCCATCAGCACCAGGCCGCCGATCATCTCGGCGTAGCGTGCGGCTGCCTCGATCGCCACCATACTGCCCAGGGAATGCCCGACCAGAACCGGCCGCTCGAGCCGCAATCGCTCGATCAAACTCGCCACATCTTCCGCGAAATCCGCTGGGGCGAAGCCGCGTGTCCCGGCCGGCGAGGCGCCATGCCCGCGCAGGTCTGGAATGACAAGCCGGCGCCCGGCGAGATGCGGCGCCAGCAAGGAGAAGCTGCGGCTCGTGTCGGAGAAGCCGTGCACCAGCACCAGCGCGGGCTCCTGCCCGGCGATTTCGACGAAGGCCGTTTCAGTGCAGCCGGCACCGACCTTGCGCTTGCGGCCGCTCCAGCCCGCCTGATCGGCCGATATCACAGGCCGAGCTGCTGCTTGACTGCATCGAGCGCGGGCTTGCCATCGAATGTGGTGACACCGGCAAGCCAGGCGCCGAGCCTATCCGGATTCTCTTTGAGGGCCTTCAGGCCGGCTTCCTCCGGCTTCATACCGTCATTGATGAGATAGCCCATGCCGAGATTTTCGAAATCGATATCGAAGGCGAGGTTCTTCAGCAACTGCCCGACATTCGGGCATTGCTGCAGATAGCCCTTGCGCACCTGCGTCGTCACCGTCGCGGCGCCGAAGTTCGGGCCGTAGAACTTGTCGCCGCCGCTCAGATATTTGAAGTCGTACATCGTGTTCATTGGATGCGGCGCCCAGCCCTGGAAGACGATGAAGCGCTTTTCCTTGATCTCGTAGCCGACCTCGGAAAGCATGCCGGCTTCACTCGATTCGACGACCTGCCAGCCATCGAGGCCGAGCGACTTATCGGCGATGGCGTCCATCATCAGCTGGTTCGAGCCCGGCTCGATGCCGTACATCTTCCTGCCGAATTTGTCGGCGAACTTTTGCAGGTCGGCAAAATCCTTGACGCCGGCCTCCCAAACGTAAATCGGCACGGCAAAGGTGTATTTGGCGCCGACGAGATTGACGCGCACATCGTCTACCGAGCCGTCCTTCTTATAGGGCTCGTAGTAGGTGATCATCGCCGGATCCCAATAGCCAAGGAACACGTCCAAGTCATTGTTCTTCAATGATTCATAGATGACGTTGATGCCCAGAAGCGAGCTTGCCGGCTTGTAGCCGAGCGCATCGAGCAGGACGCTGGTGACGCCGGTGGTGAAGGCAAGGTCGTTCCATCCAGGCTCGGCCATGCGCACGACCTCGCATTGCTCAGGTTCAGCCGCAAAGGCCGGCCGGATCGCCAGCAGGACGCAGAGCGAAGCGCCTATTCCAAGGCTACGAAGCATTTCGGTTCTCCTCATTTCACCAACGACGTTGACCATTCGGTTTTTAAATTGTCCCAACGGTCAATCATTGATCTCGGCGGACAAAAATGTCAACGTCGGTTTTCGATGCATGGATCCTGGCCCGTGAAACTCAAGCGTCTCAGCGACATACGCCGCAAGGAGCTGCGGCAAGCCGCCTTTGCCGTGCTTCAGCGCGAAGGCATAGCTGGCGCGACCATAGAAAAAGTGGCGGCACAGGCCGGTGCGTCGAAGGGCATCGTGCTGCACTATTTCAACAGCAAGCGGGAGCTGTTCGAGCATGCCATGCGCGAATCGAACCTGGTGCTGCGGCATGCGGTGGTCGAGCGGCTGAGACAGGCGCGCACGCCAATGCAACGGATAGAGGCCATCATCGAAGGCAATTTCGAGCCGCATCTCTTCCAGCCGTCCCTCTGCCACGCTTGGCTTTCGCTTTGCGCGGAGGTGCCGCGCGACGAAAAGCTTGCCCGCATCCAGAAGGTGATCCATGCGCGCATGCGCTCCAACCTGCTATCTGGCCTGCGCGGTCTGGCGCCGGCACGCGATGCTGACGAGATCGCTTTCGGCGTCACCGCCCTGATCGACGGGCTGTGGTTGCGGCTTGGCCTGCAGCCAGGCAGCGTCACGCGTGAACAGGCCATTCATCAGGTCAAGGATTTCGTCGCTACGCGGCTGGCTGTTCGGCGCGGTGCAGCCGCTGCCGAATAGACAGGCGCATCAGCCGAAAGTTCATATTGTAGGATAGGCCGGCGGCTTGACCACAATTGGCAACGGCGCTGTTCTGCTTATCAGACAAGACGGCAATGCGCGGGAGTGTTGGATGAGACTAGGCGGCAAACGGGCACTGGTCACCGGCGGCTCGGACGGGATCGGGCTGGCAATCGCCGAGGCTTTCTTGCGCGAAGGCGCGGACGTGCTGATCGTCGGCCGCGACGGCAAAAAACTCGACGCCGCCCGCAAGCAGCTCGGGGATAATGTCGACACGCTGTCGGCCGACCTGTCGGCCAGCGCCGGCATCGATGCCGTGGTCGAGCATGCCAGGCGCGGCCCACCTGTCGATATCCTCGTCAACAATGCCGGCGTAGCGTTCCTTGTGCCGTTCGAGACCGTCAGCGAGGACCAGTTCCAGCAGTCATTCGCGCTCAACGTCACGGCGGTATTCTTTCTCACCCAACGGCTGTTGCCGCATCTCGCGCCGGGTGCGGCTTCGGTGATCAACATCTCGTCCTATTTCGCGCACAAGATGATCCCGAAGCGGCCGTCCAGCCTCTATTCGCTGTCGAAGGGCGCGCTCAATTCGCTGACCAAGTCGCTCGCCTTCGAGCTCGGGCCGCGCGGCATAAGGGTCAACGCGATCGCGCCCGGCACGGTCGACACAGCGATGCGGCGCAGGTCGATCGAAAACCTGCCTGAGGCCGCGCAAGCCGAGCTCAAGGCCTATGTCGAGCGCAGCTATCCGCTCGGCCGCATCGGCCGGACCAGCGACCTTGCCGGCATCGCGGTCTATCTCGCCAGCGACGAAGCGGCATGGACCAGCGGCGGAATCTTCGCCGTGGATGGAGGATACACGGCGGGGTAAGGTTGTTGCGATCTCCCCCCTCGAGGGGGAGATGGCCGGCAGGCCAGAGGGGGTCGTCTCGCGTGGAACACCAGCCTGTTCCGTCCGCTATGGGAGTTGCGTCAAGACCTACCGCCCCCCCTCTGTCGCCTTCGGCGACATCTCCCCCTCAAGTGGGGAGATTGCCAGCACCTTCAACCGATTTGCATTCCCGTCACCCGCAATCTCCGCTTGAAGGCATTTGTGCAACGCGATACGCCGTTTGCAAATTGCAAACCGGAGAGACTTCGTGAGCGCGCCAGAGACCAGAACCGAAACCGACACGTTCGGTCCCATCGAGGTCGCCGCCGACCGCTATTGGGGCGCGCAGGCGCAGCGTTCGCTGGCCAATTTCAAGATCGGCTGGGAGAAACAGCCGGCCTCGATCGTGCGGGCGCTGGGCATCGTCAAGCGGGCGGCAGCGGAGGCCAATATGGAGCTGAAGCGGCTCGATCCGGCGATCGGCAAGGCCATTATCGAGGCCTCGCAGGAGGTCATCGACGGCAAGCTGAACGAGCATTTCCCGCTGGTCGTCTGGCAGACCGGCTCAGGCACCCAGTCCAACATGAACGCCAATGAGGTGATTTCCAACCGGGCGATCGAGCTTTTGGGCGGCGTCATGGGATCGAAGAAGCCGGTGCATCCCAACGACCACGTCAACATGAGCCAGTCGTCGAACGACACCTATCCGACGGCCATGCACATCGCCTGCGCCGAGCGCATCACTCACG
This sequence comes from Mesorhizobium sp. M0898, assembly GCF_040319695.1. Classification (NCBI taxonomy): domain Bacteria; kingdom Pseudomonadati; phylum Pseudomonadota; class Alphaproteobacteria; order Hyphomicrobiales; family Phyllobacteriaceae; genus Mesorhizobium; species Mesorhizobium sp. M0898. The sequence goes on along the minus strand of NZ_JAMYOE010000016.1, from coordinate 65,563 downwards.
ACCTGCTGCCGGCGCTAAGACATTTGCATAAGGCACTCGAGGCCAAGACCAGGGCTTTCGCCCACATCGTCAAGATCGGCCGCACCCACACCCAGGACGCGACGCCGCTGACGCTTGGCCAGGAATTCTCCGGCTACGCGGCGCAGGTCGCCTCGTCGGTCAAGCGCATCGAAATGACCCTGCCCGGCCTGCAGGAGCTGGCGCAGGGCGGCACCGCGGTCGGCACCGGCCTCAATGCGCCGGTCGGTTTTGCCGAAAAGGTGGCGGCGCGCATCGCCGCGATCACCGGCATCGATTTCGTCACCGCGCCGAACAAGTTCGAGGCGCTGGCCGCGCATGATTCCATGGTCTTCTCGCACGGCGCCATCAATGCCTGCGCGGCGGCGCTGTTCAAGATCGCCAACGACATCCGCCTGCTCGGCTCCGGCCCGCGTTCGGGCCTCGGCGAATTGTCGCTGCCGGAAAACGAACCGGGCTCCTCGATCATGCCGGGCAAGGTCAATCCGACCCAATGCGAGGCGATGACGCAGGTTTGCGTGCAGGTGTTCGGCAACAATGCGGCGATCAGCTTCGCCGGCAGCCAGGGCCATTTCGAACTCAACGTATACAATCCGCTGATGGCCTATTGTTTCCTGCAATCGGTACAGCTGCTGGCCGACGCTTCCGTGTCGTTCACCGACAATTGCGTCGTCGGCATCGAGGCCCGCGAAGACAACATCAAGGCAGCACTCGACCGTTCGCTGATGCTGGTGACGGCGCTTGCGCCGACGATCGGCTACGACAACGCCGCCAAGATCGCCAAGGCGGCGCACAAGAACGGCACCACGCTGCGCCAGGAAGCGCTGGCCACCGGGCTGGTCAGCGAAGCCGATTATGAGCGGCTGGTGCGGCCGGAGGACATGACGCATCCAGGCTAGGGCGTTGATATGCCTGGATCTCAACACCCATGTTGATCGCGAAAACGTTACCTTGGTGAACAATCCGTAACCAATCTGGCATCTTTGGTGAACAGTCGGCCTGCGCTAACTAGACGGGTATCCCAAGCCGTTTGGCCAAATCCTTCTGGAGAGTTACGCATGTCCACCAACACGTCCGCCAATACTTCGTTTGCCGGTTCCGGCACCGCCGCCGGCGCCTCGGGCACGATCCTGCTCGGCCGCATCCTGCTTTCGGTCATCTTCCTGCTTTCGGGTTTCGGCAAGCTGACGGCGATTGCCGGCACCGCCGGCTATTTCGGCAGCCTTGGCCTGCCGCTGCCGATGGTGACCGCCATTGTCGTCGGCCTTATCGAACTGCTTGGCGGCCTGGCCATCCTCGTCGGCTTCCAGACCCGGATCGTCGGCTGGGTAATGGCGATTTTCACCGTCGCCACCGCCCTGGTCGCCCACACCGGCTGGGCCGATCAGATGCAGATGATCAATTTCATGAAGAACCTCGGCATTGCCGGCGGCTTCCTCGTGCTCGCCTCCTCGGGCCCAGGCGCGTATTCGATCGACGCCAAGCGCGGCTGAAGCAGTCCAGCATTTCCTGAACAAAAGGGGCGCGGAATTTTCCGCGCCCCTTTTTCGTTGTCGTTTGTGCCTGTCGGTCCGCTGACCGGAATTCTGCTAGGATCGGGCTCTTGGCCACCCGGCCGACAACGGAGGTTACCATGCCCCGCAATGCGCTGCTTTTGCTTTCCCGACTGCTGTTCGCCGCACTGTTCGTGCCGTCCGGCTTCCACGCGCTGACCGACATTGCCGGCACGACCGGCTATTTCGCCGGCCTTGGCCTGCCGCTGCCGACGCTGGCTGCCTGGGGCACCGGGCTGTTCGAACTGATCGCCGGGCTGCTCATCCTCGTCGGCTTCAAGACGCCGATCGTGGCGCTGCTGCTCGCCGCCTTTTGCGTCGCGACAGCGTTCATCGGCCACTATGGCCAGGGCGACGGCGATCCGACGCTGACCTTCATGCATTCGCAGATGCTGATGAAGGACATCGCGATATCAGGCGGTTTTCTGGCGCTGGCGATGGCTGGCGCGGGTGCATGGTCGGCCGACGGCCGGATGGCTGCGGTGGGATCCAGAGGAATTGCTTCAGTCTAGATCCAGCTTTCTCGACCGTCCAATTGTCGAAGTCGGCGCTGCCCCTCATCGCCCTGCCGGGCACTTCTCCCCGTATAGTGACGGGGAGAAGGAAGCTGGCCGAGATCTCGGCACCGTTACTGCAACGCTGGAGGTGAGCGAAATCCTTTGCGAAGGTGCCCTTCTCCCCGTCACTATACGGGGAGAAGATGCCGGCAGGCAGATGAGGGGCGGCGCAGACCTGAAGCGATTGCCTGGCTGAGACACTACTTCACCGACATGCTAGGCCCGCCCTCGACCGCCAGCACCAGCCGGCGATTGGTGACCCTTGCCAGTTGTGCCAGCCGGCCGGCGGGCCGCTCGCCGTAAAGATCGGCCAGTGCTGCCGGCAGCACCAGCGCCAGCACGCCATTGCCGCGGTTTTCCCATTTCAGCCGCGGCATGACGCCGGGCATTGCCGCGCTCAGCAAATAGACGACGCGCAGCAACGCCGCCAAGACGCGGGCGCGCTCGAGATAGCGCGGCGTCGCCAGTCCGCGGATTTCCGGCGCGGCTTCATTGAACACGCCCTCGTGGCGAAACAGGCTGACAAGCGCCAGGAAGGCGCGGCCGGGATGGTCGACGCCGATGAACGAGGCGTGGGCGATGATGTTGAGCGATTGCTTGCCGCGATATTCGGGATGGGCACGCCAGCCGATATCGGCGAGCAGGCAGGCGGCGTGGCGGTAGCGCGCCTCGTCCCTGGTTTCGTCGATGCCGAAGGCAGAGAAGGCCTTGCCGGTCCACTCGACAAGCTCATGCGCGTGGTCGACCGAGCGCGAGCGCAGGCGGGCAAGCTCTTCCGCCGCCGAGATCAGCGGATCGGCCTTCTGCTCGGCCTCGTCGAGCAGCGAGTAGAGAAAGCCCTCGCGCACGCCCAGCGCCGAGACGATGATCTTCGACGGCTGCATCGCCGCCATGATCTCCTGCAGCACGATGGCGCCATAGGGCAGCAGCGAGCGGCGGTTCTTGGAGATGCCCTCGATGCCTTTGATCTTGTCGATCTCGGCTTTGGCGACCTGCCGGAGGAAGTTCGCGGCGCTTTCGATGCCGATCTCGTAATGGTGCATGACGCCGAGCGGGTAGTTGGTCATTTCCATGTGCAGCCGGGCGAGGTTTCGCCAGGTGCCGCCGACCGTGTAGAACGCCCTGCCCTGCCCGCCCTTCAGCAATTTCGCCCGCGCCAGTTGCTCGCGCGTGATCCTTGCCGCCTGGGTCAGCGAGTTCTTCGCCATGTCCTGCAGGCGCAAGCCGCCCAACGGCAGCGTGATGCCGTCACCGATCGTCTCACCGTCAATATCGATCAGCTCGAGGCTGCCGCCGCCAAGGTCGCCGGCAATGCCGTTGGCCGGATGGAAACCGGAAATGACGCCGAGCGCCGAATAATGGGCTTCCTCGCGGCCGCTCAGCACCTGGATCTCGGTCTTGAGCACATCCTCGGCACGGTGGATGAAGTCGGGGCCGTTGACGGCCTCGCGAGCGGCGGCGGTCGCCAGCACATACATGCGCTCGGCGCCGGCCTGGTCGGAGAGCGCGCGGAAGCGGCGGAACTCTTCCATCGAGCGCGTCACCGCCTCGGGATCGAGCTTTCCGGTCGAAACGATGCCGCGGCCGAGGCCGGCCAGCATCTTTTCGTTGAACAGCAAGGTCGGCGAGCGCGCCAGTCCTTCATAGATGACAAGACGGATCGAGTTCGATCCGATATCGATGATGGACAGCGGTCGGCGGTCCTGGAGCCGGCCCTGGGACGCTGAAATCATCAGCCCGTCGCTGCGTTCTGTTTCTTGCGGCGCTTGAACTGCGCGATGCGCTTGGGCGCATGCGACTTCAACGCATCGCCCCGTCCGGACAGGCTCGGATTGGTCATGAAATATTCCTGCGCGTTGAACGGTTCCTCGCCCTCCTCCAGCACGACGCGCCGGGAGGTTCCGTCAGCCAATACGTCGAAACTTTGCTGGTTGTCCATGATGTTGCCGAGCATGATCTGGCCGAGCACCTGTTCATGCACAGTTGGATTGGTGATCGGCACCATGGTCTCGACGCGGCGGTCGAGATTGCGCGGCATCAGATCGGCCGAGGAGATATAGACGATCGCCCCGTCCGAGGGCAGGCCGTGGCCGTTGCCGAAGCAATAGATGCGGCTGTGCTCGAGGAAACGGCCGACGATCGACTTCACCCTAATGTTCTCCGATAGGCCGGGCACCTGCGGTCTCAGGCAGCAGATGCCGCGCACGACGAGATCGATCTCGACGCCGGCGCGGCTGGCATCGTAGAGCGCATCGATGACGATCGGGTCGACCAAGGCGTTCATCTTCATCCAGATGCGGGCCGGCCTGCCCTCCAGCGCGTGGCTGATCTCATCCGAAATGTGCTGGAGGATGCGGTCGCGCAGCGTAAACGGCGAGATGGCCAGCCGCATCTGCTCGGCCGGCTCGGCATAGCCGGTGATGAAGTTGAACAATTGGGCGACATCGCGCGCGATCGTCGGATCGGTGGTGAAGAAGGACAGGTCGGTGTAGATGCGTGCCGTGACCGGGTGGTAGTTGCCGGTGCCCAGATGCACGTAATTGCGCAGCCTGCCATCCTCGCGCCGCACCACCAGCGACATTTTCGCATGGGTCTTGAGCTCGAGGAAACCGAAGACGACCTGGACGCCGGCGCGCTCGAGGTCGCGCGCCCAGCGGATGTTGGCCTCCTCGTCGAAGCGCGCCTTGAGCTCGACCAGCGCCGTCACCGACTTGCCGGCCTCGGCGGCGTCGACCAGAGCGCGTACGATCGGGCTGTCGTTGGAGGTGCGGTAGAGCGTCTGCTTGATCGCCACCACTTCCGGGTCGGCCATTGCCTGGCGCAGGAACTGCACCACCACGTCGAAAGATTCGTAAGGATGGTGGACGATGATGTCCTTCTCGCGGATCGCCGCAAAACAATCGCCGCCATGCTCGCGGATGCGCTCGGGAAAGCGGGGATTGTAGGGGGTGAATTTCAGATCGTCGCGGGCGACGGCGACGATCTCCGAGATCTGGCTGAGCGCCAGCGGACCGGTGAGCACGCTGATGCGGCTTGCCGAGACGCCGAGCTCGCCGGCGACGAAATCGCGCAATTCGGCCGGCATCAGCCGGTCGAACTCGATCCGGATAACCGAGCCGCGGCGCCGCCGCTTCAGCGCCGTCTCGAACAGCCGCACCAGATCCTCTGATTCTTCCTCGACCTCGATATCGCTGTCGCGGATGATGCGGAACGTGCCGGAGCCCTTGACCTCATAGCCGGGGAACAGCTTGCCGATATAGAGACTGACCGCCTCTTCGAGTGGAATGAAGCGGACATGATGCTTGCGATCCGGCAAACGGATGAAGCGCCTCAGTGCCACCGGCAGGCGCAGAAGCGCGCTCATTTCCTCGCCGTTCTTGCGATGGCGCAATTGCAGCGCCATCGAGAAACCGAGATTGGGAATGAACGGAAACGGATGCGCCGGGTCGATCGACAGCGGCGTCAGGACCGGAAATACCTGCTCCTGGAAATGGTCCTCGAGCCAGGTCTTCTCGTCCTTGGTCAGGCCATCGCGGGTGATGCTTTCGATGCCTTGTTTGTCGAGCAGCAGCATCAGCGCCGAAAGGCTGTTCTGCTGGTCCTCCTGCAGGCGCTCGACCTCGCGCAGCAATTGTTCGAGCTGCTGCTCGGGAGTGCGCCCATCCGGGCTCTTCAGCACGATGCCTTCGCGCACCTGGCCGGCAAGACCAGCGACGCGGACCATGAAGAACTCGTCGAGGTTGGCGGCCGATATCGACAGGAAGCGAACGCGCTCGAGCAGCGGGTGATTGGCGTTCAGCGATTCCTCGAGCACGCGCCGGTTGAATTGCAGCCAGGAAAACTCGCGATTGACGAAGCGATCGGGATTGCCGCCTTCGGGGCTCGCCGCCTCGACGGTGATGAATTCGTTCTGCACCGGCTTCAGTTCGTTCATGGTTCCCGCTCTTCCCACACCGTTCGACGAGCACAGCCTTAACCGGCTTAACTTATCCTCTGACAGGCTTTTGCGACAGTTTCATTTCATCGATCTTGCAAAGAGACGGGTTATGATCCAGATGCAATCGACGAGATCAGGAGACGACGATGGCAGGCGGTTCCATTCCCCATTTCCAGAACGATGCGGGCTACCCGGCAATCGACATCGGCGTCAAGGAATTCATGTGCACCGGCGCCAATCCGCCTTTCGACCATCCGCATGTATTTCTCGACATGGGCGACGACAATGAAAAGGTCTGCCCCTATTGCTCGACGCTCTATCGCTATTCGCCGAAACTGAAGGCATTGGAAACGCAGCCGCCGGGCTGCCTCTATATCGACCAGGCCGCCTGATTCTTCCGCGACAAGCCTGATGCAGGAAACGCAGTCCCGGCAGGTGGTCATCGCCGGGGCGGGCGTCGCCGGGCTGACCGCGGCACTGGCCTTCGCCGAGCGCGGCTATCGGGTAAAACTGTTCGAACAGGCGCAGCACCTCGAGGCTGCCGGCGCCGGTATCCAGCTTTCGCCCAACGCGACGCGCATCCTACGGCAGCTCGGCGTACTCGATCGGCTGCTGGCGACGGCGGTGCGGCCGGAGGCAGTCGTGCTCAAGGATGCCGCCACGCTGCGCAAGCTGGCGCGCGTACCGCTTGGCCAGGCGGCCGACACGCGCTGGGGAGCGCCCTATCTCGTTGCCCACCGCGCGGATCTGCAGTCAGCGCTGATGCAGCGGATAGCCGAGCGGCCCGAGGTCGAGCTTGTCACCGGTGCCCGCGTCGGCGGCGTCGCAACCGGACCGAATGGCATCACCGCAACAGTCGAGATTGCCGGCACGACCATCGAAACCGAAGCATCGTTGCTGGTCGGCGCCGATGGGGTCTGGTCGTCGGTGCGAGAAAAACTGGCCCGCAAGGCGGCCGAATTCGGCAGAAGCCGATTCTCGGGCGAGCTTGCCTGGCGCGCCACGGTGGCCGCGGACACCCTCGCCGGACAAGCCTTCAGGGCGATCGGTGCGCCCGATTGCGTTACCGCATTCCTCTATCCCGGCTTTCATATGGTCGCCTATCCGGTCAGCCGTGGCACTGCCTTCAACCTCGCTGCCTTCACCAAGGGCGAGCGCATCGCCGAAGGCTGGTCGGGGTATGCCGACCCCGCCAGCCTCGCCAGCGCCATGCGCGGTACCGCGCCGGCGCTGGTTCGCCTGGCGACCGAGGCGGCGCCGTGGACGGCATGGCCGATCCACATTCTCGAGCAGCGGCGGTGGACGACGCCGCAAGGCATCGCGCTGATCGGCGATGCGGCGCACGCGATGACGCCGTTTGCCGCACAGGGCGCGGCGATGGCGATCGAGGACGCGGCGACGCTTGCCGGCTTCATTGCGGCCTCCACAGCCGATCTTGAGGGGGCGCTTGCCGCCTGGGAACAGGCGCGGCGGCCGCGCGTCGCCCAGGTCGCCCGCCGCGGCGCCGTCAATCGCCTCGCCTGGCATGCGGCCGGGCCGGTGGCGATGGCCCGCAACCTGTTCCTGGCGATGCGCTCGCCCGAAAAACTCGCCGCCGATCTCGACTGGCTCTACGGCTGGCGGGCGTAGGACGTTCGGCGGTCCTAAGTCGCCCGGTCAATTGTAAAGCCGCATCGACAGGCCGAGCGATGCCGGCAGCGGGTTCCACCAGCCGGTGCGCAGCCCGGCGATGCGCAGTGCCGCCGCCGCCCAGGTGTTGCAGCCGACCAGCGCGTTGAAACGGCCATTGCCTTCGAAGAAACGATCGAAACGGGAATACGCCGCATTCTCGATCGGCATGGCCCCGCTCGGTCCCTGCCGGAAGCTTCCCGCAATGTAATCGAGCAGCGCCGTAAACCGCTCCTCGCCGATGTCGAAGCCGGCGACGTCGGGATGCGGCTCGGCGATTTCGCCTGAAATGTCGACATGCATCACCGAGGCATCGACGGTCAGCGCCTTCATCACCGGCACTGCCTTCAGTTCCGACCAGGTCGGCGTCTCGAGATAGAAGGCGCGGCCGCCCCAGCCGAAGACGATGTAGCGGACCTCCGCCACGTCTGCTGGAATGCCGGCATCGACCAGGAAATGGAAGCGCCGGCGCACATCGTCGTCGACCGGGATGGCGATGTCGGTGTGGATCGGATTTTTCAGCACCAGGATGCGGTGGCTTGAGCCGATCGGATCGGCAACTGCCGCCGGCCAGAGCGGGCGCGGCAGCAGTGTGCCCAATGCCACCGCAAGGACTGCTGCAACGACCAGCAGGCCAAGAAAACGGGCAAGCTTCTTCATGGGAAAGGCATAGAACAAGCAATGCTCAAGGTGAAGCCCCTCCGAAAGTTGCACAGCTGACTTAGAGCTTGACGCGTATCCTCCCCGGGAGGATACGCTGAGGCATGTCAGATCACCTCCACGCCTCGCATCCTTCCATCATAAAGCGCCTGAAGCGCGCGCAAGGCCACCTTGCGGCGGTGCTGGCGATGATCGAGGCGCATCGCCCTTGCGTTGACTTGGCGCAGCAGCTTCATGCCGTCGAAAGGGCCATCAGCAGCGCCAAGCGCGAGCTGATCAACGATCACATCGAGCATTGCCTGACCGACAGCGTCGAAACCGGCGGCAACTCGCTGGCGGAACTCAAGCAGCTGGCGAAATATCTATGAATGCCATCGTAGCCCGCATTCTGGACTGGCTCGGGTTCGGCTCGCACGCCGCACATCATCACGGCGATCACGGTCCGCACGGTCACAGCCATGGCGTCATCGACGCGACAATTGCCACCACCGACCGGGGCATCTGGGCAATCAAATGGTCGTTCGTGATCCTGGCCATCACCGCGGCATTGCAGATGGTCGTGGTTGCGTTGTCGGGGAGCGTGGCATTGCTGGCCGACACGATCCATAACATCGGCGACGCGACCACGGCGATCCCGCTCTGGATTGCGTTCGTTCTGGCGCGGCGCAAGCCGTCGCGGATCTTCACGTATGGCTTGGGCCGGGTCGAGGATCTGGCCGGCATCATCATCGTGCTCATCATCCTGTTCAGCGCTGTAGTCGCTGCCTACCAAGCCATCGACAGGCTGATCAATCCACAAGCGGTGACACACCTGGGCTGGCTGACTGCGGCGGGCATTGTCGGCTTCCTCGGCAACGAGGCGGTTGCCGTGTTCCGTATCCGCGTCGGCCGCGAAATCAACAGCGCGGCACTGATTGCCGACGGCTACCACGCCCGCACAGATGGACTTACCAGCCTTGCCGTGGTCATCGGAGCCATCGGCGTCTGGTTTGGCTTTTCCTTGGCCGATCCGATCGTCGGCCTGCTGATCACGATTGCGATCTTCGGTATCGTCTGGCAATCGGCCCGCTCGGTGCTGACCCGCATGCTGGATGGAATCGAACCCGGTGTGATAGACGAAATCCGACATGCCGCCGAGCATGTTCCGGGCGCGCGCATTGTCGATGCCAAGGCGCGCTGGATCGGTCATAGATTGCACGCCGACATCGCAATTGCCGCGGACGAAACCCTGCCGCTGTCGGCGGCCAACAAGATCGCCGCAGCGCTGAAGGACGAACTATCCCAGCATATGCCCGCCCTGGCTGAGGCGAATGTGCGGTTTTCAACGGAACGTGGAGAGAACGACCATCCGCATGAGCACACGCATGACCACGGCCACATGCACTGACGCTCGCCGATTTTCTGCTAGTCTTGTCCGATGTTCCAGACGCTCGTCGAATTTCAGCGCACGATCTATCTGACGCTCGGCGAACAGATCAAACTGCTTGCGGCCGGAGGCAATTGGCTGGCGTTCATGGCCTTCCTGCCGATGGGCGTCGTGTTCGGGGCTGCCCATGCGCTGACGCCGGGGCACAGCAAGGCCGTCCTGGCGACTTATCTTGCCGGTTCGGATGCGAAGGTCTCGCGTGGTCTGCTCGTATCTATCACGCTATCGTTCACGCATGTGACGATTGCCGTTCTGATTGCGGCTCTCTCGCTGCCACTGGTCTCAATAGCATTGGGCAGCGTCGGCCGCGCTCCGCTTCTGGAGCACACCAGTCGCGGGCTGCTCGGCCTCATTGGCATCTGGATGCTCTGGCGCGCTTTGAGCCACAGCCATCACCACAGGCACGAGGGCGAGGCTGTCGGCGTCATGGCAGGCCTGATCCCATGTCCGCTTACGCTTTTCGCGATGACTTTCGCGATGTCCAGGGGTGTTCCGGCAGCGGGCGTCCTGTTTGCCATCACAATGATGGTCGGCGTGGCGCTGACGCTGTCCTGCGTCGCCGTGTTGTCGATCGTGTTTCGGGAACGGCTTGTACAGTTTTTCGCGCGCCAGCCACGCCTGTTCGAAACCATCTCCCGGGCCATCGAGGGCGCCGCCGGTCTCGCCCTTGCCGGCGTCGCTGTCTGGCAGATCACCTCAGCTTGAGAGAAAATTTGGCCCCAGCCACTGCATGGCGTCCGGGCCGGTGCACCGGCTGGAACGAGCCTAGGCGACGCCGGTCATGTCACATCGATCACGACCATCAGCCCGCCGCCGCCCTTTTCCTCGACATTGTTGTTCGTGGTGTGATGCGGGATGTGGCAATGGATCAGCCATTTGCCCGGACGCTGCGCCTTCCAGATTACGTCGTAGCGCTGACCCGGCCCGACGTTGATCGTATCGGCAAGGAAACGACCCGAAGCGGGGACCGTCTCGCCGTCGCGGGCAACGACCTCGAACGGTCCGCCATGGATATGCATCGGATGGATGAAGCCGTTGTTGGTGCCGATGAACCGCACCTTGAGCGTCTCGCCGACCTTCATCGGGATCGTCTCGGTCGAGGGATAGGCCTTGCCGTTGATGGTGAAGAAATTCGGCATGCCGCCATCCATCGGCATCGACGGGTAGGTCAGCCCTTCCCCCACCAGCCATTCCTGAAGCTCGATGACGTAATCATGGTCGGCCGCGACCTCGTCGGCGGGATTGGCGGGATCGATGATCAGCGCACCGTAGAGGCCGAGCGCCTGGGTCCGGTCCGGCTTGGCATGGGGGTGATAGAAATAGGTTCCGTGCTGGGTCGCGGTGAATTCGTATGAATAGGATTGCCCGGGCTCGATCGGCGGCTGCGTGATCTCGGCCGGCCCATCCATCTGGTTCGGCAGGATCAAGCCATGCCAATGCACCGTCGTTTCCTCAGGCAGGCCGTTGGTGACGTTGATCCTGACCCGATCGCCCTGGCGAATATGAATTCGCGGACCGGGAATCTGGCCGTTATAGGCATAGGCGTCGACCGCGACGTCCGGCAGGATCTGCCAGCGGACCACTGAAGGCCTGAGCTCGAACACCTTGATGCCGTTCTCCATCCGAAACGGCAGTTCCTGGTCGCCCCTTGCCGTCAGGCCATAAGAGGCGGCCACGAGGCGTGGATCGGTAGCCGCCATGTCGCGCATTGTATCGGCTGGCGTGTCGCGATCCATGATCATGCCTCGCGGCATGATCACCCCGCCGACGTCGCGTGCCGACAGCGTCAGGTTCAGCCAGTTCGCCGGCGCGACCATGCCGATGGCGAGCGCCAGCAGGGAGACGGCACCCAGGGCAGCGACCTGCGGCGTCGTGGCATCCGTCTCCATGTGATGGCCGCCGCCTTTGCCTTTGTGGGAAACCATATCGTGGTGCTGCCCGCGATGGCCGTTGGCGTCGGCCTGCTGCATTTGTATCTGCGCATGTTGCCTCGTGGCAGGCTGCTCCCGGACATCGATGCCGGCTGCCTGCGCACGCTGCGTCATCAGCCCATGCTTCAGCCCCCGGGCGACCAGCCAGACATTGGCCGGATAGGCAAGCGCAAAACCGGCGATGACGCCGATCGACATCACGCCCCAGAACAGCAGCTCCGTCGGTTCCATCGCGCGCATGTCGCGGCCCATCATCAGGAAGCTCATGACCGGCGCCATGCCGGCCATCATGAAGTTCATGGAGATGAACTCGGGCAGGAAGCTCTTGCGTACGTTTTCCCAATAGGTGCCGCCCATCATCGATTTCATGAACAGCGACTGGAAGATGAACAGGCCGAAGGCAAAGCCGGCGAGATATTCGACGATCAGGTCGATCCACATCGGCAGGCCGAGCGCCGCCGTGACGGCGGCGGCAAGAATGATGCCGGTGGCATCGCCGGCGACGCAGTGGATGGTGGAGCCGACGCCCTGCTTCCAGAGCGGCCGGGTGAAGAGTTCATGATCGCCCGGCCGGGGCTCCTTGTCGGCGAGCACGTAGAGCAGCAAGCCGAGCGGACCCATATAGAGGGTGACCAGGATGAAGCCCCATTTCATCACCACCGGCTCGGGATTGTTGCGATATTGGTCGAAGCCGACGTAAAGCGTCGAAGCCAGCGCCAGCGCGAACCAGACGACGAGGAAATAATCGATCGGTTGGATGAGCATCAGGATGAACCCGTGACCTGCCGCCGCACGCGCCCACGCGGCTCGTTATACAACTCCCAATGGCAATGAACGCAGCCGGCGCGCTTATGATCCGTGCCGGCGCTAGTTACCAGGTTGCAACGTGACCACTCGAACGGCCTGAAGCACGCTTGCTATCTTCTCGCGTAGCGCACGGTCAGCGCTCGCCGAATACGCGCGAAGCCAGCAAGACAGAGAGGCGTGATCCGCCGGTCTTGTCCCGAACCGGAGTAAGGATCAGTGCAGGATCTGCGACAGGAACAGCTTCGTGCGCTCATGGCGCGGGTGGTCGAAGAACTCGGCCGGCGTGTTCTGCTCGACGATCTGACCCTGATCCATGAAGATCACCCGATTGGCGACTTTGCGCGCAAAGCCCATTTCGTGGGTGACGCAGAGCATGGTCATGCCTTCCTCGGCCAGCCCGACCATCGTCTCCAGCACTTCCTTGATCATTTCCGGATCGAGAGCCGAGGTCGGCTCATCGAACAGCATGATGCGCGGGTTCATGCACAGCGAGCGGGCGATCGCCACGCGCTGTTGCTGCCCGCCGGAAAGCTGGCCGGGATATTTGTTGGCCTGTTCCGGGATCTTGACGCGCTTGAGGAAATGCATGGCGATTTCCTCGGCCTGTTTCCGCGGCATCTTGCGCACCCAGATCGGCGCCAGCGTGCAATTTTCCAGAATGGTCAGATGCGGGAACAGGTTGAAGTGCTGGAACACCATGCCGACCTCGCGACGCACCTCGTCGATCTTCTTCAGATCGTTGGTCAGTTCCTTGCCGTCGACTATGATCTTGCCCTTCTGGTGTTCCTCCAGCCGGTTGATGCAGCGGATCATCGTCGATTTGCCGGAGCCCGACGGGCCGCAGATGACGATCCGCTCGCCGCGCATCACCTTTAGATTGATGTCCTTCAGCACATGGAATTCGCCGTACCATTTGTGCATGGCGATGATGTCGATGGCGACATCGGTGGTGGAAATGTGCATCTTGGCGGCATTGACCTTGATCTCTTCCGCGCTGACGGCGTTTTCTATGGCCATGACAAGGTCCCCTTTTTAGCGTTTGTGGCCGGTGTCGAGACGGCGTTCCGTGTACATTGAATAGCGCGACATGCCGAAGCAGAACAGCCAGAAGATGAACGCCGCGAACACCAGGCCGGATCTGGCCGTCTGTGGCGTCGCCCAATTGGCGTCGGAGAAGTTCTGCTTGACGATGCCGAGGAGGTCGAACATCGAGATGACGATGACCAGGCTGGTGTCCTTGAACATGCCGATGAAGGTGTTGACGATGCCGGGAATGACCAGCTTCAGCGCCTGCGGCATGACGACCAGGCCCATCTTCTGCCAGTAGCTGAGACCGAGCGAATCGGCGCCCTCATACTGGCCTTTGGGGATCGCCTGCAGGCCGCCGCGCACCACTTCGGCCATGTAGGCGGCGGCAAACAGCGACACGCCGATCAGCGCGCGCAGGAACTTGTCGAAGCTGACGCCGGCCGGCAGGAACAGCGGCAGCATCACGCTGGCAAAGAACAGCACCGTAATCAGCGGGATGCCGCGTACCGTCTCGATGAAGATCACGCACAGCAGCTTGACGATCGGCATGTTCGAGCGCCGGCCGAGCGCCAGCACGATGCCGATCGGCAGCGACACGGCAATGCCGACGAACGACAGGCTGAGCGTCACCAGCAGTCCACCCCAACGCGACGTCTCGACATGCGGCAGGCCGAACATGCCGCCGACCAGCAGAACGAAGGCGGCGACCGGCAGTACAAAAAAGAGAAGAATGGCATTCAGCCCCTTGCGCGGCACGCGCGGAATGAGCAACGGCACCAGCAGTGCCACGAACAGGATGGCCACCACGATCGGCCGCCAACGCTCCTCGATAGGATAGGTGCCGAACATGAACTGGCCGAACTTGGCGTTGACGAATGCCCAGCAAGCACCGGTCCAGCCATCCGGCTGGATGCCGCCTTGCGCCACGGTGGCGCAGACCGAGCGGTCCGGTCCGGTCCACTGGGCGTTGATGAAGGCCCAATTGATGATTTGGGGCAGGATCACAGCGACCAGCGCGATGCCAACGATGGTGAGAATGGTGTCGCCCGTGGTGGCAATCAGGTTCTTGCGGATCCAGGCGGTGAGGCCACGCTCGCTCGACGGCGCCGGTTGGGCCAGCGCCATCTCCGTCCGCACCCAGGACATGTCGTGTTCCTGCATGGCTCTACCTCTCCACCAGCGCCATCCTGGCATTGACGACGTTCATGATCGCCGACGTGATCAGGCTGAGCGCGAGATAGACAGCCATCATGATCACCACGCCTTCAACCGCCTGCCCGGTCTGGTTCAAGACAGTGCCGGCAGTCGCCGTCAGGTCCGGATAGCCGATGGCGATGGCGAGTGAAGAGTTCTTGGTCAAGTTCAGATACTGGCTGGTCAGCGGCGGAATAACGATGCGCATCGCCTGCGGCACGACGACAAGCCTGAGGATCGATCCCGAGCGCAGCCCGAGTGCCGCGGCCGCCTCGGTCTGGCCCGTGCTGACGCCCCTGATGCCGGCGCGCACGATCTCGGCGATGAAGGCGGCCGTATAGCAGGACAACGCCAGATAGAGTGACAGGAACTCTGGTCTGACCTGAAAGCCACCGACCAGGTTGAAAGTCGATTGTTTCGGGAATTCGAAGGTCAGAGGAAAGCCGCTCAGCGCGTAGGCCAGCAGCGGCAGGCCGACGATCAACGCTATGGATGTCCAGAGCACCGGGAACGGCTGACCCGTCGCCATCTGCCGCTGCCGCGCCTTGCGGGCGACGAACCAGGCCATGGCAAGGGCGAGGAGCAGGGCGACCAGGATCAGCCAGGAGCCCTCGCCCCAGACAGCGCGCGGAAAATAGAAGCCGCGCTGGTTGAGAAAAGAGCCGAACGGCAAATTAATGCTCTCGCGCGGCGGCGGCAGCACGGCGAGCACGCCGGAATACCAGAAGAAGATGACCAGCAGCGGCGGGATGTTGCGGAAGACCTCGACATAGACCGTGCAGATCTTCCTGATCAGCCAGTTGCGCGAAAGCCGGCCGATGCCGACGATGAAACCGATGATGGTGGCGGTGATGATGCCGACGACGGCAACGATCACGGTGTTGATAAAGCCAACCAGGATGGCTCGGAAATAGGTCGAATCCGACGAATATGCGATCGCGCTTTCGCTGATGTCGAAGCCGGCGCGGCCCCTGAGGAAGCCAAAGCCGGAAGCGATGTGCAAGCGCGTCAGATTGACGATGACGTTGTGGGTAACCCACCAGACCCCCGCTACCAGCAGGACGAGGACCAGCGCTTGAAAGAATATTCCGCGGACACGAGGATCATTGATGAAGGAACCGCGGCTTGGCTCCTCGCGAAGAACTTCCTGCGATGCCATTCGACAGTCCCCTGGAAAGAGAGACCGGAAGGCAGACGATCTGCCTTCCGGATCCATTTTCGATCAGCGGATCGGCGGAGCGTACTGCAGGCCACCCTTGGTCCACAGCGCGTTGATGCCGCGCGCGATCTTCAGCGGGCTGCCCGAGCCGACATTACGCTCGAACATCTCGCCGTAATTGCCGACGGCCTTGACGATGTTGACGACCCAGTCGTTAGAGACGCCGAGATCGGTGCCGATCTTGGTGTCGGCTTCCTGGCCGAGCACGCGCTTGATCTCTGGACTGTCCGAGTTCTTCATCTCGTCGACATTGGCCTTGGTGATGCCGAGTTCCTCGGCGTCGAGCAACGCGAAATAGGTCCACTTGACGATGTGGTACCATTGGTCGTCGCCCTGGCGTACGGCCGGCCCAAGCGGTTCCTTGGAGATGATCTCGGGCAACACGACGTGGTCGGCCGGCGCACCGAGCGTCAGGCGGATGCCATAGAGGCCCGACTGGTCGGTGGTGTATACGTCGCAGCGGCCGGCGTCATAGGCGGCGTTAACCTCTTCCAGCTTTTCGAAGACGACAGGATTGTACTCCATCTTGTTCGACTTGAAATAGTCGGCAAGGTTGAGCTCGGTCGTGGTGCCGCTCTGCACGCAGACCGCCGCGCCCGAAAGCTGCAGCGCCGAGTTCACGCCCGGTAGCTTCTTGGCGTTGATCATGAAGCCCTGGCCGTCGTAATAAGTCGTGCCGATGAAGTTCAGGCCGAGTGCGGTGTCGCGATTGATGGTCCAGGTGGTATTGCGCGACAGGATGTCGATCTCGCCCGACTGCAGAGCGGTAAACCGCTCCTTGGCGCTGAGCGGCGTAAACTTCACCTTGGTGCCATCGCCGAACACGGCGGCTGCCACAGCGCGACAGAAGTCCGCGTCGATGCCTTGCCACTCACCCTTGTCGTCCGGCGCCGAGAAGCCGGCCAGACCGGTCGAGACGCCGCATTGGATGAAGCCCTTCGCTTTGACATCGTCGAGCGTGGCCGCCGAAGCCGCCGAAGCCGCGAATCCAAACGCGGCGGCGCCCAAAACGCCGATTGCAATGTGTTTCATGACCCACAGACCCTTTTCTGTTTTTTCCAGGCGAACCTGACTTTTTCCCGTGTGAACGCAGCTATGTATCCCGGCCCATTACCGGAATCCCGCATCGTAACCGACGCGCTGCCTCCCATTCACGAACAACATCGAAGGCGATTATTCCTGTGAGGTCAAGGGAAATGACCAAATCCGAAAGACTTTGAAAACCAACCGCCTGAAATGCCTGAAATTGCAGACAAACGCGCTCGCAAATCGGCCAGCGCGCCAATAAAGCCGGCAAAGTCCGACCGTGAGTTGCCAAGCGCACCTGGCAGCCTTCCCGCAGGTCCACGGCTCGTTGCTGAATTGGCATATTCAAGACCTTGGCCTGGCGAGTGCGGTGCGGTTGCGCGGCCAATGCCGCCGCACTATGGCTAACGACCAACCACATGGGACGAAAAGCAATGGCAAAAGACGACAGCGAGATGGGCGTCAACACGCGGCTCGCCCATTCCGGCAACAACCCGCATGACTATTTCGGCTTCGTCAATCCGCCGGTGGTGCATGCCTCGACCGTGCTCTATCCCAATGCGGCGGCGATGGCTTCACGCAGCCAGAGATACACCTACGGCACGCGCGGCACGCCGACCACCGATGCGCTGAACAGCGCGATCGATGCGCTGGAAGGTTCGGCAGGCACGGTCGCGGTACCGTCCGGCCTGGCGGCGGTGACGCTGCCGCTGCTCGCCTTCCTGTCGGCCGGCGATCATCTGCTGATCGTCGATTCCGTTTATCATCCGACCCGCAACTTCGCCGACACGATGCTGAAGCGGCTGGGCATCGAGGTCGAGTATTACGAACCGCGCATCGGCGCCGGCATCGCGGCGCTGATCAAGCCCAACACCAAGGTGGTGTTCACCGAATCGCCGGCCTCCAACACTTTCGAGGTACAGGACATACCGGCCATCGCCAAGGCAGCGCATGCCGCCGGCGCCATCGTCATGATGGACAACACCTGGGCGACGCCGCTCTACTTTCGCCCTCTCGACCATGGCGTCGACATCTCGATCCACGCGGCGACGAAATACCCGGCCGGCCATTCCGACGTGCTGCTCGGCACGGTGTCGGCCAATGCGGACTGCTGGAAGCAGCTTTTCGAGACGTTCAACACGATGGGCTGCTGCGCCGGGCCTGACGACGTCTACCAGGTGCTGCGCGGCCTGCGCACGATGGGTGTGCGGCTGGAGCATCATCAAAAGAGCGCGCTTTCCCTCGCCGGCTGGCTCGAGGGTCAGCCGGGCGTAGCGCAGGTGCTGCATCCCGGGCTGCCCAGTCATCCCGACCACGCCACGTGGAAGCGCGATTTTTGCGGATCGAGCGGCATCTTCTCGATCGTTCTCGCGGGCGGCGGACAGAAGCAGCAGCACGCCTTCCTCGACGCGTTGAAGTTTTTCGGCCTCGGCTATTCCTGGGGCGGCTATGAGAGCCTTGCCGTGCCGGTATTCCTTGGCGACCGCACAATCGCCAAGGGCCCGTATGACGGGCCGCTGGTGCGCTTGCAGATCGGGCTCGAGGATGTCGAGGATTTGAAGGCCGACCTGGCGCGCGGGCTGGCGGCGGCCGCACAGGCCTGAGCCAGCACCTTTCCAGGCTGAGTCAGGAAATCGGCGTAACAGCTTGGAAAAATTGCGATCCTGAGTGATGTCATGGCGACCGATCAGCCGATGACACGGCGTCTACAAAATAGAGACGCCGGTGTGGTGGAGGCGTTAGAATAGCCTCTGCCGGCGCTTGAAACGGATCGAGGCCGGCCGGCGGATCGGTCGGGAACCTTTTGTCGGCCGATTCATCCAATGTCCGATGAGAAGCCTATCAGGAGATCGGCCATGCCTGCTGCGTTGACCGCAACGCCCGCCGCTTCCGGCGACATGCAGCTTGTCGGCCGCGCGCTGGCACGTGATAGCGATGCATTCCGCACCATCATCAAGACGCACAACCAAAGGCTCTACCGCATCGCCCGAGGCGTCGTGCGTAACGACAGCGAAGCCGAGGACATCGTCCAGGAGGCCTATGTCAGCGCCTTTGCCCATCTCGAGGCCTTTCGCGGCGATGCCTCGCTCGCCACGTGGCTATCGCGTATCGTCATCAACGAAGCGCTCGGCCGCTTGCGCAAAAGGCGGCGAATGGTAGCGATGCCTGAAAACCCGCAAGCCGAAATCATCCGGTTTCCCCTCAACCCGAGCGACGATCCGGAGCGGACGATGGCGCAACGGCAGATCCTTGAGCTTGTCGAACGGGCAACCGACAGTCTTCCCGATGTCTACCGGATGGTGTTCGTGGCGCGCGTCATCGAGGGATTGAGCATCGAAGAAACCGCCGAACTGCTTGGCGTGCGACCAGAAACCATCAAGACCCGGCTGCACCGCGCCCGCGCGCTGGTGCGCAAGGCGCTGGACGACCAGATCGGCCCGGTGCTGCTCGACGCCTTTCCCTTCGCGGGCCGGCGCTGCGAACGGCTGACCAATGCCGTGATGCAGCGGCTCGGTCTTTCCGGATAGGTCGCGCCGATTTTCGCGGGAACGTTTTCCCGTGACCTGCATCCAATGAGCATCACTGAAACGAAGCCCGATGCAGTTCCGCGTCGGGGCGAAGGAGAGCATCATGTTCATTCGATCGACCACGGCACTGGCCGCATTTTTGCTGCTTAGCGCAGCGCCCTTGTCGCAAGCTGCCGACAAACCGACCGATCCGCAGATCGCACATATCGCCTACACAGCAGGCGTGCTTGACGTCGAGGCGGCCAAGCAGGCGCTGAAGAAATCGAAGAACAAGGAGGTCGTGGATTTCGCCAAGGACATGGTGCGAGATCACGAGGCGGTCAACAAACAGGCTCTCGACCTGGTCAAGAAGCTCAAGGTCACGCCTGAGGACAATCCGACCAGCAAGGCGCTGACCAAGGCGGCGGCCGAGGAACGAGCCAAGCTTGCCAAGCTCAAGGGCGCGGCGTTCGACAAGGCCTATGTCGCCAACGAGGTGGCCTACCACAAGCAGGTCAATGGCGCGCTCGAAACTCTGCTGATCCCGTCGGCCAGCAATGCCGAGCTGAAGAGCCTGCTGGAAACCGGTCTGAAAATATTCCAGGGCCACGAACAGCACGCCGAACACGTCGCCGGCATGCTGAAGTGAGGATCGAGCCAATGGCGTCGGGGCGGCATCTGTGGGTTGCGCTGGCATTGGCCATGGGTGCCCAGCCGGCCAAGGCCGACACCATCGAGGTGACGATCGAGAAGCTTGTGTTTTCGCCGGCAAAGATCGAGGCGAAGGTCGGCGACACGATCAGGTGGGTGAACAAGGACGTGTTCGCCCACACGGCAACCGTCAACGGCGCCTGGGAAGTGATGATCCCGCCGAAGAAGGCGGCGAGCCTGACGGTGAAGAAGGCGGAATCGGTCGATTATTTCTGCCGCTTCCATCCCAACATGAAAGGCCATCTGACGGTGACGTTGCCCTGACTGGCTGATGCATGCCGCGCAAAGGTGTGCAGCGGTTTTGCGATAACGACATGCATAAAACAAGAGCCCAATGCGCGTCGCATGAGGCCGGTCTAATGCGGCGCGCTTTTAGGCCGCCAGCCATGCCGTCCCTACAAGAAGCGTGACCAGCGTCAACGGCAGGCCGACCTTGAAGAAGGCGATGAAGCCCAGCGGTTTGCCGGAGACCCGCGCGTGCTCGGCAACGATCAGATTGGCGACCGAGCCGAGCAGCGTGAAATTGCCGGCCAGCGTCGAGCTCATGGCGACGACCAGCCAGGCCCGCTTGGGATCTTCCAGTCCGGGCACGAACGGCTTCAGCGCCAGCACGGCCGGGACATTGCTCATGATGTTGGACAGCACCGCGGTGAAGCCGGACAGCCGCCACACATCATTCAGCCCGAGGTCCTTTGCCGAGGCGACGATATCGGGCGTCAGCAGTGTCTTCTCCGCCCCGGCGACGACGATGAACAGCCCGGCGAACATGAACAGCAGCGGCCCATCGATCTCGCGATAGATGCGCTCAGGTTTGATGGCGCGGGTCAAAAGAAGAATGGCACCGCCGATCAGCGCTGCCTTGGCGACTGGAACGCCGGCGAAGAAGGCGATCGCCAAACCGACACAGACGACCACCGCCTTCAGCACCTGCCCCGGCAGCATGCGGCCGCGGTAGACTTCGGGGCTGAGCTCGGCCTTGCGCGAAAATTCGGCGCGGTAGACGATGCGGATGATGACGATGACGGCGATGAGGCCGAACGCCGCGACCGGCGCCAGCGCCGCCGAGAAGGCCGGATAGGAAATCCCCGACAGCGCGCCGATGACCATGTTCTGCGGATTGCCGGTGATGGTGGCGACGCTGCCGCAATTCGAGGCGGTGGCGGTGGCGATCAGATAGGGAACCGGGTTGCGGTTGATGACGCGGGTGACATGGACGACGATCGGCGCCATGACCAGGCAGATGGCGTCGTTGACCAGGAATGCGGACAGGAGGCCGGTCAACAGCGTCACCATCACCAGCAGCATGAACGGCGCATGCGCATGCTCGATGGCGAACCCGCCGAGCGCGCGAAAGGCGCCCGACACTTTAAGATGCGCCACGACGATCATCATGCCGAGCAGAAGCGTGATGGTGTCGAAGCTGATGGCGCGGTAGGCGTCCTCCATGTCGAGCGCGCCGATGGCGATCATCGCCGCACCGCCGAGCAGCGCGATCCCTGCCCGGTCGAGGCGCAGCCCGGGTATCCTGCCGATGGCGACGCCGGCATAGGTCAGGACCAGGATCAGCAGTGCCGCCGCGCCCATCGCTGTCATGTGTTGGAAATCCTGTGCGACTGGCGAGTGAACCTGTCCGGAATGGACCCTGAAAATATTGGCGATCCCGACAGGATTCGAACCTGTGACCATCGGCTTAGAAGGCCGGTGCTCTATCCAGCTGAGCTACGGGACCGCTGGCCGGCCGCATGACCGGCGGATTGTGCCGGCAGGGCCGGTATGGGATCAATGCGTCCAGGGTGTCCTGCGGTCATAGCGGAAATTCTCCGCATAGGAAATCTGGCGGCGCTTGATTTCCTTCGGCTCCTCGACGCGGAAAGCCAGCCCTTCCTTCTCGGCATAGGCGACCGCCTCTTCTCTTGTGTCGAAGGTCAGCCTGATCTGGCTTCGCATGTCGCCGGACGTGGTGTAGCCCATCAGCGGATCGATCTTCTTGCGCTGCTCCGGATCGAATTCCAGCACCCAATAGCCGGTCTTGGCCTTGCCGGACTGCATCGCGGTTTTGGCTGGGCTGAAAATGCGGGCTGACATGACCACCTCATTGCTGGTTGCAAGCACACGACCCCGAGACCACATTACTGTCCTCTGGCCATGCACTAGCCCGTCATTACTGCGCAATGCCGCCGGCAGCAAGGCCGATGGCTTTTTACGCTTGCTTTGGCGGGCTGAAATCACTAGGCAACAGACCGTTCGGAGTGTAGCGCAGCCTGGTAGCGCATCTGGTTTGGGACCAGAGGGTCGGGAGTTCGAATCTCTCCACTCCGACCATTCATCAAGCAAATCTCGTCGGCAGGGCAAGCGGATCACGCTCGAGTGTGTCTCCCGTCGCCGGTCATGTTTAAGCGACGGACGGACAGCACGAGCCCGCGCTGCCCGTCCGACATGCAAGCCGTCAGCCCTGGATGAAAGCCAGCAGATCCGGATTGATGATCTCCGGGTGGGTGGTGCACATGCCGTGCGGCAGGCCCTTGTAGACCTTGAGCGTGCCGTGCTTCACCAGCTTGGCCGCAAGCAGCGCGGAGTCGGCGATAGGCACGATCTGGTCGTCGTCGCCGTGCATGATCAGGACGGGCACGTCGATCTGCTTGAGGTCGTCGGTGAAGTCGGTCTCGGAAAAGGCCTTGATGCAGTCGTAATGGGCCTTGGCCCCACCCATCATGCCTTGGCGCCACCAATTGTCGATAGCGCCTGGCGAGACCTTGGCGCCGTCGCGGTTGAAACCGTAAAACGGGCCGGCCGGCACATCCCTGTAGAACTGGGCGCGGTTAGCGGCCAGAGCAGCGCGAAAGCCGTCGAAGACTTCGATCGGCAAGCCGCCGGGGTTGCTGTCGGTCTTGACCATGATCGGCGGCACGGCGCCGATCAGCACCGCCTTGGCAACACGGCCGCCGCCGCCATAAAGCGCGACGTAACGCGCCACCTCGCCGCCACCGGTCGAGTGGCCGATGTGGATCGCATCCCTGAGATCGAGATGCGCCGCCAGCGCCGCGACGTCGGCAGCGTAGGTGTCCATCTCATTGCCGGTCGCGGTCTGCGACGAGCGGCCGTGGCCTCGGCGGTCATGGGCGATGACGCGGTAGCCCTTTTCGAGGAAGAACAGCATCTGGTTGTCCCAATCGTCGGCGCTGAGCGGCCAGCCGTGGTGGAAAACGATCGGCTGGCCCTTGCCCCAATCCTTGTAGAAAATCTCGGTGCCGTCATGGGTGGTGAATGTGCTCATCGTCCTACTCCTTAATGGAAAAGTTGGGGGTAACAGGGAAGCTTTTAGCCCCCTTCTGCTGGACAAATTATAACAGTGCGGCCAGGGTGAGCATTGGCAAAACGGACATTCAACGTGGCAAAACTGACAAATGGCGGCTGCGCTTGATCTGATCGAAATCGGCCTTGTCTTGTATCCCGGCGTGCAGGAAGCGGCCGTGCTCGGCCTGACCGATCTCTTTCTGCTGGCAAACCGGCTGGCTGTCGAGCGGTCGCCGGACGCGGCGAGGCTTCGCGTCAGTCATTGGCAATTGGAGGACGCGGGCCACACCGTAGTCCGCACCTTCGACAGCGACCCCGGCGCCGACAATGAACCAGCCATGGCTATCATCCCGCCAACCTTGGGAGATCCGATCGCTCGGGAAGCAGCCGCGCCCTATGCCGGCTGGCTCAGGGGCCGTCATGCGGCAGGCGCGACGCTCGGTTCGGTCTGTGCCGGCGCTTTCGTGCTTGCCGAAACCGGCCTGTTGTCCGGTCGTGCCGCGACGACGCACTGGGCCTATCGCGACGCGCTGGCGCTACGCTTTCCAGACATCCTGCTCGACGCCGACAGGCTGGTCATCGACGATGGCGATATCATCACCGCGGGCGGCTACATGGCCTGGACCGATCTCGGCCTGAAGCTGGTGGACAGGGTGCTCGGGTCAGCCGTCATGATGGACACGGCGCGTTTCATGCTGGTCGACCCGCCGGGCCGCGAGCAACGTTTTTACAGTCCGTTTGCGCCGCGGCTGACCCACGGCGATGAAGCGATTCTCAAGGTGCAGCATTGGCTGCAGGCGAACGGCGCGCGCGATGTGACGCTTGGCGCCATGGCCGATCACGCCGGGCTGGAGGAGCGAACTTTTTTGCGGCGCTTCCGCAGCGCCACCGGCCTCAAGCCGACCGAATATTGTCAGCACCTGCGGGTCGGCAAGGCGCGCGAGATGCTGGAAACCACGATACGAGCGATCGACCAGATCGCCTGGGAGGTCGGCTATGACGATCCCGGCTCCTTCCGCAAGGTATTCGCCAGGATAACCGGCCTGGTGCCCGGCGACTATCGCCGGCGGTTTGGCGTGGAACGAGCGGCGGTTGCAGGCGGAGAGAGCTGAGGCCAGCCGCGCAATGGCGCTATCGATTCGATGCTGCCAAAGGCAAGCTCGCCGGGCGAGAACCCCAACCACCCATCTCCCGGCGAGCCTACTACCTGATTTGATACGCAATCAGGACCGGGATTAGCCGGCAAGCTGTCAGGTGCAAGACAGATGCCAGGTTTGTTTCCCGAAATGAGACACCGGCCGAGGTAAGAACTAGGTGTATGCACCTTCCCCGGCCCAGCCAAAAACCATTGGCCGTAGTTCTTCAAGGGCGGCCTGCAGCATTTCGGGAGACGCGTGGCGTTCCTCTCTGGCACCCCATTTTGTAGCGCTTTTAGGATCCAGCACCGACGCCACAATGGTTGCGTTGCCGTTGACGTCAGGCAAATCGAGCCACAACTGAGCACGACGATTGCCATTCTTGTCGTAAACCCAGATAGAACGGACATCGTCGTCGCGATATTTAGTGGCGACCCGTATTCCGTGCCGATTTGCCCACGACATCAGTAACGGATCAATGATGTCGTATGCACTGAACTCAGACGTCATTTTGTATCCTCTAAATCTCGAACTCGCCCTGCCCTTCGTCCATGGCGCTGACGGTCTCGGCGGCGAGCGCGCGGGTGATCGGCGTCTTGCGCTCGAGCGCGGTGCGGTCGAGCC
Source organism: Mesorhizobium sp. M0898 (assembly GCF_040319695.1). Taxonomy (NCBI): domain Bacteria; kingdom Pseudomonadati; phylum Pseudomonadota; class Alphaproteobacteria; order Hyphomicrobiales; family Phyllobacteriaceae; genus Mesorhizobium; species Mesorhizobium sp. M0898. Next base: position 40,266 of record NZ_JAMYOE010000016.1, on the reverse strand, counting down.
GTTCGACCACCCGCATGGCAGTGGCCAGCGAGCGTTCGATGCGGCGCACCAGATATTGCACGACATGCGGCTCGACCTCGACCTGGCGGTCGGCGAACAGCTTTGTGATGACGCCGGCCAGCAGAAGATCGTCGGGTTCGTGGATCTCGACGGTCGCCGCCGCCTTCAGCCGCGACGCCAGATCGGGCAGCCTGACGCCCCAGGCGGACGGGAAGCGCCGCGCCGTCAACAGCAAGCTCGAGCCGGCGCCGCGCACCGCGTTGATCAGGTGGAAGAGGCCGTGCTCATCGATCGGTTCGGCGTCGATATCGTCGATCACGGCCGGATGCGGGCCGAGGTTTTCGATGCAGTCGCCGATGCGGCCGGCCTCCACTTTCACGGCGTCGGCGCGGGTCCGCCAGATCGAGGCCAGATGGGTTTTTCCCGAGCCGGCCGGCCCGGCCAGCACGACGACCGGCGACGGCCAGTCCGGCCAGCGGTCGACAAGCGCCGCCGCCTGGCTGTTGGTGCTGGAGACGACGAGCTCGTCGCGCGAATAGCCTGTGCCGTGGCCTAGATCGAGCGGCAATTGACGCGGCGGATCGATCTTGTCCGGCATCTGGCTCAACCGCGCGCGCCCCCGCGGCGGCGCACCTGCAGCGGCGGCACCGGCTCGTCGGCGTGGCCCTTGTAGAGCGGCGATTCGAGATAGCGGGCGATGGCGAAGCGCACCAGAACGGCAACGGCGGCGGAAGCCGGAACGGCGATCAGCAGGCCGACGAAGCCGAACAGCGCGCCGAAGGCAAACAGCGCGAACATCAGCCACACCGGATGCAGGCCGACGCTTTTGCCGACCAGTCGCGGCTGCAGGATATTGCCCTCGATGAACTGGCCGACGAAGAACACGCCGGCCACCGCTGCGATCATGGTCCAGTCGGGCCAGAACTGGACGAAGGCGACGCCGACGGCCAGCACCAGGCCGGTCAGCGAGCCGACATAGGGGATGAACGAGATCAGCCCGGCAAACAGGCCGATGAGGATGCCGAAATTCAGGCCCGTCAACGTCAGGCCGGTGGCATACATGGCGCCCAGCACCAGGCACAGCGTGCCCTGGCCGCGCACGAAGCCGGCGGTCGCCGTGTTGATGTCCCTGGCGATCGTCCTGACGGTCTTGACATAGTCGCGCGGCACCCAGCTGTCGACGATTGTCACCATGCGGTCCCAGTCGAGCAGCATGTAGAAGGCGACGACCGGCGTCACCACGAACAGGCTGACCACCGAGACCAGCGCCACGCCGGAGCTCCAGATCGAGGTGAACACGGTGGTCAGGAGGCCGAAGCCGGAGGTCAGCAGCGAGTTCAGGCCTTCGCGCAGGCCGTTGGCGTCGACGCCGAATTTCTCTTCCAGCCATTTCGGGTCGAAGCTGGTGATCAGGCCCTGCAGCCGGGTCAGATAGTCCGGCAGCTTGCTGGCGAAATCAGCCATCTGCGAGGCGAGCACCGGAACCAGGATGACGACGGCCAGCACCAGGACGACGATAAAGGCGATGAGGATGACCACCGTCGCCATCAGCCTGGAGAGGCCGAGCCGCTCCAGCCGGTCGGCGACAGGGTCGAGGAAATAGGCAAGCACCATGCCGGCGACGAAGGGCAGAAGGATGCCGCTGAAGACATAGACGAAGACGGCGAGGATGATGGCGCTGATCAGCCAGAAGCGGATCTGGCGGCGAAACGATGCCGATGCCGCAGCCTCCGCTGCCGCAGCCTCAGCTTCAGCGTCGATGGACCGTTCGTCAGGTGCCGGGTGTGGAGCCTTCGCCATAGCCGCTCATATGCCTCAGCCAAGCCACGAGATAGGCCGCGGCCGAAGCCACGGTCAAGACCCCGGACAGCAATATGAGGGCCGGCCTCAGCGGATCGAGATGGATGTCGAAGGCGAGTTCGCCCAACACCACTGCCGCCAGCACGATCTGGATCGCGGTGTTGGCCTTCGACACCAGGAGCGGCTTCATCTCGACGGGATGCGCCATGACGGTGGACAAAAGCACGGCGCAGACGATCAGTGCGTCGCGCGACACCATGGTAACGACCAGCCACAGCGGTAGTTCGCCGCTGAAGCCCAGGACCACGAAAACCGAGACCAGCAGCAGCTTGTCGGCCATCGGATCGAGATAGGCGCCGAGCCTGGAAAACTGATTGAAATGGCGGGCGATGAAGCCGTCGACGCCGTCGGAAATGCCGGCAATGAGGAAGCCCGCAAAGGCCCAGTCCCAGCGGTCCTGCAGCATGGCCAGCACCACCGCCGGCACCAGCACGAAGCGCATGATCGTGATCATGTTGGGGATGGTCAAACGCATATCCCGTCGCTCTTGTTTGCCGATACATGATGGAGATGGAGGGTTACGGCAAGTGAGAAGCGACACAGAAGCTGCCAATCTCCCCACGAGGGCGCCAGCAATGAAATAGGTCAAGACAGATGTCGATTTCGGGGAGGCTCATTCGTCTCACGATAGGAAGCCAAGGAAATTTGCCCAGGCAAGGAAACGGACGCGATGACAATCACTATCACAGCATTTGAACGATCGCCCGATGGCGGCAAGGGACTGGCGCGTGATACGCGCGTTCGCTGGGCGCTCGAAGAAGTGGGGCAGCCGTATGAGGTTCGTCTTGTTTCCTTCGCAGAGATGAAGGCGCCTGAACATCTGGCGATCCATCCCTTCGGCCAGATCCCCACCTATGAGGAAGGTTCTCTCTCGCTGTTCGAGACCGGCTCGATCGTCTTTCATCTTGCTGAGCAGCATGCGGGATTGCTGCCGAAGGATCGCAATGCCCGCGCGCGTGCGATCACGTGGATGTTTGCCGCACTTAACACCGTCGAACCACCGATCCTCGAATTAACGACGGCAAGAATATTCGAACGTGACAAGCCTTGGAGCGAGGAGCGCTTGCCGTTGGTAAAGGACCGTGTTCGCGCTCGGCTGGACAAACTCTCGGCTCACTTGGGTGTCGCCGACTGGCTCGATGATGCGTTCAGCGCGGGCGATTTGTTGATGGTGTCGGTGCTGCTGCGACTAAGAATGTCAGGCATTTTGGACGAATATCAAAACTTGGCTGCCTATGTAGCGCGCGGGGAAGCACGGCCGGCCTATATCCGGGCTTTCGCCGCGCAATTTGCGATCAACGCAGAGGGGGCGTGAAGATTAGCCAGCATTGAACTAACCAAATGGAAGCGAGCCCGAAGCGCGCGCGCTCTCCTTTGGCGACGCCAGTCAAGAAAGCTGGTACGTCTCCCGTATTCGAGGGGACGCCATGTCGATCAACATCTATGTCTACTGGGGGCGAGGAGAAAGGACGCCGAAGAGCTGGTCCCGCAGCTGCAGGCGCATTTCCGGGCCTTTGACGAAGCCGACGACAGGTTCGCGAGGTGGGCCCCGCGCGGCAGATCGCTCAAAAAAGCAATCGCCTCAAGCCGGTCAACACCTCGTCGTGCGAGGTTCTCCATCGCTGGCTGTTAAAGGGCCGGAACAAGACGGACATGCCTCCGAGACAGCCCGTTCCTGAACTGGGATACAATGTGTCGCTGTGGAACCAGCGCCAGGCAAATATAGAGGCGTCCACATCAGTCCATTGCAGTTCCTGGTCCAAATATCTGTCGGAAGACAGCCAGAACAATGCTTCGCTGGAGTTTAGCTACATAGCTGGAGCCGAACCGGTGAATACAAAGGTTTTGCTCGGCCTATTTCTCAAGTTCATTGATATCTGGGAACCCAGTTGGGGTTCGATCTGGCGGCACGTTCATGAGGGACATCCAGCCGGGGCGCGTTGGAACCCAAGACATGTTCAATATGCCTTCTTCCAGTCACCGGGAGGACGCGGGCACGATGAACGATTTATGGGACAGCAGCAGACCCTCCCCAAGGGCGGTCGCCTCTGGACGGACGAAACGGCGGTGCCTTTCCTGGAAGAGACGTAAGTGCCCGGTATTCCGCTGCCGTCCTTGCAAGACGCTGTTGCCCATGCGAAGAGCCCGTGAAGCGACAGCCTATTTCCCCACTGCTGAATGACGATGGCGCAGAGAATCACAATCGCTTGGCGAGTAACGCTTTGTTATCTGGCCGGACTGACAGAAAGTCTTTTGGTCTTCGCATTTTTGGGAGCCCCGCACCGCAAGGTGGCGACGCAAGATCTCCTGTGGGCCTTCGCTCTTGAGCTGGCCGTGGGCGTGGTCGTCTCTTGGCCCCTCTGGCTGACCGCCGCTGTCGTCGCGTTCGTTTTCTCAAGATCAGTCGTTGCAAATCCAGGTCTGTGGGCTGCCGCGGCGGCGTTGATCGCCGCCGGCTTCTCGTATGGGACCCTGCCCTTCGACGGTGAGATCAGGTCTCTTGCCACCGTCGGAGGCCTCGCCGCAATTCTGGCAGGGATTTCTTTTTATTGTTGGAGTGTATCGCGCCCGGTTCCCCCGGCATCCAACTGAAAACACCCTCATCGCGCGCTTGCCTTGCGGGGCAAAACCGTTCATGCGAAGAGCCCGCACGCGAATGAAACCAGCGACAGGCAAGCGCAACAGATGAGCAGGCGCCGGAAATGAGCAAGCGCAAGAACGGGCTCACCTATGCCGAAGCGGGCGTCGACATCGACGCCGGCAATCTCATGGTCGAGAAGATCAAGCCGCTGGTGCGCGCCACCCGCCGGCCAGGCGCCGATGGCGAGATCGGCGGCTTCGGCGGTTTGTTCGACCTCAAGGCCGCCGGCTTCACCGATCCGGTGCTGGTGGCCGCCAATGACGGCGTCGGCACCAAGCTGAAGATCGCCATCGACGCCGGCAAGCACGACACGATCGGCATCGATCTTGTCGCCATGTGCGTCAACGACATCGTCGTGCAAGGCGCCGAGCCGCTGTTCTTCCTCGACTATTTCGCCACCGGCAAGCTCGATCCCGACCAGGGTGCTTCGATCGTCGGCGGTATCGCTGCCGGCTGCCGGCAGGCCGGCTGCGCGCTGATCGGCGGCGAGACGGCGGAAATGCCCGGCATGTATCACGACAAGGATTACGACCTTGCCGGCTTTGCCGTCGGTGCCGCCGAACGCGGCCAGCTGTTGCCGACCGACGACATCGTCGAGGGCGATGTGCTGCTCGGCCTCGCCTCGTCGGGCCTGCATTCGAACGGCTTTTCGCTGGTCCGCCGCATCGTCGCGGTAAGCGGCCTTGGCTGGGGCGATCCGGCGCCGTTCAATGACGAGGCGACGCTGGCCGAGGCGCTGCTCGAGCCGACGCGCATCTACGTCAAGTCGATCCTCAAGGCGATCCGCAACACGCATGGCATCAAGGCGCTGGCCCATATCACCGGCGGCGGCTTTCCCGAAAATATCCCGCGCGTTCTGCCCAAGGATTTTTCGGCCGAGCTCGATCTCGGCGCCATCGAGGTGCCGCCGGTGTTCTCATGGCTGGCCAAGACCGGCGGCGTCGCGCCGGAAGAGATGATGCGGACCTTCAATTGCGGCATCGGCATGATCCTGGTCGTCGCCTCCGGCCAGGCGGCGCAGGTCGCCGCCGTTCTGCAGGAGGCCGGCGAGACGGTGACGCCGATCGGCCAGATCGTGCCGCGCCGCGATGCCGGCGTCATCTATCGGGGCTCGATTGGCCTATGACCAGGAAACGGACGGTCGTACTGATCTCGGGGCGCGGCTCCAACATGACGGCGCTGGTTGCGGCGGCGAGCAACCCGGCCTATCCGGCCGAGATCGTCGGCGTCATCTCCGACCGCGCCAATGCTGCCGGCCTTGGCATCGCCGCGGCGCGCGGCATCGCCACCAGAGTGATTTCGCGCTCCGACTATGCCAGCAAGCAAGCGCATGACGAGGCGATCGATGCGGCCCTCTTGTCGTTCGGCGCCCAGATCGTCGCGCTGGCCGGCTATATGCGCATCCTCGGCGCGCGCTTCGTAGAGAAGTGGCAGGGCCGCATGATCAATATCCACCCTGCCCTGCTGCCTGCCTTCAAGGGGCTGGATACGCATGCGCGGGCCCTCCGCGCGGGCATGCGCATCCATGGCTGCACGGTGCATTTCGTCACGCTCGACATGGATGACGGGCCGATCATCGCCCAGGCCGCCGTGCCGGTGATGGTCGGCGACAATGAGGACACGCTAGCCGCGCGCGTGCTCAAGGCCGAGCACCAACTTTATCCGCTGGCGTTGGGCCTTGTCGCCGAAGGCAAGGCGCGGATGGAAGGCGGCCGCACGGTGTTTTCGCGCTTCGCCGACGATGCCGACAACGCCACGTCGGTGGTGATCGCGCCCGACCCGCTGCGCGAAGAGACCGATCTCGAGCACCTGGCGCGGATCACGCCGTGAGGGTCAGTTCTTGAATTTGGTAGCAAATTTTGCTACCGTTTTCGCGAGGAGACGGCTTGATGGCGACAGTCGAAAAAGTCAGCGTAGCGCTTTCCCCGGAACTGCTGGACATGGTCAAACGCGCGGTGGCCAGCGGGCAGTACGGTTCGGCAAGCGAAGTGATCCGCGAGGCACTGCGCGAATGGCGGCTTCGCCAGCCCTTGCGCGAGGCCGAAGCGGAGCGGTTGCGGAAAGTCTGGACGGAAGGGCTGGAGAGCGGTCCGTTTGCGCCGTTCGACATCGAGGACATAAAACAGAAAGCCCGCGGCCGGTTGGGCAACACCGGCAAAAACCGGCGGAATGGCTGACATCCGCATTGTCCACAGCCCGGCGGCAGAAGACGACCTGATCGATATTTGGTTTGGCATTGCAAGGGACAACCCGCTTGCCGCGGACCGCTTTTTGGATGCTATTGCCGAGCGCATCGTGCAATTGGGCACATTCCCGGAATCCGGTCCCAAGAGGCCCGACATCGCTGCCGAGGTGCGGGCGTTGACGATCGGCAACTATCTCGTGCTTTATCGCCTGGCCGAACAGCGCGTCGAGATCGTCCGCGTCGTGCATGGCGCACGCGACGCTTCGGCCTTATTTTGAATCCATGAAGCAACTGCTGCTCCTGCGTCACGCCAAGTCGAGTTGGGACGATCCCAACCTCATCGACTTCGACCGGCCGCTGTCCGCGCGCGGGCTGAAGGCAGCACCACTGGTCGGGCGCGAACTGGCCCGGCGCGGCTGGCTGCCGGAGCTGGCGCTGGTGTCGCCGGCGCTGCGCACCCGCGACACGTGGCGGCTGGTCTCGGCGGAATTGCCGGCGAAGGTGCAGGCCAAATTTTCCCAGGCGCTCTACGAGGCAGCGGCGGCGGACATCCTCGCCAAGGTGCGGCAAGTAAAGGCGGGGACTGGAACGCTGCTGGTGCTTGGCCACAATCCCGGGCTGGAGGAGTTCGCGCGCGGGGTTGCCGGGGCTGGATCGGACCAAGCGGCGCTGAAGAAGCTGGCGGAAAAATACCCCACCGCGGGCCTGGCTCGGTTCGACGTCGACGGCGATTGGACCGGTCTCACCTTCGGCAGCGCCCGACTGACGCACTGCATTTGGCCGAAGGATCTTCGCTAGCGACTGCCTGACAGGCCGGGGGATCGCCGACCTTTCGACCAAACCCGGCTTCGCGCAAACAAAAGCGGCGGGCCAAGCCCGCCGCTCTTCGTGCTCCGGGGTTTGAGGAACTATCGGCCCCAGTTGCCCCGGCCAGATTGGGGCACTACGGGTTGATCCGCGCCGAACCGGGTCGTCGCCTCGGTGTCGACAGCGTTGTGCTCGGTCGTCAGCGGCTTGCGGATGGAACCGGTAAACCCGCTGTCGATGCTGCCGACAGGCGCGTTGCCAACAGGCGCGGCCGGCTGGTTGACGCCGTCCGAACCATAGTGATCACTGCCTGCAAAGGCGCTGCCCGTGGCGACGAGGACGACGGTGGCGACGGTAAGAGCAATCTTGGTCATTTCAGGTACTCCAGTGTACTGGTCATTCGTGAGTTGTCGTTGCTTTCGACGCATTCGAGATGAGAGCGCTGTCCGCGCCGACGAATACGCACCCGGCTTTTTCCGATGTGCACGTTGCTGGACGATTTCAGCAACCGAGATTGTGGCTACAGATGAAACCTGCAAATCAAAGTATTCGATTGGCGCAGGATGCTATTCGGCGCACACGCCCGTTGATACGCGAAAGCAAGAGTAGCGGGCCAAGCCCGCCGCTCTATGTGTTGCAGGCCGTGATAATCAGCGGCCCCAGATGCCTTGGCCGGATTCAGGCGCCACCGACTCGGAGGTTATCTTGGCACCGGTATGCTCGGAAGTGACCGGCTTGCGGATCGAACCGGTGAAGGTGTTGTCGACGTTGGCAGCAGTAGCAGCCGGCTGGTTGACGTTGTCCGAGCCATAATGGCCGCTGCCGGCAAAAGCAGTGCCGGTGGCAACGAGGATGGCGGCGGCGGCAAGAGCGAGCTTGGTCATTTCGGGTACTCCGGTAGTTCTCTGGTCTGTCCGTCAAGTAGCGTGCCTCGGGAGGAATTCGCGTCGCTCGGACCACCCCGAGATGGGTCGGCAAGTCTGTCGTTTCCAATCACGAAAATTTTGTGCCGGTGCGCCAAATTGGCCGCTTGAAATCCGGCATAAGGTCCCCTTCTGCCACAATCTTCTGTTTTATTTCAATTAGTTACGCGGTCAGTGGTGATTTGCCGCGCGAACATTCTTTGAGCCGGCGTTCACCCTTTCCTGTACGCTCTGTCAGCAGAACCGAACCGTTCGGTTCGAGTAGTTTTACGGTTGGCTGATCAGCGCTTTCAGAGGCTCGATCGACATTCCTGCCTACGGGCGCCGTGAAATTCACGCTGCCAGCTCAGCGCCGGCGGCATCGTGCTTGGGCCGCGCGCTGGCCAGAAGCACGACCGGGCAGTTGCAGGCGGCTAAAACAGCGCCGGCTGTTTCACCGAAGAACAGGTCCTCACCCGGACGTTGGGTGACGCCCATCACGACGATCGCCGCTCCTTTGGCCGCCTCCCGGGTGATCGCCTTGTCGGGTGTGACGCGGGTATGGAACGCTGTGTCGATATGCAGGCCGTAGCGGCCCGCCAGATCAGCGATGTCTTTCAGGACGGCCTCTTCGCGGCTATGCGACACCGATGTCGACCTGCGGCCCTTGGCTGCCTTTTGCGAGACGTAGAGAACCTTGATCCGCGCCCGGTTTGGACGGGCCAGCGCCAGCGCCAAGTCGGCGGCGCGACGCGCCACCTGGGTACCGTTGACGGGGACGAGAATGCTGGTGCCGGCCCTCAGCGTCGGCATCTTTTCGCCAGCATTGCCGCCGTTCAGGACCAGGCAAAGCGGGCCGTCAAATCCTGCGGCAATGTCGTTGAGGGCCGGCGCGAAGGCGCCATCGGCGGTCAGCACATTGTCCAGGCCGACCAGCAACAGGCCGTATCCCTTGCGGGCCTCTTCGGCGATCGTCTCACCCGTGGCCTCCAATTCGGTGCGGGCCGTCAGATGGACTTTGTCGACAAGCGTATCTTCGGTCCGTTTCACCGCCTGAGCGCTCTTTTTTGCGCCCTTTTTGATTTCCTGGAGGGCGCGCTCCTGTCCCTTGCTGTCGGTCGGCCTGTCAACTCGGCCGTCTTTCGGCTGAAGCAAGGTGGTGGGCAGGCGAAGCAAGGTGGTGGGCATACCGCTGCCTCCGCCGACCAGTCCGGCGAGATATGCGGTGAACTTGCCGATCCTGCTGTCGTCGACCAGCACCAGCAGCCTCTCCAGCCTGGAAATGAAGCCGTATTCGTCCAACGCCTCGCGCTCGACACGCTGCTGCTCGTCGTGCCCAACCGGCAGCCGGCCGAGCGCCCAGCGCAGCATCGGCGGCATGGCCAAGGTGGTGATCACGGCCATGGTGACGATCATGGTGAAGAGATTGTGCGACAGGATGTTCATCGACAGGCCGATGCTGGCGACGATCACCTCGGTCGAGCCGCGCGCGTTCATGGCACTGCCGACGGCGATTGCTTCCTTGAGCGACATGGCGGCGAGCTTGGCGCCGATGAACGCGCCGCCAAACTTGCCGATGCTGGCGATGACCACGAGAGCGCCCGTCAGCATGGCAAGGGTTGGATCGGCGAGCACTGTGAGATCGGCGGAAAGCCCCGCCATGCCGAAGAAGATCGGCATGAACAGGGCGGTGATGACGCCGCGCAGCTGGCCTTCGATATGGCTGGAGAGGATGGGCGATTCCCCGACCAGGATGCCGGCGACGAACGCCCCCAGCACGGTATGGACGCCTATCAGATTAGTGATCAGCGCCATCGCTCCCATGATGATGAGGATCATGGTGATCACCGCAAACTCGCTGCGGAATTGATCGTTGGTCCAGCGGATCAAGGTGAAGACAAGACGGCGGCCAATGGTGAAGGAGAACACCATGAACAGTGCCACCGCGGCGATGGTGGTCACCAGCGGCGCGAACTGTAGCTTGCCATTGGTGGCGATGCCGAAGGTTACGGCGATGACCAGCCAGCCGATCGTGTCCTCGATGATCGCCGAGGAAATAATCACCTGTCCGAGGTTGCGGCGCATGAAGTTCATCTCGCGCACCACCATGGCGACGACCTTGACCGACGAGATCGACAGCGCCGTGCCCAGGAACAGCCCGGCGACGGTGCGCTGCGTGGGGTCAGCCAGCAATGCGTCCGGCAGGAACTGCGCCAGCGCAAAACCGAAGATGAAGGGCACCACGACGCCGGTAGCCGAAATGGAAAAACAGGCCGCGCCAACCCGGCGCACCAGCCGCAGGTCCGTCTCCATGCCGGTCAGCAAAAGCAGCATCAGGATGCCGAGCTGCGAGACGGCGTCGATCATGCCCTTTTGCGCAGGATCACTGGGAAAGATCAGGTGCTGGGCCGACGGCCACAGCCAGCCGAACAGCGAAGGACCGAGCAGGATGCCGCCGATCAGTTGGCCCATGATTGCCGGCTGGCCATAACGCTGCAGCACTTCGCCCAGGCCGCGCCCAACAAGCAGCAGAAGCACGATCTCGGCGACGAAAGCGCCTTCGCCCGAACCACCCATGCCGGAGGCCCGGGTACCGGCAACGAGCGTCTGCGCTGCCCAGGCCGCCCCCGCGGGGACGAAAGCGCAAACCAGCAGCGCCAGGCTGGAACGTGTCGGAGCCTGCCAAGCCATGAAACCCCCATCGCCCAATGCACGTGTCCAACAACGCGCGACAGGGCGTTGCGTTGCTAGACAGGGCGTTGCGTTGCTAGACGTGGACGTCACCGAAGGAGAGTTCGCCGTCGTCGCTCTCTGTCAGAAATGCTGTCACCAGCAGGCCCGCATAGAGGACGGCGACCAGCACGACGATGACGGCGCCCGGAATTGGACCCAAGGCAGCACTGGCGACCGCCTCACGCATCGACCCGACGAAGCCGATGCGGACGCCTTCGGTCAGAAGACTGGGGGTCGACAGTTTGAGGATCCAGGCCAGCAGCAGGATCAGCAGCATGTAGATGTAATTGCGACGCAGGCGGCGCGCCAAAGCCATGCGTTGCGAAATCAGGAATTTCGGCGCGCGCAGGCTCTCGCCGACGATCAACAGCCAATCGGACGCGAAGTCCGGCTGCGGCGAGAATATCTGCGCGAAATAGTGCCGTTCGAACTGGCGCACGCGAGCCCGGTAGAAGTCGAAGAAGCGATATCGGCGGGCCTCTATCCACAGCAGCAGCAGAACAAGCAGCATGGCAAACAGCAGCACACCATGGTGAGCGCTGGCTGTCGAAAGCGAAACGGACAGCATTGCTGCGACAACGGTTATCGCCCAGTTGCTCGTCCGGTCCAGGCGGTCACGCCACCCAGCCATGCGCGCAATCTCGGCGCGATGAAAGTGGGACATCGTGGTTACGAGTTCGCCGGACGACAGTGTCCTTCCGATGGGATCCGGCGCCGGCAACACTTCTGCCATGACAATGCCTCCACCCGCCACGCGAAAACGGCCGGATGGAGATATCGTTCCGACGCTCAATCCGCCGGGCGCAGCCAGACCTTGTTGTCGTGGAAGGCGGCGCCGCCATAGGGCGCCGGCGCATCGGCGCCGGTCAGCACGTTGATGCCCTCGCCGCGCTCATGGGCGCTGTTCGGCCAGATGCCTTCGGCGACGACGACGCCGCGCTTGATGCCGTCGAACAGCTTTGCGTGCAGCACCACCTCGCCACGCTGGTTGCCGACTTCGACACGGCCGCCGTCGGCGACGCCGAGTGCCGCCGCATCATCGGGATGCAGGAGCAGCTCCGGCCGGCGCTCTTTTGCCTGCGATACCGGCGTTTCGGCAAAGGTCGAATTGAGGAAATTGCGCGCCGGCGAGGTGGTCAGCCGGAACGGGTGCGCCTCGTCCGCCACTTCGATCAGGTCGACATGGTCGGGGAATTCCGGCAGGCTCGCCACCGGCCCGAACAGGCCCATGCTTTTCGGTGGCCGGTTGGGCGCGGCCTGGCCCGTCCAGTCGGCGCGAAAATGGAACTTCTTGTCGGCATGGCCGAAGCCGTCGAGGAAATGCGCGGCCGCGAAATCCGGCTGCAAATCGACCCATTTCTGCTCTTTCAGGCTCGAAAAGCTGCCCAGCCCGCGCTTGCCCAGAATGATGTCGATATGCTGCTGCTCGGTCATGCCGAAGCCAGGACGATCGGCGACACCGAGCCTTTTGCCGAGCTCCTCGATGACGAAATGGTTGGTGCGCGGACCTTCCGGCGGGTCGATCAGCTTCGGCCCGAGTGTGATGTGCTGGTTGCCGCCACCCTTGTAGACGTCGTCATGCTCGAGAAACATCGTCGCCGGCAGCACCACATCAGCGAGCTTGGCGGTGTCGGTCATGAACTGCTCGTGCACGCAGGAAAACAGATCGTCGCGCAGAAAACCTTGCTTCACCAGCCGCTGCTCCGGCGCGACATTCACCGGATTGGTGTTCTGGATCAGCAGCGCCGTCACCGGCGGGCCGCCATAGAGCGCATCCTCAGCCCCGGTCAGCACCGGGCCGATCCGCGAATGATCGAGATGACGGATCGCGGGGTCGCGCATCCGTGTGCCTTCGAGCAGTTCCTGGTTGAGCTTGAAGATGCCCGAATTGGAATGGAAGGCGCCGCCGCCCTCATATTGCCAGCAGCCGGTAACCGCCGCGATCGAGGCCGCGGCGTGCATGTTGACCGAACCGTTGCGCTGCCGCGAAAAACCGTAGCCGAGGCGAAAGTAGGTCTTCTTCGTCGTGCCGACGAGACGGGCGAAGGCCTCGATTTCGTCGACAGAAAGCCCGCTGATATCAGCGGCCCATTGCGGCGTCTTTGTGCTGAGATGCGCTTCCAGACCGTGCGGATCGTCGGTGTATTTTTCCAGATAGGCGCGGTCGGCCATGCCGTCACGGAACAGCACGTGCATCACCGCGCAGGCCAGCGCGCCGTCAGTGCCGGGCTTCAGCACCAGGCCGAGATCGGCCTGCTTCATCGTTGCATTTTCGTAGACGTCGATGACGACGATCTTGGCGCCGCGTTCCTTGCGCGCCTTGATGGCGTGGGTCATGACGTTGACCTGCGTGACCACGGCGTTGGTGCCCCAGATCACCACGCAGTCGGACTTTGCCATTTCGCGCGGGTCGGGGCCGCGCAGCGCGCCGGCGCCCATCATCCAGCCGGTCCAGGCCAGATTGGTGCAGATCGAACCGAAGAAGCCGGAATATTTTTTGGCGTGCCTGAGCCGCTCGATGCCGTCGCGCTGCACCAGACCCATCGTGCCGGCATAGTAATAGGGCCAGACCGTCTCCGAGCCGTATTTTGCCTCCGCCGCGATGAATTTTTCAGCGACCAGATCGAGCGCCGCCTCCCAGCTCACTTCCTTCCAGGCGCCCGCGCCCTTGCCGCCGGCACGGACCAGCGGCTTCATCAGGCGGTCGGGATGATGGACGCGATCGGCGTAACGGGCGACCTTGGCGCAGATGACGCCGGCCGTATAGCTGTTGGCCTTGGCGCCATGGACACGGCCGATGCGCTTGTCGTCGAGCAGCTCGACCTCGAGCGCGCAGGTCGAGGGGCAATCATGCGGGCAGGCCGAATGGCCGATTTTGAGCTTGGCATACTGATTCATGGGTGCAAACTAGCCGTTTATGGCGGCGGCGTGTAGGGCCAGTTACCCGCCATCAATGCGCTTGAGCAAGGTGTTGTAGGCGCCGCATTTCGGGCAATGTATGTGGCGCTCGACATGCGATGATCCGGCTCCGGCGTCGATGACCAGCAGATTGCCGTCTCCACACTCAGGGCATTTTACGACAGCTTCGGAATTGACAACCAAAACCTTGGCAGCTTCGATCCAAAGTTTTGTCGACATCGTCCTACTCCGCCGTGCCGTCCTCGTACTCCGCCGACATCGACAGCCATTTTTCCTCATGGCCGGCCAGCTGTTGCGCAAGTTGTGAGCGCTCCTTGGCCAGCCTTGTCGCGGTCGACGGGTCCTTTTCGTAGACGGCCGGGTTGGCGAGTTCGTCCTCGATCAGGTCGATGCGCTTGCGGAGGCGGTCCATCAGCGCTTCGGTGGCGCGGATTTCCTTGGCCAGCGGCTCGAAGGCGGCGCGGCGCGCGGCTGCGTCGCGGCGGCGGTCGGCCTTCGAGGCTTTGTCCGCCTCGCGCTTGCCGCGGCGGTCGCCGGAGACGCCGGTGACCAGTGTCTTGTAATCCTCGAGATCGCCGTCATACGGATTAACCGCGCCGTCCTTGACCAGCCACAGCCGGTCGGCGGTCGCTTCGAGCAGATGGCGGTCGTGCGAGATCAGGATGACCGCGCCGGGAAAATCGTTCAGCGCATGGATCAGCGATTCACGGCTGTCGATATCAAGATGGTTGGTCGGCTCGTCGAGGATGAAAAGGTTCGGCCCCTCGAAGGCCGACAGGCCCATCAGGAGCCGCGCCTTCTCGCCGCCGGACAGATCCTTGGCCGCGGTATTCATCTTTTCGGTGGTCAGGCCGAACTGGGCGACGCGGCCGCGCACCTTGGATTCCGGCGCGTCCGGCATCAGCCGGCGGACGTGTTCATAGGCGTTTTCATCGGGCCTGAGGTCGTCGAGCTGGTGCTGGGCGAAGATTGCCACTTTCAGCCCGGGCGCCACGGTCATGGAGCCGGTCTCCGGCTTCAGCCGGCCGGCCAAAAGCTTGGCGAAGGTCGACTTGCCGTTGCCGTTGGCGCCGAGCAGCGCGATGCGGTCGTCGGCATCGATGCGCAGCGTCATCTTCTTCAGGATCGGCGCACCCTCGACATAGCCGACATTGACGCTGTTCAGCGCAATGATCGGCGAGGCCACCGTCTTCACCGGCTCCGGAAAGGAGAACGGCCGCACCGTGTCGTTCACGATCGCGGCGATCGGCTTCATCTTCTCCAGCGCCTTGATGCGGGACTGCGCCTGCCTCGCCTTCGATGCCTTGGCGCGGAAGCGCTCGACGAAGGATTCCATGTGCTTGCGCGCGGCTTCCTGCTTGACGCGGCCCTTCTCCTGCAATTCGCGCTGCTCGGTGTATTGGCGCTCGAACTGGTCGTAGCCGCCGCGCCAGAAGGTCAGCTTCTTCTGGTCGAGATGGACGATCGAATTGACGGCGCGGTTGAGCAGGTCGCGATCGTGCGAAATCAGCAGCACGGTATGCGGATATTTCGACACGTAGTTTTCCAGCCACAGCGTGCCTTCGAGGTCGAGATAATTGGTCGGCTCGTCGAGCAGCAGCAGATCGGGCTCGGCAAACAACACGGCGGCCAGCGCGACGCGCATGCGCCAGCCACCGGAGAAGGACGAGGCCGGGCGCCGCTGCGCGGCATCGTCGAAGCCGAGGCCGGCGAGAATGGTGGCCGCGCGTGACTCGGCCGAGTGCGCATCGATATCGGCCAGCCGCATGTGGATGTCGGCGATGCGGTGCGGGTCGGCCGCCGTCTTTTCCTCTTCGAGCAGCGCACTCCGTTCGAGGTCGGCCTTGAGCACGATCTCGATCAGCGGCTCCTCGGTGCCCGGCGCTTCCTGCGCCACCTGGCCGATGCGCGTGTTCTTGGGCAGGCTGATCGAGCCGGTCTCGGAGGCGAGGTCGCCGGTGATCGCCTTGAACAGGGTCGTCTTGCCGGTGCCGTTGCGGCCGACAAGGCCAGCCTTGCTACCCGCCGGCAAGGTCAGTGAGGCATGGTCGAGAAGCAGGCGTCCGGCCATGCGGAGCGAAAGGTCGTTGATGATCAGCATGGCCGGGCTTTTGCACGGGACAACCATGCTTCGCAAGGGCTTGAGCCCCGGTTCGCCGCATAAGCCGCGAAAACCGACAAAGCTGGTGATGTCGACCCCGCGCGCCGCGACTTCCCGCAAAACGCAAAAAGAACCCGCTATCCTGAGGGGGGACAAGGAGAGCGGGCTGTTTCGTGAACGGCGGCCTTGGGAGCGTCCGATCGACATCCAAACACGCAGCAGCTTGGTTTGTTCCATGGGAAGAATGAACTATGTGATGAACAAACGCTGCTGTGGCCGGCAGGTTTGTCCACAGGGGCGTGCCGTCTGTACGCTATCGACCATGACGCTGCGGAAAGACTCGGCTATCCTTGGATGTGCGGCGGGCCTGATCTCCGCCTGGCCGGCGCCATCAGCTTCCTCCCAAGCGGCGCCGGCCACCTTCCTTGACCGGCGCCGACGCCATTTGAGGCGGTCATTGTTTCGGCGGCGTGCCGGGCTGATCGCCGCCGGTCGTCGACTTCGGCACCGGATTCTTGTCGACCTGCGGGTTCTGATCGACCGTGTCGCCAGGGGCCTTGGTCGGCTGGATGTTGTTGTCGCAACCCGCAACAGTCAGAGCTGCCATAAGCAGCAGGATTGAGCGCTTTTTCATCGCAGTCTCCTCTCGCCCGACAACGAGGCGTCGGCGATTTGGTTGCGCGGCCGGTGTCGTTCCCGCATTCGCCAAGGGGCCCGGGAACAAAATGCCGCGTCTCCGGTTGCTGCACAATCAATGGAGGAAGGCATGATCCGTCTGCTCATCGCCGGGGCAATCGTCTATGTCGCCTATCGCGTCGCCAAGAAAGTGATCGATGAGGTGCCCGACGATTTCGATCCGCTGCTGTTGCCACCGCCACAGGACGATCGCGAGGCGCTACGGCGGCAATCGGCAAGGATGGGCGTCGAGCCCGAGCGTTAGTCGACAAGCCTGCCCGCAAGGCTTCTTCGCTCACGGGGCCTATTCCGGCTCCGCAAACCGTTGCGAACAAAGCAGAAACGATGCTTGATGGGCGATGAACCTCGCCGCCCGTGATTCGTCCTTCCAGCCGGCCTATCTGGCGAAGCTCAACGCCGAGCAGCGGCTTGCCGTCGAACATGGCGACGGCAAGATCGCCGGACCGTTGCTGGTCATTGCCGGCGCCGGCTCCGGCAAGACCAACACGCTGGCGCACCGGGTCGCGCATCTGATCGTCAGGGGTGCCGACCCGCGCCGCATCCTTTTGATGACATTTTCGCGCCGTGCCGCAGCGGAAATGGCCAAGCGGGTCGAGCGCATCGCCGGCGAGGTGCTGGGGCGCGATGCCTCGGTGATTACCGATGCGCTGAGCTGGGCCGGCACGTTCCACGGCATCGGCGCCAGGCTGCTGCGCGATTATGCGCTGGAGATCGGTCTCGATCCGGCCTTCACCATCCACGATCGCGAGGATTCCGCCGACCTGATGAACCTCGCCCGCCACGAGCTTGGGTTTTCAAAGACCGAAGCCCGCTTCCCGACCAAGGGCACCTGCCTGGCGATCTATTCGCGCGCCGTCAACGCACAGGCGCCGCTCGGCGAGGTGCTGGGTTCGGTGTTCCCGTGGTGCGCCGGCTGGGCCGAACAGCTGAAGCAATTGTTCGCCCGATATGTCGAGGCCAAGCAGGCGCAGAATGTGCTCGATTACGACGACCTGCTGCTCTACTGGGCGCAGATGGCCGGCGAGCCGGAAATCGCCGCGCATCTGGGTGCGCGTTTCGACCATGTGCTGGTCGATGAATACCAGGACACCAACCGGCTGCAGGCCTCGATCCTGACGGCCCTCAAGCCCGACGGATCGGGGCTGACGGTGGTCGGCGACGACGCGCAGTCGATCTATTCGTTCCGCGCCGCGGAAGTGCGCAATATCCTGGATTTTCCCAAGCAGTTCGCGCAGCCGGCGGAAGTCGTCATGCTGGAGCGCAATTACCGCTCGACCGAGACCATCCTGGCGGCCGCCAATGCGGTAATCGGCGAAGCGTCGGAACGTTTCACCAAAAATCTCTGGACCGAGCGCAAATCTGCGGAAAAGCCGAAGCTGGTCAGCGTGCGCGACGAGACCGAGCAGGCGAGCTATGTCTGCCAGGCGATACTCACCGAACGCGAGGCCGGCACCGTTCTCAAAGCACAGGCGGTGCTGTTTCGCGCCTCGCACCATAGCGGCTCGCTGGAGATCGAGCTGACGCGCCGCAACATCCCCTTCGTCAAGTTCGGCGGGCTGAAATTCCTCGATGCCGCCCACGTCAAGGATATGCTGGCCGTGCTGCGCTTTGCCGAAAACCCGCGCGACCGCGTCGCCGGCTTTCGCGTGCTGCAACTTCTGCCGGGCATCGGCCCTTCGGCCGCCAATGCGATCGTCGAGACCATGGCAAATTCGCTTGACGAGACGATGGGGCTTGCCCGCTATCGGCCGCCGCAGCGTGCCGCCGACGACTGGCCGGGCTTTGTCGCGCTCTATAGCGGCCTGCGCGCCGGCGCGCAAAAATGGCCGGCCGACATCGAACAGGTCAGGCTCTGGTACGAGCCGCATCTGGAACGCATCCACGAGGATGCAACGACGCGCCGGGCCGATCTCCTGCAGCTCGAGCAGATCGCTTCCGGCTATGCGTCGCGCGAGCGCTTCCTTACCGAGCTGACACTCGATCCGCCGGACGCGACCAGCGACGAGGCCGGCCCGCCACACCGCGACGAGGATTATCTGATCCTTTCGACGATCCATTCGGCCAAGGGCCAGGAGTGGAAGAACGTCTTCGTGCTCAACACCGTCGACGGCTGCATCCCGATCGATCTCGGCGTCGGCAGCAAGGAGGATGTCGACGAGGAGCGGCGGCTGCTCTACGTGGCGATGACGCGGGCCAAGGACAGCCTGCACCTGGTCATGCCGCATCGCTTTTTCGTCCATGGCCAGGCGGCGCGCGGCGACCGCCATGTCTATGCCTCGCGCACGCGCTTCATCCCGCGCTCGATCCTCGGCGCCTTCGAGCAGGTGGCATGGGCCAGCGTCCAGGCCAGAGACGATCCGCGCCGCCAGCCGCAGGTACGTGTCGACCTCGGCGCCCGCATGCGCGGCATGTGGAAATAGGCACCCGCCTCGACGTCGGCGCTGCTCGCCCGGCGACCGCTCCCGGAGCCGGCGAAAAAACAATCCCGGCAACATGGAACCTCGCGCCGTGATCCGCGTTTCTGCCCGACCCCCAGACCGGAGAACGGCGTCCGCCGTGACCTCCGCCCATTCGAGAGGCCAGAATGCACGACAGGACGTTTTCCACCCCGGTCGCCCTAACCGTTGGCGCCGGCTACAAGCGTACGATCGCTTCGTTCTCCGAGATGCACGAATTCCTGACCGAGTTCCCGCCTTCGCGCCGCCGGCTGAGCTATGGCGCCGCGGTGAAGGCCTGCGAGGCGGCACGTGCCGGCGATATCTCGGCCGAAGCGGCACGCGACGCCCTGATCACCTTTGCCGTAACGGCAGGCATCCTCTGGCCGGCCGCCCAGCCGGCGGTCTCGGTCAAGCCGGTCGCCCGGGGCCTCGGCGGCTACGCCGCCTGACAGAAACGACCATCAATGGACCGTCATCGGGCCGCCGCCCGGCGGGTCGCCCGCTGCCGCGGTTTCGAAACTGACCTGATCACGGCCGTTCGATTTGGCCCTGTAAAGGTGCTTGTCCGCCACCACGAACATCTCGGCGTAGGTGGTCGGCCCGCTGAAGGCGACGCCGCCGATGCTGACCGAGAGAGGACAGGGCCGGCCGCCAGGCGAGAACTCCGCCTCACGGACGCGCCGGCGAATTGTCTCCGCCACCAGCCAGGACTGCGAAGGATCTGCGCCGGGAAGGAAAACCGCAAATTCCTCGCCGCCGATCCGGCCGACGATGTCGGCGCCGCGCAGCTGGCCCTGGATTGTCCTGGCGATCAGCTTGAGCGCCTGGTCTCCGCAGTCGTGGCCGAGGCGGTCGTTGACGGATTTGAAATGGTCGGCATCGACGATCAGCAAGGCTCCGGCATTTACGACGGAATGGCTGCGGGCCTGTTCGAGATAGGCCTCGACGAGCATGGAAAATGCACCCCGGTTGAATACCGCCGTCAGGCTGTCGGTCGCCGCGACGACGGCCAGTACCTTCTGCGCGATCGCCAGCTGGCGCATTTTCCACATGAGGAAGAAGAAGAACGAGCTGGCCAGGACAAGCGGCAGCAGCAGGTCTGTGAGCTGCGCCCGCCACAGCGCTTCCGGCGACAAATACGGGAAATTGAAGGAATCGACGAGGAATGCGGCTGCAATGCAGACTGCCGTGCCCGCGACGGTAACCGCCACGACCCTGCCCCAGCTCGTCGGGGACAAATCGATCTGCATGCTTTTGCTCCTGCTTCAGCCGGCTACCTTGAAGCAACAGCGCAAACGAAGTCCTAAGACTTTGCTTCAATTCGATCGCAGTCGAAGCGAAACCAGCCGTCGAGATGGCGGCCAGATAAGGAGATCGGTCCTAAATCAGCTGCCGTCTGATGCTCATCCGGGTGACCGCGGTCACAAGAATGGCGCCGATCATGAAATAGATGGTCGCGACAATGTCGCCCTGGTGGAAATAATAACCGGAGTTGAGAAGCGCCAGGACCACGGCGAAGAACGCCACGAGGCGCAAGGGTTCATTGGGCATGCGTGCCAATTCTCGCTGTTGCTGCTGAATGCTGCTGAAGCGGCCGCCCTCACGACCGTCCGCTCCATAAAATGTTTCGGCGCGTTTTGCAATCTCGGCAGATTGTCCTCTATCCACCGTCCGCGTCACCAGCCGCCCCAGATTCAGGCGAAAGCCCTGCCCTCCTCGCTGCGCTGGAACATCGTCAGGTCCAGTCCGAGGCTTGGCTTGCCCAGAATGGTCAGGATCGCATGCGCCTGGCCGCGGTGGTGGGTCTGGTGGTTGAAGAAGTGGTCGAGCGCCGGCGCCAGCCGCTGAGAGACGGTGCGCATATCCGAGACGGTCATGTAGGAGAAGCGGCCCGACAGCGCCTTGTCGCTCAGGCCGTCGACCCAGTCGATGATCCGTTTGTCCTCGGCCTCGCGCGCCAGCCGCAAGCCTGGCAAGGCGCGGTGCAGGACCGTGTCGAGCCTTGCCGGCGCGTCGCCCTCGCCGGTGAAGCGTTTCATCCAGATACGGTCGGCTGCCAGGAGGTGGTTGAGCGTTCCCATCATCGAACCGAAGAAGACGCCGACATTGCGGTCGAACTCTTCCTCGTCGAGATCGGCGGCGGCATCGTAGATGCGGCCGTTGGCCCATTGATTGTAGGCCGCAAACATCCTGAAATGCTGTTTCATTTTCTCCCGACCTGCGAGACCCCCTGCGCGGGTCCGTTTCGGGCATAGTTAGACTGCAAGGACGCTGCCGCCAATGACCATTCTGCTCTATGACCTTGTCGGACGCGATGCCGCCCGCCCATTCAGCCCACATTGCTGGAAGGCGGCGATGGCGCTGGCCCACAAAGGGCTCGACATCACCAGCGTGCCGACCCGTTTCCTCGAAGTGCCGAAGGTGGAAGGCGGCGTCTCGAAGCTCGTTCCGGTGATCCGAGACGGCGAGACGGTGGTCGCCGATTCCTTCGCCATCGCGCTCTATCTCGAGGAGGCCTATCCCGAGCGGCCGACATTGTTTTCCGGCGACGGCGGCAAGGCGACGGCGCGCTTCATCGAACGCTGGTCGCAGCTGACCATCCATCCCTACGTCACCACCGCGGCGATACTGGACCTGCACGCCAT
Source organism: Mesorhizobium sp. M0898 (assembly GCF_040319695.1). Taxonomy (NCBI): domain Bacteria; kingdom Pseudomonadati; phylum Pseudomonadota; class Alphaproteobacteria; order Hyphomicrobiales; family Phyllobacteriaceae; genus Mesorhizobium; species Mesorhizobium sp. M0898. The sequence goes on along the minus strand of NZ_JAMYOE010000016.1, from coordinate 18,339 downwards.
GCAGGACGAGGCGAACGCCGCCTATTTCCGGCAGAACCGCGAGCAGCGCTTCGGCGAGCCCCTGGAGGCGATTTACGCCACCCGCGACGCCGGGCTCGCCGACTTCCGCGCCTCGCTGGAGCCGCTGCGCTCGATGCTTGGCTATCAGCCCTTCATCGGCGGCCGGTCGGCGCTGTTTGCCGATTACATCGTCTTCGGCGCGTTGCAATGGGCGCGCATCGCCACGCCCTACCGGCTGCTCGACGACGGCGACGTCGTGGCGCAATGGTTCGAACGATGCCTCGATCTCCATGGCGGCCTCGGCCGCAACGTCGCGGCGGCCGCGATCTCCCGCCTTGAGAGTTGAAATCGGCAGTTTTCATCGGCGGCGGCACATTTTGTTCTTGCTTTGTGCCGGCAGCTATGCTACTAATCTCGATATGGTGATGATTCGCACCGACGCCCGCCCGGCCTGCCGAGGCGGGTTTTGTTTTGCCGATCGAGGTCCAACGGCGAAGATCGCGGCGATGTCGTCCGGCCTTAGCTGAAAGTTGCCAGCCGGCGAAATGCGACAATGCGGGTAGACGAAGTGTCGCTCGAAGCGCCTCATCAGCGCCTGGATCGAAGCAAACAAGACGAACATCCGGCGAACCGGGCAATCACAACAAAGGCAGCGCGCCATGACCGCAAACCCAGAGTTCCCGGCCGATTTTCGCGCTGCGCTCGCTAACCTTTTCCTGTGGCGGCGCGACGTCAGGCGATTTAAGCCGACGCCGCTCCCCGATGGAGCGCTGGAGCGGCTACTGGAGCTTGCCAGCGCCGCGCCGTCCGTCGGGCTGAGCCAGCCCTGGCGCTTCGTCGTCGCCGAGAGCGAAGCATGCCGCGCCGCCGTCAGGGCCTGCTTCGAGCGCTGCAACGCGGAGGCACTCCAAAGCTTTTGCGGTGAACGCGCCGCCCTGTATTCGCGCCTAAAGCTTGCCGGCCTGAATGAGGCGCCTTGCCAGCTTGCGGTTTTCGCCGACCGCGCAACCGAGCAAGGGCATGGGCTCGGCCGCCAGACCATGCCAGCCACCATAGACTATTCGGCTGTCATGGCGGTCCACACGATGTGGCTGGCGGCGCGCGCCGAAGGAATAGGCATGGGCTGGGTCTCGATCCTCGATCCGGCCGAGATGGCGACGATCCTGGATGTGGCGCCGGAGTGGACGCTGATCGGTTACTTCTGCATCGGCTACCCCAGCGAGAACCACAGCGTGCCGGAACTGGAACGGGAAGGCTGGGAAACGCGGCGGCCGTCTATCGTGACAAGGCGGTAGTGGAATGGCGCGGGGAAAAATGACTCCTTCCTGCAGGGCTGTGGATGTCATGGATGGTTTCGCCGATCGTCATCATTGCCAGCAAGACACCATGGCAAAGCCAGTCGTGACGGGCTTGACCTGAGGAAGGGCATAGAATGTTTCGCTACGACATGCAGGCCGAGATCTGGGTCTATCCGGGCAAGGGCGGCTGGCATTTCGTGACGCTGCCGCCGGAGCTTGGAGCCCGGATCAAGACGGCGATGGTGGGGATGGCAAGACCCTGGGGCTCGCTTGGCGTGGAAGCCGTCATCGGCCAGACCAGATGGCGGACATCGCTGTTTCCCGACAAGAAATCCGGCAGCCTGCTCTTGCCGATCAAGACCGCGGTGCGGGTTCGCGAAGGCCTCGGGGCTGGCGACACGGCCAACCTGACGATCGAGATGCAGTTATGACGACGTAGTCTCAGGCTGGCGACGACGCGCTATAGGGCGGCCAGTCGGTCGGCTCCAAAGTGGGTACCGGTTGTCGGAAAATCCGATGCTCAGCAAAAAGATGAGCGGCGGCATGGTTCGACTTGAAAGTCCGCTGCCCCAGCGCAGAAATGCGCGCTGCACCGGCCTCCCCTTGGCAAGCCGGCGGGCGGCTTGTATAGAGCCCGCCACCTTCAATTCCACTCTCCATCACAAGGACGATCCCATGGCGCTCGAACGCACTTTTTCCATGATCAAGCCGGACGCGACCCGTCGCAACCTCACCGGCGCTATCACCAAGATACTGGAAGATGCCGGCCTGCGCGTCGTCGCTTCGCGCCGGGTGTGGATGAGCCGCCGCGAGGCGGAAGGTTTCTATGCCGTCCACAAGGAGCGTCCGTTCTTCGGCGAGCTGGTCGAATCCATGTCGTCGGGCCCGACAGTCGTGCAGGTACTGGAAGGCGAGAACGCCATTGCCAAGAACCGCGAAGTGATGGGCGCCACCAATCCGACAAGCGCCGCCGAAGGCACCATCCGCAAGCTGCACGCGCTGTCGATCGGCGAGAATTCCGTGCATGGTTCCGATGCGCCCGAAACCGCCGCGCAGGAGATCAAATACTGGTTCTCGGACACCGAGATCGTCGGCTGAGCCGGCATCCCGAACCCCATCAAGAAGGCCGGCACAAAGCCGGCCTTTTTTGCTAAAGCGCGTCGCGTTCGACCGGCCTCCTGCGACGGGCTTCAGGTTCTTGTCTTGATGCATGTCGTTATCGCAAAACCGCTGCACAGTTTTGCGCGACATGCAGTGGCGGACATTTTCAGCTTCAGGCTCCTCGACGGGTCACGGGTGCGTTAAGCTCGGAGGGGCGGATCAAACGCGGTCCCGACAATGGAGCCGACCAGGCCATGACCAGCACCATTCCCGGTTTCTTCCAAGGCACCGAAATGCCAACCGGCGGCTGGTGGGAAGCGCTGTGGCCCGAGCCCGCCAGCGTCCTGGCGGCGGTCGGCATGAAGCCCGGCACGGACGTGGTCGATCTCTGCTGCGGCGACGGCTGGTTCACGCTGCCAATCGCCAGGGTCGCCCGTCATGTAATCGCCATCGACATCGATGCCGATCTGCTCGAAGTCGCCAGGCTGCGGCTGGCCGAAGGAGGCGCGAGCAATTGCGAGTTTTTGGCGGGCGACGCCTATGAACTTGCCAGGCTGGTGCCTCAAACCGTCGACTTCGTCTTTATCGCCAACGCTTTCCACGGCGTTCCGGATCGGCCGCGGCTTGCCCGCGCCGTGCGCGCGACGCTTGGCCCTGCCGGTCGTTTTGCCATCGTCAACTGGCACCAGTATCCGCGCGAGCAGACCACGGTCCTGGGCGAGCCGCGCGGGCCAAAGACCGAGCTGAGGCTGTCACCCGAACAGACCACCGCGTCGGTGGAAGCGAGCGGGTTCAAGCTCGCCGAGCTGGTTGATGTGCCGCCCTATCACTATGGCGCGGTATTCAAACTCGCGACGAATTGAGAAATATCGCATGAAATGCGGCATCGTCGCCCGATACATGTCGCCCGCCGCCCCCTAGCGGCGGGTTCTGCCAGTCTATTTCGCCTCGCGTTCCTTCACGTTCGCATGTTCGTTCGCCGCTTCCGTGTCGGTGGACGGGGTCTTGGTCTCTTCACCTGAAAACGGGCTGCCCTGCCCCGGTGCGAGATCGCCGCTATGGCCGGCCTTGTTGGTCTGGAACGGTTGGCTGTCCGCTTTGAGACCGTGGTCAAGAGCATTGACGAGATGGTCGTCCGCCTTGGCAAGGCCGGTAAAGGCAAGGAGCGATGCACCGGTGGCGGCAAGGATAAGCGTGTGCGTTTTCATGTCTGGACTCCTTTGAGTTAAGGCCAGAACGAGCCGCAGCCATTCTGGCGGCTTCAACGAAGGGACAACGTCCCTTTTGCCTTACCCGCCATTTTATGTGGAACTAACGCGCCCTCTGCCCGGCCTATTCCCGCTGAAACACAATGTGATCGGCATGCAGCTGCCGCAGAGAGTAATCGGCTTGGGTGATGCGCTAGCTCGCGGCGTTGAAGCGCAGGATGTCGCGGCCGTCTCTGTCGGCGATGACAAGCTTGCCGGCGTCGACGTGGTAGGATGCTGCTTTGGCCAGCGCCTCGAACAGCGCCTTTTCCTCGGCCATGACCTGAGGCGCGCAGGCCTTGAAGGTCGAGCCGATGTCGCTGACGGCGATCGTCGAGCCGTCTACCTTGGCAGTGGCGAAATAGACGTTGCAAGGGCCGCTGCCGCCGGCCTTGCCGGCTTCGCTGATGCGGAATGTCGCCCGCGGCTCGGCAATCACGCCGACACCGTCGATATATTCGACCAGCCAGCTTTGGCCGAACACCGAGGCTGCCGCCGGCGCATCGCTCGGCGCCGCCATTTTCAGCATGATGGTCTGTGGCGCGTCGCTGAGCGGGTCGACCTGATGGCGCGCATCTGTGACGAACAGCAGCCGGTCGTCGACAGTGATGCGCGCCTGCAGCGCGTAGGTCATATCAGGCCGGATCACCCGCGGGTCGAAGCTGATCTCGAACTTGATCGGCACCTGGCCGGCCGGCACCACCTTGCGCTCGCCGATGATTGCGGCCGGCGCGTCGGCCAGCGACACGTCGGCAAGCTGCACGGAAAGCACGGCATTGGGCGGCAGCGCGATGCGCTCGCGATACATCACCTCGCCCTTGAGGGTCTTTTCGGCAGCCGCGGAACGATCCGGGACGGCCAGGATGCCGACGGCCAGCGGCACCAGTCCGAAGATGAAGAACTCGGCGATCCTGTCCAGCATGATCCTGCTCCCCTTCCGGCAAAGGGTTTCGCAGGATTACGGTCAATGAATGGCTGTCGCGGGATTTATTCGGACGGCGGCTGCTTCCAGCGGCTCGCCGCCTTGTCGTCGGCATCCTTGGCGTCGACCCAGCCGCCCTCGGAACCGTCGCTATGGTGTTCCTTTTTCCAGAACGGCGCCCGTGATTTCAAATAATCCATCAGGAAATTCGCGGCCTCGAACGCCGCCTGCCGGTGGGCGGAAGCGGACACCACCAGCACGATGTTTTCGCCCGGCGCGATCTTGCCGTGGCGATGGATGACGGTGAGCCCCTGCAGCGGCCAGCGCTCGATTGCCTCGCCGGCGATGCGGGATATCTCGGCTTCCGCCATGCCGGGATAATGTTCGAGCTCGAGCGCCGAGAGCCTGCCTTGCTCGTCGCGGCAAAGGCCGGAGAAGGTCACCACAGCGCCGATGTCCTTGCGACCCCTGGTCAGCCTGGCGATCTCGGCGGCGACGTCGAAATCCTCAGCCTGGATGCGCACGACGGGCACCACCGCGGACATGGTTCAGCCACCGGTCATCGGCGGGAACAGCGCGATCTCGCGCGCGCCGGCAATTTTCTCGCGGTGCTCGACATGTTCCTGGTTGATGGCGACGCGGATCACGTCAGGATATTGCAGCGCGTTCTCGTACTCCTCGCCGCGCGATTTCAGCCAGCGCAGCAGGTCGGCGACCGTTTCGATGCCGGCCGGCAGTTCGACCTCTTCCTCCGGTCTGCCGATCCGCTCGCGCACCCAGGCGAAATAGATGAGCTTCGTCGACATTCTATTCATCCATGATGTGCTTGAGGCCCGCGCGGAAATAGTCGTAGCCGGTGTAGAGCGTCACCAGGGCTGCGATCCACAGCAGCACCAGCCCGGTCTGCGTGGTCAGCGGGAAGATCTTGTCGCCGGCGGGACCTGCAAGCAGGAAGGCGATGGCGATCATCTGGATGGTGGTCTTCCATTTGGCGAGCTGCGTCACCGGCACCGAGACCTTCAAGGCCGCCAGATATTCGCGCAGGCCCGAGACCAGGATCTCGCGGCACAGGATGATGATCGCCGCCCACAGCGACCAGCCGGCGATGCCGGCATGGCGATCGGTGTCGGCGGCGAGCAGCAGCAGGCATGTGGCGACGAGCAGCTTGTCGGCGATCGGGTCGAGCATCTTGCCGATGTTGGAGGTCTGCTGCCAGGCGCGCGCCAGATAGCCGTCGAAGTAATCGGTGATCGAGGCGAGCAGGAAAATGATGAGCGCCGACCAGCGCGCGAAGTCGCTCGATTTCAGATGCCCTTCCAGGAAGAAGCACAGCACCACCAGCGGCACCGCCAGGATGCGGGCATAGGTGAGCATGTTGGGCAGGTTGAATGCGCGCTGAGCCATGTTTTGGGAACTCTTTCTGCCTGCTTAGTCAAATCAGAAGCGAATGTGGGGGGTCAACAGGCCAGAATCGATTAGCCAGCCGAAATGTCGGCAATACGTCTTAGCTCTCGTGAAAATGATTGTAGACCAATTTCGCCACCTGCTCGGAAATGCCGTCGACCTTGACCAGGTCCTCGACGGCGGCACGGCTGACCGCCTTGGCCGTGCCGAAATGCATCAGCAGCGCGCGCTTGCGGCCAGGTCCGATGCCGCTGATCTCGTCGAGCGGGCTCTTGACCATCTCCTTCTTGCGGCGGGCGCGGTGCGAACCGATGGCGAAGCGATGGACCTCGTCGCGCAGCCGCTGCACGAAATAGAGCACCGGATCGCGAACGGGCAGCGAGAATGGGGCCTTGCCCTTGACGAAGAAGCGTTCGCGGCCGGCATCGCGGTCCTGACCCTTGGCGATGCCGATGGCCACGACGCGGTCCTCGATGCCGAGATCGGCGAGGATCTCGCGCACCGCCGTCATCTGGCCCTGGCCGCCGTCGATGAGGATGACGTCGGGCCAGGCGGGGAAGCCGCCCGCGTCCTCGATATCGTCGCCCGGTTCGGTAGGGCTCGCCTCGCCCGCGCCCTCGGTTTGCGGGGCGTCGCCATGTTCCTTCAACAGCCGCGAAAAGCGCCGCTGCATCACCTCGCGCATCATGCCGAAATCGTCGCCTGGCGTGATCTCGGTCGAGCGGATGTTGAACTTTCGATACTGGTTCTTCACAAAACCTTCCGGCCCGGCGACGACCATAGCGCCGACGGCATTGGTGCCCATGATATGCGAGTTGTCATAGACCTCGATGCGCACCGGCGGTTTTTCCAGGCCGAAGGTCTCGGCAAAGCCAGTGAGCAGCCGCGCCTGGGTCGAAGTTTCGGCGAGCCGCCGGCCGAGCGCCTCGCGCGCGTTCTGCAGCGCGTTGTCGGTCAGGTCCTTCTTCTCGCCGCGCTGCGGCACGGAGATCGACACCTTGCGGCCGGCGCGGGTGGAGAGGGCCTCCGCCAGCAATTCCTGGTCCTCGACGCCATGCGACAACAGGATGGTGCGCGGCGTCGGCTTGTCGTCGTAGAACTGCGCCAGGAACGATCCCAGCACCTCGCCGGCTTCGAGCGCCGGATCGGCCTTGGGAAAATAGGCGCGGTTGCCCCAGTTCTGGCCGGTGCGGAAGAAGAACACCTGGATGCAGACCTGGCCGCCCTCCTGATGGATGGCGAAGACATCGGCCTCATCGACGGTCTGCGGATTGATGCCTTGATGGCTCTGCACATGCGACAGCGCCGCCAGCCGATCGCGATAGATGGCGGCGCGTTCGAAATCGAGGTTCTCCGAAGCCTGCTGCATGGCGGCGGAGATCTCCGTCTTCACCTTCTGGCTGCGGCCGGAGAGAAAATCCCTCGCCTCGGCGACAAGCCTTGCATAGTCGCCGTGCGAGATTTCGCCGGTGCACGGGCCGGCGCAGCGCTTGATCTGGAACAAAAGGCAAGGCCGGGTGCGGTTCTCGTAGAAGGAGTCGGTGCAGCTCCTGAGCAGGAAGGCGCGCTGCAGCGAGTTGATGGTACGGCCAACCGCGCCGGCCGAGGCGAAGGGGCCGAAATAGTCGCCCTTGCGCGAGCGCGCGCCGCGGTGCTTGTAAATACCGGGCGAGACATGGTCGCCGGTCAACAGGATATAGGGGAACGACTTGTCGTCGCGCATCAGCACGTTGAAGCGTGGCCGCAAGCGCTTGATGAGGTTGGCTTCAAGCAGCAGCGCTTCGATCTCGGTGCGGGTGACGACGAACTCCATGGTCGATGTCTCGCGCACCATGCGGCCGATACGGCTGGTGTGGAACCGGCCTTGCGCGTAGCTGGTGACCCGCTTCTTCAGGCTGCGTGCCTTGCCGACATAGAGCACGTCGCCGGCGGCATTCATCATGCGGTAGACGCCGGGCGCATTGGGCAGCCGCTTTACCAGCGTCTGGATCACCTCGGCGCCGACCATGCCGTCGGCGTCGCCGGCATGCGGGGTCCAGTCGATGGCGGTGAAGGTAACGTCCGGACCGCTGGCTGCAGGCTCGACGACTTCCTCGGCCGCCTCGTCCTCGAGGTCGATTTCGGGCGGCAGGTCGTCGGCGCCACCGCGCGTTTTTTGTTTCTGGTCCATGGGGCTCATTCCGTCATGCCTGTCACATCGGGCGTCTGCCATGCAAGATGCTGGCCGCCGTCAAGCGCGATCATCTGGCCGGTGACCGAGCGTGCCGCCCAGAGATAACGGATAGTGGCACCGAATTCCGGCAATTCCGGGCCGCGTTTCAGGATCAGCCCGGCAATCTGGGCATCGAAATCGCTGTCGTGCTGGCGCGTGTTCTTCAAGGTCGGGCCAGGACCAATGGCGTTGACACGGATGCGGGGACCCAGCGCCTGCGCCATCATCTCGGTCGCCGCCCACAAGGTCGACTTCGACAGCGCATAGGAGAAATAACGCGGCGTCGGTCGCCAGACGCGCTGATCGATCATGTTGACGATCAGCCCCTCACTGTTCTGCGGCAAGGCCCGGGCGAAAGTCTGTGCCAACAGCGCCGGCGCCTTGACATGCATGGCGAAATGGCGATCCCAGGCCGGCCAGTCGAAATCCTCAACGCTGTCGTGCTCGAACAGCGAGGCGTTGTTGACCAGCAGCGACACCGGCCCGAGCGCCGCCGCCGCGCGACCGACCAGGTTGCTGACGGCGTCCATCTCGGTCAGGTCGGCAGCAATCACTGCGGCCCGGCCATGTCGACCAAAATGACCACTGTTGATTTCGGCCGCCAGTGCCTCCGCCTCGGCCAGCGAGCGATTGCAGTGAATGGCGACGGCAAAACCATGCGCGGCAAGATCTTCGACGATCGCCCTGCCGATCCGTTTCGCACCGCCCGTCACCAGTGCCGTCGCGGCGACCTTGCTCATCTGTCAATCCTTAATCCGATGCCGATTCCGGCCTGCCGGGATCGCGCCGGCAAATTATGGCCCGCCAAGCGTTAAATCCCATTTCCACCTGGGGCAGGATTGTGGCAAAGTGCCCGGTGGGCGTTTTGGCTCGACCGGAATTCGGGCCAGCCCGCCCGCAATATAGGGCTCTGGAGCCCTTACACCAAGCCGTGTGCAGTGCAGCACGGCGAACCTGCTGACATTCGCTGTTGCGAAGATGCAACGTCAAGGTTCTGCCTCATTCGTGCCAGGGAATGACCCAAGTTCAGGTTCGCTTCAGCCGCATTTCGACACGACATTTGGAACCGTTGAACGCCGGATCCGTTTCATCCCCCGGACGGGTTGAGGGCGCTCATAAACAACAAGCCTGTGTCCTGTGGCTTAAGGAGTAAAGAACAATGCAAGCCAATCTTAAATTTGCGCGACCGCTCGCGGTGGCGTTTGGGCTGTTCGCCCTCGGCGGAACCGCCTATGCCGCGGACGTGGTTCAGGAAGAGCCGCCGGCACCTGCCCCGATCGCAGAACTTCCGGTCGCATCCTGGGCCGGTCCCTATGCCGGTGTGAGCGTCGGCTACGGCTTCGCCGGCCACGCCAAAGCCAAAGACATTGGTGTCGACGTCGACACCAAGGGTTTTGTCGGCGGCGTCTTCGGCGGCTATAATTGGCAGCAGGAGAACTTCGTCTACGGTGCCGAAGCCGATATCGGCTACAACGGCGTCAAGGGCGACGATGCCGGCATCGAGGCCAAGGGTGGCTTCGAGGGCTCGCTGCGTGCCCGCCTCGGCTACGCTGTCACCCCGGACATCCTGCTCTACGGCACCGCCGGTGGCGCGCTGAAGAACCAGAAGATTGAAGCTGCCGGCGTAAGCGATACCAACACGCAGTTTGGCTGGACAGCCGGCGTCGGTACCGACATCAAGATCACCGACAATGTGTTCGGCCGTGTCGAGTATCGTTACACGGACTTCGGCAGGAAGGACTTCGACGGTATCGGCAAGGTCAAGTCGACCGACAATCGCGTCACTTTCGGCGTCGGTATGAAGTTCTAAGTCGTCCAAGCCACGACACGAAAAAGCCGGGCCTCGCGCCCGGCTTTTTTTGTGGCACCGGTTGAGGCCGCCCGCCCTCAAGCCGGGATGGCGGGCTTCAGCTCCGGGAATTTCTCGTCGAAGCGTGCCGCCCAGCGCGTCAGCCGGCCGCGGCCCTTTTCCCATTTTCCAGCGAAGCGCAGCGAGAGATAGCCGAGGCAGGCGCGCAATGCGATCTGGCCGAGGGTGATTTTCTTCGGCAGCTTCGGCGGGTTCGCGTTGAGCAGATCGAGCGCGTCCGAAATCTTCGTCCACTGGCGCTCGAGCCAAGGCTGGTAGACCATCTCTTCCGGCCGTGTGCGCCGCTCGTAGACCATCGACAGCGCGCAGTCGCAGATGCCGTCGGCCAATGCCTCCAGCACCTCCGCCTCGAGGCGCTTGTCGGGATTGCGCGGAAACAATGCGTTCTTCGACATCCGGTTGAGATGCTGGGTGATGGCGCGGCTGTCATGGACCGAGCGGCCGTCGTCGAGCACCAGCACCGGGATCTTGCCGAGCGGATTGGCGCCGATCAGCGCGGCCGGTCTTTCCTCGGTCTTTATCGGCACGAGATCGACGGCGATGCCGGCATGAAGTGCTGCCATGCGCACCTTGGAACTGTAGGGAGAAGTAGACGCGTAGAGCAGTCTGGGCATTGTCGATTCCTGTTTGCCGGCTACAGCTCCATATGCCTCATTGGACGCGCAAAGGATGCGGTAGCATTGTGACTTCGCGCATGACCCTCACCGAAAATCGATTCCGACAGGGGCTCGTGCATGGGCACTGTTGACCGATCATGCAGGGTTCATCAACGGCCAGAGGCGGAAAACCCCGCCGCCAGCGTACAACCATTGTCTCGCGTTCGGATGCGATGAATCGGAGGTGCGTCGGCAGACGCGAGCACGTCGGACAATCCAGATCCGAGCAACTACCAACTAGGCCTTGCACCGAAGGTTTGGTTTTGGCAGCCACAAAAATCCCACCGGACTTCGCCGCACGGCGAAGTCCTGGGAGCTGCGAAAAGATGTCTTCCTCCCGCCTCTTTCTCGTCCTGCCCGACCGTCAGCCAGCAAGCGAGGCGCCTATTAGGCATCCCGCCATGGCTGTCTTGAGTACTGTCCCCGGCGATCGGAGAACGGCGACTACTTCTTGGCCTTCGCCTTTGCGGGCGCTGCCTTCGGCTTGGCCGCGGGCGCTGCTTTCTTCACTGCTGCAGAAGATTTCGCAGCGGCGGCCTTTGCCGGTGCTGCCTTCTTCGCAGCGGGCTTCGCCACGGCCTTTGCAGCCGGCTTCTTGGCCGGTGCAGCCTTGGCCTTGGCCGGTGCTGCTTTCGCCTTGGCAGGTGCTGCTTTCTTCACGGCCGGTTTTGCCGCGGCCTTGGCGGCCGGCTTTTTGGCCGGCGCTGCTTTTGCCTTAGGCGCAGCGGCCTTCGCTTTGGCCGCGGGTGCTGCTTTCTTCACAGCAGTTGCGGCCTTTGCCGCGGCTGCTTTTGCCGGTGCTTTCTTTGCCGGTGACTTTGCCGGTGCCTTGGATGCCGGCGCTTTGGATGACTGCTTAGCCATATCATGCCCCTTCCGTTGTGCCGACGGCCGTTATTGACCCGGCGCGCATTGCATATCTGACTCGCGGCTTGCTAGCCAGCGAAGCATTAGAATGATTTTTGCAGCTTAAGTTTCGGTTACGGCGAGCGCGCGACCATTTTACCCGCGCAAAAACCGGCTGCGAATCTTTGTGTCCCGCAGCGAAGTTCTGCGACAGAAATTCTGGTCGCTCTATCTCGACCGGTCTTCTCGTCAAGCTCAGGACCTTTTCGACCAGCTTTTGCGCTTCAACGTCCGACGCTCAGCGCGAACATTGTCAAGAACGAAGGCGGTCGCCCGCCTCGTCTTGTTCGAAAAGATAAACTACAGGTAAGTAGGAAGCAACGCGACGAGCACGCCGCTGCACTATCTTGCACGACGCGATGAAAGTAAGCAGATAGCTCGCATTTCTGAAGGACAGGATATCGCTCGATAGATCCGGTCGAGCCGACCTCGTGATCGAATGCGCTCGGCCGTTCAGGCGCCGAGCGGCTCACGGCTCATCTGCAGCCGGCGCGAAGGCTCGGCCCTGTGGAGATGGACGGCGAAGGTATCCCATGGCGGCATGACCGAAATCTGCGCCAGGATGCGCCCCGCTTCACCGCGATGATAGCCGCCGTGCAGTACGACGTGGGTCAGCATTTCCTGTCGCGACATCAATGCCTTATCCCCGTCGGTGAACACGAATGCGACGGACTCGGACAGCTGCCGCGACGAAACGGTTTCGAGATAATCGAGATACCAGCGATCGGTCGCTGCGACCGCGGCGCGAAGTTCGTCGAACGCCGGCGTGTCCTCGGTGGTGTCGGCGGAGTAGCCATGGCTTGCATCAACCAGGTGCGCCGAGAATATCCGCGACACCACATGGCTGTGATCGATGAGCCCTATCACGGCCTGCCGTTCCTTGCCGTGAACATGCGGGTCGAGACTCGCGAGCTTTTCCAGCAGTTCGTCATTGGCCCAGGCCTGATAGGCAAACAGGCTGCGAAGCAGAGCGAGCGCATTCATGGTCGGTGTCCTTTTCCGGAAATGCGAGTATGTTGTTTATATTTTCAGGAGAATGGGCGAACGTGTCTACTCGCATTGCAAAACCGCATCCGCGCATGCGCAAACAGCCGCGCCAGGCGCGTTCCAGGGCAACCGTCGAGGCGATCATCGAGGCGGCGGCTCATGTTCTGAGCGGGCTGGGCTGGGCCGGCTTCACCACCAACAAGGTTGCCGAGACAGCAGGTGTAAGCATCGGCACGCTCTACCAGTACTTTCCCGACAAGCTTTCCCTGCTCGCTGCCGTCCGGCGCCGTCACTTCGATCATGTGCTGTCGGTCATTCGCGATTCGGCGGAAGACCAAAAGCCGCTAAGGAAATTCGCGCAGGAGCTGGTGCGCGGCATGATCGCGGCGCACAGCATTCACCCGACACTACATCAGGTGCTGCTCGACGAGGCGCCGGGCGATCGCGGCTCCAGGGCCGCCCATGCTTCGTTCCAGGCACAATACCTCAATCACTATGCGACTGCTGTCGCCACTTATCGCAAGCCAAGGAAAGGCGCCGACACGGAGACCGTGGCGCGCGTGCTGTCGTCAGCGATCGAAGGTGTGATCCACAACGCGGCACGCCGGAACATGCTCGCCGCGCCGGAGCTGCAAAAGCAACTCGTCGAACTGATCTGCGCCTACCTATCGGGAGCAGGCCGCATCGGTCGATAGCGCATGGCACGGCGGAAGTCGGGATTTCTGTGTGTCGTTCAAACCCGGCTTATGAGGCGCGGCAAGGACGATGCCAACAATGCCGCACCTGATGCGGCCAAGAGTGTGAGGACGATCTTTCGAAAAGTCGCCTCGCTAACGCCGATGTAGAGTCTCGCGCCAAGGAGTGTCGGTATCAACATCGCCGGCGCGACGAGGGCAAACATCGGCAGCATTTCGAGCTTGATCTTTCCGGCCGCAAGATAGGCAGCCATCGTCATGGAGAGGGTCACAAGGTTGAAATTCTGGATGACAATACGCTGCCTGTCCTTTTCCCATTGGCGCAGCACGCACCACAGCGTTGGAACCGGGCCGGTGAAGCCGCCAAGTCCACCCATGATGCCGCCGACCAGACCTATTGCACCGTCTGCAACAGGACCCCCGACCGTGATGGGAGGGAGGCGAGGCGCAAAGAGCATCAAGGGACACCAAACGACCAGCAGCGCTCCGAACACCAACTTGAACAACTGCACATCCAGCAAAGGCAGGATGGCGACACCGACCGGAATCCCGATGATCCCCCCGATCAGGAATGGCAGCAGAAGCTTGAGGTCGAAGCCCCGGCGGACGGTGACGGCGGCGATGATCTGGCCGGTGAGCGCCCCAAAGACCGCCATGGCGGCAGCAAGCTGGGGCTCCACGGTCCAAACCCAAATGGACATGGCAACCAGGCTGAAAGCGAACCCGGAAAGCCCCTGGACGAAGCCTGCAACGACCGCGCCGAGAGTAACAGTATAAACAAGCGAATCCATGTGGTGCTGTTTCCCCCGCAAAATGATCGATGTGGTCGGTTGGCGTTGACATGCATGGAAGTCTCCGATTTTCGCAACCTCGTCCGACCTTGGACCCTCAACACCAGAGAGGTATGAATGTCCTCCTTGCCGAGCTTGGCATTTGTCACATGGTTTTCGGCTGATCCCAGATCAGCCGCGGCTTTCTACGCGAATTTTGGAATTGTCTTCAGGCAAGAGCAGCATGGCTCCGGTCCGATACATTTCGCGTTCCAAGGTGAAGGGCTTGCGATCGAACTCTACCCGGCAGAAGCAACGACGCCGGAAGGAGCGGGAACGATGATCGGCTTCGAAGTCGCCAACGCAGATGAAGCTGCTTCTGCCGCCAAGGCCAACGGCTTTGGAATCATTGCGGACGTCAAGGCGACGGCTATGGGCAGACGTGTGATCGTCCGTGATCCTGATGGCCGTCAGGTGTTCCTTTTCTCGACCACCTAAGTGACGCAACAATCCGTCGGGATCGGAAGGCGCTGGTCAGCGCAGGACGCGGCACCGGCCGTTGTAGACCATCCAGCGGTCGAAGCCCGAGACGCAGAATTCGACATTGTCGCCGATCGAGGCAAAGCCCTGGCCTTCCTCGATCAGGTACCAGATGGTGCGAGCGCCGCCGTCGGAGAGGCTGACGGTGGCGCCGCAATAACGGCGGCCGATCGGCCAGGTGTCGTCGGCCGGCAGATAGCGATGCTGGTGGATGCGCTGGAAGTCGACGATCTGCACATCCGGCAGATGCGGCACGTGATGCACCTGATAGGAGAAGCGGTCGGTGATCTTGTTCAGCACCCAGGCCTCGCCGCAGACGCCGCTATCCTCGTCGGTATAGATTGCAAGGTCGGCCGCCTGGACTGCCTGGGTGACGCCAAGAGGCGCGGCCAGCGGCGTGCAAAAGGCGAGCAGTGCGGCAAGGGCGGATTGGGCGAAGCGAGTCATGGCAGCCTCTCAAGGTCGACTGCGCGCACTGTGCGGATTCGCTGACGCGCGGTCAAGCGGTTGTAGCGACCGTGGTTGTGGTGACGATGGTTGCGCTGACGGAACGGCAGGGCCGCGCCCTCAAACTACTCTCCCGCCAGCCAGTCCAGCGTCCAATGCGACGGCTGCTCAAGTGCAAGCAGCCGGTGCAGCGCCGGCAGCAGCGTCCGTAACTCGCCTTCCAGCGTGAAGGGCGGATTGACCACCACCATGCCGCAGCCGTCGAGGCTCGGCTCGACGGCGTCCGGCCTGATCTCAAAACCGATGTCGAGCAGCTTCGAAATGCCCGTCTGCTTCAGCGCCTTGCGGAAGGCGGCGACCGCCCTGCGGTCCTTGAGCGGATACCACAGCGCGTAAATCCCTCCTGGCCAGCGCCGATGGGCTCTTTGCAGCCCGTCGACCAAGCGACCGAACTCGCCCTCTTCCTCGAAAGGCGGATCGATGAGCACGAGGCCGCGCTTTTCCTTTGGCGGCAGATGCGCGCCGAGGGCCAGCCAACCGTCGAGCTCGATCACCCGGGTCTGGAAGTCGCCGTCGAACAGCGCCTTCAGCCTGGCGGCATCCTTAGGGTGCAGTTCGACCGCCGACAGCCGGTCCTGCTTGCGCATCAGGTGCCGGGCGATCAACGGCGAACCCGGATATTTTTTCACGCCGCCGTCCGGATTGAGCGAGCGGACGGCTTCAAGATACGGCGCCAGCAGTGCTGCCGCCGGCGCATCGAGGGCCGCATCGACGAGCCGGCCGATGCCGCCTTGCCATTCGCCGGTCTTTTGCGCTTCGGTCGAGGACAGATCGTAACGGCCGATCCCGGCATGGGTGTCGATGACCCGAAACGCCTTGTCCTTCTGTTTCAGATATTCAATCAGCCGGCTGAGCACGACATGCTTGACGACGTCGGCGAAGTTCCCGGCATGGTAGGCATGGCGATAGTTCAATTGGAGCCCCTGCCCCAGCGCGGCGGTGGCGGCTGCGAGTTCGGATTTTCCGGCCGGCGGCCGCCGAAACGGAATGCCAGCACCAGCCCGACCAGGCCCGCCGCCATCAGGGAAAAACCAACCGGGCGCGCCCGGCGGTCGACCTCGCCGGCCCCCGAGCGCAGGACGAGATCGACGGCCCGCATCGGAATGCCTTCGGCGTCGCCCGGACCGACGGTGAAGATGTAGGAACCAGGGGTAACGGTCGGGATCAGGCCAGCCTCGTCGCGAAAGATCCTGTCCGGCAGTTGCGGGCTGACCTGGCGCGGATTGTCGGAATGGTTGAACTGCAGCGTCGAGGCGAGCACCGTCCTGCCGCCGGTGGCGGCAGTGAGGGTCAACACAGTGCGCTGCTGCGAGACGATGCGCTCGGCTCTTGCCGTAAGGTCGACCAGCAGGCGTAGCGGCCCGTCGCGTGCGCTCAGGGGCACGGTCACCGGCTTGAACCGGCCCTGGTCGTAAACTCGCCAGGTGCCGATCTCACGGCCGGAGAAATTGGTCATCGCCCAGGGATAGACGACGCCGATGCCGGTACCGATGAGCAGTATCAGGGCGAACAGGGAGCGCATGACATCAAGACCCGGTGTTCGGCGCGATGGCGCGGTCGCGGGCGTTCTCCATTTCGTCCAGGAGCATGTCAAGGCCAAGATCAAACGTCCGGTCGAAGTCGGCGGTGCCGAAATAACGCCCGGCCGCAGCTATTTTTGGAAAATCCTGCGCCAGTTGCTCGTCGCTGACGATGGTCACGGCCGAAGGCCCCTTTGCATAGCCGGCAGTCTCGTCGAGGATGGCACCCATCAGATAATAGCCAGTGGTGCGGAACAGCCGCGCACCCAGTTCCGGTCCGAAGCCGCCGGCCTCGAACAGGCCAAGGATGCCGTTCAGCCAAGTGAGACACGTCGGCGAATTCATCCGGTAGGTTACAAGGAACGTGGCAAAGGCCGGGTGCTCACGCGCGACGCGGCGGAAATCCTGCACGGCAATGCGTAACCTTTGTCGCCAAGGGAGGTCCGCGTCGGGCATTTCGAGGGAGCCGATCAGCCGATCCACCAAGGCTTCGAAGAGATGCGCCACCGAAGGAAAGTGGTGATAGATGCTCATGGCTTCGCAGCCGAGTTCTGCCGCCAGCTTGCGCATCGAAAACCCGGCGAGGCCCTCGCTCTCGATCACCTTCAAAGCGGCATTCTCGATCATCTCGCGAGACAGCCGGCCGCGCGGTCGCTTTTTTTTGATCGATGTGTCCATGGTGCCGCTTGACAACTTACGATGTAAGGTTCATTTTCGACGTTACCTTACACCGTAAGGCCAACAAACGCCAGAGGAGAATGTCATGTCTGCCTATCGTACTCTTTCATCAACGCATTCTTCCATCCGCCGCGCCTGCCTGCTCGCCGCCACCTGTGTGCTGACCCTGGCTGCAGCTCCTTCTTATGCCGATGAGTATGACGCGACCGTCAAGGACATCCAGTCGACCATGGGCGGCGTACCGAGTTTCGTAATGCAGTTCCCGAAAGTCGGTCTGCCTGGTGCATGGGCCGAGGTCAAGGCCATCCAGCTCAGCGACAAGACGGCGCTGCCGCCGAAGGTCAAGTCGCTGATCTCGCTGGCAGTAGCGGCGCAAATCCCGTGCAACTACTGTATCTGGTCGGACACGCAGGACGCCAAGCGCGCCGGCGCCACCGACGAGGAGATCCAGGAGGCGGTCGCCGTTTCAGCGCTGACCCGCCATTGGAGCACCATCTTCAACGGCATGCAGGTCGATTTCGATACGTTCAGGAAGGAGATGGGCGGGCAGTAATGCTTTCGTTATTCGAGCGGGACGCGTTCAGACTGAATTAGCCTTCCCGCTTCGACTGTTTGTGTGATCCGCCAGCACCTCATCGATGACCCGCCACGATTTTTCCGCCTCGCGCTGGTTGCCGTCATGTCCCGAAGCGACGATCAGCGCCTTCCACAACGCCCAGCCCCGTGCGCGCGCCCAGCTGTGCTCGTCAAGGGCAATGGCGTCGCGGAACGCCTGACGGCTCTCGCCGTAAAATTCCGTCCACGCGATCACCAGATCACAGGCAGGATCGCCGATAGCCGAACTACCGAAATCGACGACCGCGTAGAGCTTGCCATCTTCGACGAGCAGATTGCCCGAGGCGACGTCGCCATGGACCCAGACCGGCGGGCCCAGGCCAAACGAGGCCACGGCCCGACGCCCCCCCCCCCCCCCCGCGCGCGAGTAGAAGACGCCCCCCCCCCCCCCGCACGCCGCACGGGGGGCGG
>NZ_JAMYOE010000015.1:0-117276 GCF_040319695.1 Mesorhizobium sp. M0898 | reverse complement strand
CTTGCTCGCTCCGCTGGCCTACACAGTTGATTGCGAACGACCCAGAACGGCTCTCGAAAACGAGCGTCGAACGAAATCAGATCACCGTTTGTTCTCCCTTAGCGTTGTTTGGCGTACTTTTATCGCGATGCCCTCTTGTGGGCCGTGCCATAACGCAGTTGATGATCATGCCTGACTACGAAGCGTCGGCCGCCGATAGTCTGGATACAGCGCTCGCTGTGCTCGATGAGGTATTGTTATCGCCTGAGATCTGACCGCCTCATCCCAGCGGACAAAACGGGGCAGGGAGGGGGGCTTTTCAGAGCCCGGACGCCTTGGTGAGATTGACGCGGAAACGATCGCGCCGGCGCTGATACTTTCGCGTCATCTCGGCCGAGGCGTGACCGAGCTGCTTTTGCACATAGCGTTCGTCGACCTCGGCCGAGGACGCGAGGCCGGCGCGCAGCGAATGGCCAGCAAACTTTTGACCGCGTTCGCCCTCCGACAGATCGCCACGCACGCCGGCTGCGAGCGCCGTGCGCTTGACCAGGCGTGCGACCTCCTGGTCGTTAAGCCGATCGGCGCCGACTCTTTTGTCTTGCCCTATTACCCTTCGGAACAAAGGGCCATGGCCGATCCGCGCCAGCTTCAGCCAGGTTTGCAGCGCGACCACCGGGCAGGTGGCGTCGGAGGAGCCGCGGCCGACCTCGACCTCGCGCCAACCGGTTTTGCCGCGCAGGGTCACCAGCACGCCCTTGTCAGGAAAAAACTCAATCCAGCCAGAAGAATCCTCGGTCTGGTCGCGACCAATGTCGAGGCCGACGATTTCGGATCGGCGAAGGCCGCCGGCGAAACCCAAAAGCAGCATGGCGCGGTCGCGCAGACCACGCAGCGTGCCGCGGTCGAGGGTCTCGAGCATGGCGATCAGATCCTCGGGCAGGATCGCTTCCTTCTGCCGGGGAGGGGAGGCGTGGGTGTTGCGAACGCCAGCCATCACCGTGGCGATATGCCGGTCCTTGCGGTCCAGCGGCTGGCCGCGCTGGGCAAAATTCCACGAGAGCGACGAAAGCGGGCGCTCGATGGTTGAAACGGTGTTGGGCCTTTTGTCGTCTCACCGAGTACATCGTTCGCCGAAAGGTCGTGCTCGATTTCATCGAGATCCTGCTGGAGAAGGTCCGCGACGATACGCGTGACAGCAGCTATCAGCGCGAAGACATTTTGCACTCGTTCATCTGTCCTCTGCGGGTCAACACCCTAGCCGATGGCGCCAGAAAGGTAGTGCCGGCGGCGTCGCACGACCTCTGGATCATCGATGAGCGATTGACCTTCGCCCAGTATTTCAGCTCGGATGAGGAATTCCAGAATCTCTCTGATGCAGTCGCCAGCGACGAGCGGCCGGATGTTCTGATTTTCGATCACGTACACGGCCTGCGCCAGACCGAGGATCCCTCGCGCGTGCTGCTCGTTGAGTTCAAGCGCCCGGGACGAACCAGCTATGCCGCGGACGAGAACCCCCAGCATCAGGTCGAGCGCTATGTGCGCCGGCTGCTTGAAGGGGGGAAGCTTGACGTCAAGGGGCGCCCCATAAAGCTGAAGGAGGACACGGTTTTCTATTGCTTCATAGTTGCCGACATCGTGGGCAAAATGGACGACTGGACCTATTCGTGGGACCGCACTGCCGACGGGAGAGGGCGCTACTACCAGCCCCGTTCGGGTTTTAAAGGGTCGATCGAGCTCATCGGGTGGGACACACTCCTCAGTGACGCCAGAGAGCGGAATCAGGCATTCTTCGATCGCGCCGGCATTTCTGGAAAGAGCTTCTTTGTGGAAACGCAGGAAACATCCCATCAGCGTCTTCGGGCCGAGGACGAACACGCTGCAAACGCGATCTCACTAGCTGACGCGGCAACGGTTTGATCGTCGTCTCTCCACCGTGCTGCCAGATAGCTCGAGTCCGATGAACGCTGCGGGATTTTGTGTTTGAGGGGAGACAAGATGGGCTTGATGAATCTCAGTGACCGCGAGAAACAGGCTATTGGAGCCATCGACAGCGGGGCGCTTCACGACCTGGTTGACCAGGCCATCAGGTCAGAGCAACTCGGAAAACTCAGCAATCTACCGCTCTACAACTGCGGAGAATACGTGGCCACCAAGCTCCGATACTTCGATCAAGCGCTTGCGGCATACAGGATCGCGAAATCTGCGAAGAAGCGGGAAGGAATTCTACATTCTATTCGTAAAGCCGGCAGTGATCTGACTTTTGCATTCGGTCAGATGAAGCAGCGCTTGGAGGTCGAGGAACGCGAAAGCCAGTTGTTCTTCATCTACGATCCGACGATTGCTCCGTTTCGTCTGACCCAGGACATGCAGGTTCGTGTCAGCTACAAGTGGCGCCGAACGATCGAGGATGAGTGGACTTCCGGTTCCATCATCTTCAAACACAAGGTCCAGCCCCGTTTCGACTATCATACGATCGCTCAGCCCAAGTCTAAGGGCAAGCCGAGCGCCAGGGAAGCTTGCGGAGGACCGCGAGACCGACCTGCTACGCGAATGGGAGCACCTCGAGCAGCTGGCTCATTGGTCAGTGCGCGACTATTTTCGGGCGGGTCATGACAGGGGGGGTATCCCCGGTGAGTTTGAGGTCAGGCTCGGTGACGGTGACCACCTGAACAATTTCAGCGCTGATTTCTGGGGGGGCAAAGCCAACACTTGAAGCTTAGTCAGCTCTCCATGGCCTTTTCTGCCGCAAATTTGCCAGCTCTCCACGTGTTGTGGACGAGCCAGTCTTCGGCAAGAAAGAACTCTCCACCCAGCACCTCAGCCCCCTCGGTCACGAGGCGCCGCTTCATTGCATCCTCGCCTACGATCGCCGTCTTGGCGTTAGAATACGGTGCGGCATCTGGGACGGGATGAGGGTACTTTATCACCCACTTGAATTGCCCCTGTGGGTATGCACTTTGGATCTGGTCGCGACGGGCCGCGGGGCTGCGGGAGAAACCGACCTTAATGATGGCGCGGCCATCAACGTCGGCGGGTGAACGCCCGAGATAGGCCGATGTATCGCCGCTGAGCTCCAATATGTAGAGATGCTTGGGGCCATCGGTTTCGCCAACCCAGTACGGTTCGGTCGCGGGTGGGATCGCGCGACTTGGCGACAAAGCGGACTCGAGCGTCTGGATTGTGCCGTTGACGCGGCTCCCTTGGCCATAGACGGGCACCTCATAGACATCGAGTTGCATGAGATGCTCGGCTTCAACTGGGTCAACCTGGACACCACTAGATCCGATGTATTCGGCGTGCGCGCTCGCATACGCGGCTGGAAACAACTGCTCGACAGGTTTCCAATCCTCCTGGACGATCCGCCATGCGCGGGTTGCCTGCACGGCGAACAGCCATTTGCCTCTCGAGGCAGGGTCCATTTCCTTCTCGGCCCAGCGGTCGCCGGCGATGAACTGACTGGCATGGCCGGCGTTGTGGGAAACCTCGAGGAGGCCCACGACCTTGCCCCGCATCTCCTCGGGCCCCTTGCCCTTGGTGACGTAGATCGCCACCAATGCATTGGGAGTGGATAATCTCAGATAGCGGTTGCGCTTGGCCTCGTCGGCAAAGCCGATGCAGCCCCAACTCGCGGGGTCAAACCCCCAAAAAGAGGTCAGCCAAATATCACGGCCGCTCGGAAGTCTGTCGACGTCAGGAGCCAGGTCTGGAATCGATCGCCAGTCGAAGGCGAAGACCTCACGTTGTGCGGCATCGATGTCGATATCGCCCAAGGCTCCGCGGATATACGCCATGGCGTCAGGCTCCGGATGCCTCTCGCCGCGCTTGACTAGAATCGTCGTGAGCGGCGGCAGTCCGCGATCATGCAAAGCGTGCAGGACGACCTCCAGATTCTTGCCCAGACCGCGACCTGTCGGATGGTTCCAACCGACGGCGTCCCCCACCTGCTGATATGTCGCACGCGTTTGCCGCACCGCTTTTTCCGCAAGGAAGCGTGCAATTTCGGCTTGCATAGAATCCATCGATCCCCCAATCGATCACTATGGTAAGTGTGCTTCAGGTGCCTACGTCCCGAAGGCCAGCGGCTACTAAGCCTTGCTTATGCGTTCAACGCAATCTATATTCTGTTGAACACAGGAGGTTCCGATGGCCGCGCAAACACGGACCGCTTCAGAAAGCGAAGCAAAGGTCGCATCGACCCGCAATAAGCTTGTACTCGAGCAAGCGAAAGCCGCCGGACTGCTCGGCGCGGCGAAGAATACCCGTCTTTCGGGGCGAGTGCCTTCGGAGTTGATCGAGGCGGCCAAGAAGCGCGCTCATGTCACCTCGGACACGGAGCTGTTGGAATTGGCGCTGTCGCGCCTGGCTCTCGAAGATGACTTTGGCGCCGGCTTGGTCGGACGCAAGGGCAGCATCCCGGCGGACATAGATCTTGGGTTTTGATCTTTCCGAGGCCCTCCGATCGCTCAAGCCGCAAAAGTACACCGGAACGCTGGAGCGTAGGGCCGATGATGATCTCCCATGGGTTGCAAACGAACCCGCGATCGGGGGACCAGTGTTTCTGGATACGTGCGTCTATCTGGATGTCCTGCAAGGACGAGCACCGGTTGAAGTCGATACGCTGCTTACCTATCGCCGATGCCACCATTCCGCGGTCTGCCTTTCTGAGCTGACCCACGCCTTTGGCCGGCTCGACCCAAAGCATGCCTCCACAAAAGCTGTCCTCGAGACAATCAAAGCCACGGTGGAGGACATTCCGGACCACCGTCTTCATGACCCGGATGCAGCGATGTGGGGACAGGCCGGTGTGTTGGCTGGCTTGCTCTGCCGGCTGAGCAATCTGCCCAAGGGGGAGGGGCACGAGCGCCGCTTCGTAAATGACGCCCTCGTATTCCTGCAGGCGCGTCAGTTGGGGGCGGGCGTGCTGACCGGCAACGTCCGCGATTTTGATTTCCTTACCCAGATTCTGCCGACCGGACGGATCATTCTCTATCGAGCTCCGCCGGGACCGCAGACATCATGAACGTCACGGTCGGCCCTCCTGTCGATATTCTCCACGAACTGGAACAGCTGGGTCGGGCGCCGGCGACTGACGTTAATCACCTGCAGAACACTCCGGCGTTTCTGCGTTTTGCGGAGTTATGTCAAACTCGATACCCCCAGATTAGATCTGGCTCCATGCTGCGACTTTCGCTTGCCTCAGCATTGCGGCAGCTCGGCTTGGCCTGTCTCGTCGGTGGCCAGGGTTCTGGGTTGGCAGCGAGTGCGGCCGAAATATCGGATGGCCTCGACAAAGCCATCCGGAGCACGGCACCGAGGCGACTGCACCTGTGCCCGCTCGATCTGGCATCGCGCCTTCCGACGATCTCCTTCGGTCCAAATCAGGTGCGGTGCTTTTCGGCGACGGAGCTTGAGGAGCTTTTCGACGTTTTGCGTCTTCATCGGGCGAACCAGAACTGGTCGTTCGATAGCAAACGCTTCTCCGAGTTCAATTGGCTCGTCGTCGACGAGAAGGTTTCCCACGACGACATGGGTCCCGACGGGAGAACACTGCCCGGCCTGTTCGTGAATCTTAGCCAGGATTTTGGACGAATCGAACCGCACAAAACTAGCCTCCCTTCATCTGTCGAAGCTGCGCTTTTTGGACTCCTCACAATCCCCTGGGAGCAGATCGCTGAATACAAGGACATGGAATGGCGTGGTTTTAGAGTTCCTTGGGTCTACACCGTCGACTCTGACGTGTTTGCTCGTCGGGTTCCGCCACCTTCTCCAGACAGCCTGAGCTGGGAGCCTGCATGGCAGTTCGATGTCAATGGCGACGAGCATGAATATGAAGCGCCGGTCGCCTATCCGCTAAATGATGACAGCGACAGCGCAATTACCTGGCTGACCGACGACGCGTGGAGTGACATTGTAGCGGCGCGCCGGACGACGTTGTTCGACCGTCCTGTTGCGCACTTCTTTGTCCGTGGATTTCAATCAGAAGCCATCGACGAGTTTCTTGCCCATATTTCAACGATCGAGGCGGCGCTCGGCTTGCCTTTGGACCATGACCCACGCGCCCGAAAAAAGATCGAAGGAAAGAATCCCGGCGCGACGCGCCGGGCCACGCTTCGCATTTCCGGACTGCTCAACGATGGTTCGTTTGGGAACGCCTATTCCAAGCTTTTCGGGCTTAGGAGCGATTTCCTACACGGGAGGCCGATGGCGGACATATCCGGGAACGATAGACGAAGTGCCAGAGAACTCGCTCGCAAGGTGGTGTGCGGGCTTATTGGCGCCGTATCGTCGGATCCGATGGTGAACCGCGAACAACTCCTTGATGGCTTCCTGGATAGGGGGAGCCAGCTAAGCCAGCACGGCGGACCGCCCGCAAGTGAGGCTGCCCATGGCCATTAGCGTCTTGCCCCCGAGCCGCCAGGGCGTGCAGAGTTTTGCAACAAAGTTCGCGCTGCAGCAGGACAGATGGAACGATTTTTCCTTCATGACGCTGTATCACCTCTACTATCAGGTCGAGGGAAGCCCTCCTACTTTGATCGGGCCGGTCAAGATTCTACGGCGAGGCCAAACCACGCAAGACGGCATCCTGATCACCGAACCATTCGACCGCCTTCCGCCTGACTTCGGCTCTGTTGGCAGCTCACTCGACTATTACCAGCGGCTCAATGAGATTGCTGGGGAGGACCGAGATGAGATTCTGGGCTCGTTGAACGACGTCGTTGCCAACTCGCAACTAGAGCCGCTATTCAGCCAGGAGGAAGGCTGGCGAATATCTCTGTTCCGCGACAATCCGGAACCCGAGGGCTTCCTTTCCGATGCTAGACAGATTCACTCTCGCAATGCCAGCGAGGTTCCAGACCTCCATCTGTCGTTCACATTCCATCCGGCCGGATGGGCGGCGCCGATCCAGCTCTATTTCGATGCGCCGAGCCCACTGTTTTATTTCGGCCCGACACGCGAACTTGGCCCCAGCAAGCGCAAGGTCTTGCTCCCACGGCGAGTGATGGTGCTGATTGGACGCAACGGATCGGGCAAGAGCACCTTCCTATCGCGCATCGCACGGGTCGCGTTTGCGTCGCCATCGGACAGAACGTGGCCTCAGTTGACCGCCGTCGGCGTGTTCGATCCACCGTCAATTGGCTTCATGCGCATTATCGCGGTTTCGTACAGCGCGTTCGAGAACTTCTCCGTGCCCGGGTTGTATGAGACTGAGCTCGAGCAGATCGCATCGGACATGGAGAGGGGAGGCGGTCGCTACGTCTACGCCGGCCTTCGCGACGTCGTTGCCGAAGTGCGAGAGCAATTGTCATCCGCACGGGCCAAGCCGACGGACGTGGATGAAAGAACTGTCCTGGACATCGAGGATCGACGATCGAGTACGAAACTGAAGTCGCTCGAGCAGCTCGCTGACGAGTTTGTTCGCCTAATCGGGCAGATCGCGGAGCATGGAGATGATGCGCTGTTCGATGCTGCTCTTGCGCTGGTGCTCGCCGACGCCTCGTTTGCCGATGTTGCCGGGACGGATCGACAGGCTCTGCTTGGTGCCAATCCCCGTTCAAGCTTTCTCGGATGGAGCACAGGCCACAAAATCACGATGCATGCGATCGCCTCGCTGGTGGCACATACGACGAGAAAATCCCTCGTGCTCTTCGACGAGCCTGAGACACACCTTCATCCCCCGCTCATTGCAGCGGTCATGCACGCCTTGAGATTGGTACTGGAAGAAAAGAACGCGTTCGCAATCGTGGCAACGCATTCACCGGTGATCCTCCAGGAGACGTTGGCACTGCACGTGAGGGTCATAAGGCGGATCGGATCGGAATTTGAGGTCTTTATCCCGCCACGAGAGACATTCGGCGAGAACGTGGGAACCTTAACCCACGATACCTTCGGTCTGACTTCTGCCGCGACAGACTTTCATGGGATTCTTGATCTACTCATTCAGGCACACAATACAATCGAGGACGTGAACCAGCATTTTCGGCCGGGCCTTAGCGGGCAGGCGCTCGCATACGTGCTTGCGGGCCTCGCCCGGAAGGCTCGCCAGTGAGAACCCTGCCATGTCCTTCTCGCGAGGAGGCGCAAGCCTACCTCGTGCGCGCTATCGAGACCTACGTTCACGCCGGTATTGCGAAAGGCTATGCTGCGACCCAAGCTGAGATCGACAGCGTGATTGCCATCTACGACGCTTATGACGCGGGTTTGGGGGGCCCCGCGGAAATCCTAAAGGGCGGCGCGCTTCTTCAGCAGTTTCGCGACGCGATCTATAGCGGGTATGACTTCACCCAAGCGGGTGGCAAGTTAGCGTCGGTTCGAGCGTCGCTAATGGCAGGAATTGAGCTGTGCCCGATATGTGGAATTGCACCGCCGCGCCAACTGGATCACCATCTTCCGCGGTCAGATTACCATCCGTTGGCTGTTTATCCTCGCAATTTGGTGCCCCTTTGCCAAGAGTGTAATCAGTCGAAGAGCAAATCGGCTGCCCTAGAGCCTGCCCAGCAGTTCTTTCACCCCTATTTCGAAGCGGTTCCGGATACGTCATTCTTGCGAGCCGGCGTCACAATTGAAGGGGGCGGCCTGGTTGCTACGTTTGACATTGATCCAGCCGCTCCAATCGAAGCGCTAGTTAGCTCGCGCCTCTCATTTGTCTTGCAGCGCCTGAAACTCAACGAACGCTATGCGCGGGAGATCAATATCTATCTGACCAGTCAGGCGACCGCAGTTAGAATCCTGTTTGATAGTGCTGGCGCTGAGGGTGTCCGCAGCTATCTTCTTGCACAGGCAGATGTGGAGAGCCGAGAGTTTCACCTCAATCACTGGCGGCCCGTTCTGCTCCGAGCACTTGCAGCCCATGTCGGGTTCTGCGGTGGGGAATTTGCAGAGGTATTGCCAGCTTGATCCAAACAGTTCCCTTTTCGATCATGTCCGGCTTCCCGCGACGGCTGACCAGATCAGTTAGCTCACGTGCCACCCGGCGATCGGAGATCGAGCGAACACTTCGGCTTCTGACGGCCGCAACGGCGAGGTCGGAGCGTGGCGCTTCTCTACCGTCCGACTGGAACGACTTGGTGGTGTAAGATCAACGGGCGCAGTTCACCTCTCCTGTGATAGGTCTCTCGGCAATTGCTGTCATACGGCCGATTGGAAGATTGCTTCATCTCGCCCGGCGCATCCATGTCTAGGTCCGCGAGACGCGTTCCGATTGCAGCCGTGATCGCAGCGAATGCCGAAGCGAAGTTGCCATCAAATACGTATCCGAGCATACCGCCATGCTTGACGCGCTTGCCATACTGGCCCGTATGAATCGCATCATTCCCCGGGTGACTGCCAACCTTAAGCCTTAAGCCACACCTTCCCTCATAGGCACAGGAGCCGCCCCGGCACTTCTTGACGGGTGGCCCAGACAGGCCCCGGTGGCGGTAAGCGTCGAATTCCGATGCGCCCGTTTCTGGCCTCTGCAATGAGACCGCCAGGCAAGTTGGATGAGGGGCTGACAAGGCCTTTGGCCAAATAAGGCTGCCTAAGCGAAATTCTCCAATTCTATCAGCCCCAAGCTGAGCATCTCGTCGACGATCACCGAACTGATTTGGAGTTGAGTCACGTCTAGTTTGCGCAACCAGTCCCGCGCGTGCTGGACGCTCAAATCGGAGTTTGGGAAATGAGGCTCAAGCGCAGCGGCAGCGATCCGCGAAAGTCCAAGTTCCATGAAAGACCAACCAGACCTCGTACATACACCGAGCTCAAGCGCCAGTGAGAAGTCAAAGATTTCTTTGATCCGCGCTTCGAATCCGCAGTGCCGCAATGCCAAGGCCAGGACATCAATGTAGGCTTTTCCGAGTTGCACATACCGGAAGCGGATGACGTCCTCAATGAGGTCGAACTCCTTACGGATCACATCATTGATGTCGATCGGTTTCGGCCGACGTTTGCGTGACTTCGCATTCGATGCAATTTCATCCTCATAGGCCTTGATCTTTTTCGCAAGGGTTCGCTCTTCGCGCCGGATAGCGTCGGCAAGAAGAACGGGGTAGGGCGTGCCCTGCATCCATTTGACCGCGACGCCGGCGACCAATGCGGGGAACCTGCTGGCGGACAGATTCACCAGCCTCTGTGCACGCATGAAAATCGACTCATACGCTTTACGCGCCGGTAGATAGTCGTGCGGGTTGACTGGGATCAATCCGTCGATTTCGCCGGCTACGATCTTGCTGACCAATTCATTGAACAGGCGTTTCAACCCGAAAGGATCTACGGTCCAGTTTGTGGACAGCAGCGTCGCGGGCAGGCCGATCCCATCGCTCGCAGCTTGGGCCGCGACGACTAGGGCGTCGCGATCTTTTGCCGCGAACGAGGACAGGGATCGTGACGCAAAAAGAGCCACGTCGCCTCTGGCGGCTCTTGCTATGAGCAGGCCCGCAGCGGCGCGAACCTTCCCCGCCACCTCATCGCCAGGTACCATCCTTGGCAGTTCGCCGGCCAGAGCTTGTAGTATGGCGGATCCATGGTCGGCGGCGGCCTTTCCGAATGCAGGTTCGATCCGGTAGCCGACGAAGCTGTTCATCGGCTTATCCGGCCACTCGTCGTAGTCAACGAGAAAAACATTTCCAACGATGTCGGCCTTCATCCGACCTGCGCGTCCCGCAAAATTCCATAGAGCTGCCGGATCCAGCCGCGAGTTAGTCCCCCGCGTAGGCGTGTCGATGAAAACGTTGCGGGCGGGAAGGTTTACGCCTTGAAAAAGGGTCGTGGTACAAGCAAGGAATTTCAGCGCGCCGGACTTGAAGGCACTCTCAATAGACTCCCGCAGCAGCGTGGGCATCTTACCGTAGTGAAAGGCTACGCCACGCCGGACCAAGGCGGCGAGAGCATATCGGGGATGGATGTGCTTTTCAATGAACTGCGCCAAATCTTCGAGCACCTTATCGCCGCTATCTCGGCAATCTTGGTGTAGCTGTAGTGCGACTGTTTCGGCGTCCTTGGGTCCCGTCGCATACACCAGAGAACCGCCTGTGCGTCCGAGCTCCAGCGCGACCGCTGCGAGACGGCTGGCGGGGTGGTCAAACCCTCGATGGCTCTGAACCACGCCTAACGATGTCGAGCCAAGAGCGGTTAGGAGTCGCAGACTGAGGGTCCTCGGCTCGGCCGCCCGGCTCACGAGGATGCGGTTCTGTATGACGGACGGCAGAAGCGAAACAGATGCTTTCAGTCCCTTCAGGCCGATGGAATCGGCGACGGTTTCGAAACCTTCCGCACCCGGCGCCAACAGGACCAGACGAGTGTCAGCCCGTCGGGCAATTGCCTGTTCGAGGCATTCCTGCAGGATCATTCCCCGGGCGCCGTCCGAAAAATTCTGCGCCTCATCGACGATCACCAAGTCGAAATCTATAGTTGAGACCGCCAGCAGAACTTGCAATCTTTCCTGGGTCAGAACGAATATTTGACGCTCGGGGGCCGCAGGGTCGATCGTTGGCACCGTCGAAACGCGAATGCCGACTTCATCGTTTAGCCGGCGCTGGATCGAGGCATAGACTTCCGAGAGAAGCGCACGTGTGGGCGCGACATAGACCGCCCGGAAGATGGCGGACCGTTCTGCGGTCCTGCAAAGGTGCTCGATGACTAGAAAGGACTTACCGGCCGATGTCGGCGCGGAAATAGCCAGCGCCGTATCCTGGCCAAGCCGATCCCAAGCACGTTTCTGGAAATCGGTAAGGGCAATTCGCTCGCTGCCGACGTCGATGCCATTTACCTCGCGTGAGATCGCCGCCCGTAGGGCCTGCCGAATTGTGGCGACTGGCTCATGCCGGGCTTCCGCGTACGTTAGGGCGGGGAAATTGCCTAGATCGGTCAAAAGGCGAAGGCTGGCGTCCACTGGAATGTCGTCGCGACCGATAAGAAGGGCGCCCAACGAGATCGCCTGGGCAAGCGCCCGCAGGGTCTCGTCGTCGGTCTGGGCGAACACCCCGGCGCAGTACATCAGGCGTAGTACATCCTGCCGATCCATCCCGCCACGGCGCGACTCTATCGTGTGGGGAAGTGTGGCAAAGGCGGCTTCCGCCTGAAGACGGTCGAAGTCGGATCGGAAGGCCTGGTGGGTCTCAAGCCGACGGGAAAGGTCCAGGGCGAAGGTCATGCGTCGGTGCTCTCGACCGGCGCGACGACGTCGAGATCCTCCGCCGACCCGGGTGCGTTCTCCTCCTCATCTTCAGACGCGGCTGGAATATCTTCGTGAGGAGGCTCCACTCCCATCGCCCGGTAAAAGGCTTTGCGAAGCACATTGACGTCCGGAACCGCCACAAGGAACAAAAGGGTCTTCGCGGTGTCAGCTCCTGATGCCTTGATATGCTTATTCGCCGCGCTGCGATGCCGTTTGTGATCTGTTCGGTAGAGGCCCGCGAAATGCTCCTCGTGCGCGTCCACGGGACCATCGGAGACGGGCAATTTGGCATTGAACCGGCGTTCGGAATAGCAGATCACTCCGACAGAACGTTCGCGTCTCGGTAGATCGGGTTTGCCGACGATGTCGAAGAAATCGAGCGCCGCTTCTCGGGCCGCGCCCTCCAGAGAGTCCAAATGCCCAAGGTCCGATACTAACTCATATTCGCGAAGGTACTGTTTCCGGTTGGCGAGAAATCCCGCGGCGGATTTGGCATAGTCCTTAAGGCCGGCGTTGGCGCTCCCGGCGAGCTTCGATTCCAGGAAAAAGATTGTCAGGGCGTCGCCTTCAAAAGTTGCGTGGATCCCGTCTAGGCCGTGGACCGGCATATTAGCGGAGGTTTTGAGCGCCATCTTTGCCGCGACCTGTGCCGCTGAAAGATGATGCTGAACGACGCAATAGGCGAGCACCTCGCCCAGTTCGCTAGCGCGCGACGGGCTGGTGGCGTTGAAGGTGATGAAGACGTCCCGCACGGCCTGATGCACCCGGGCGATCAATGTGAAATCCTTCTCGATCGCCGCCGTGTACTCGAGCCGCCGCTTTCGCGGCAGGGCATAGTACATGCACTGGCCCCACAGAAACTCCGCAAGGGCATCGATCTGCGGCTCGTCTTCGTTGAAACGCACATGAAGTAGTGCAGTCCGTGGCCCGTCGCCCTCGCATGGCGCGTCGTGCGCGACGGCGCAGGCGACATGCGCGCCTAACTTCGATGGATTGAGGAGGCTAGAGATCGCCTTTTGGATGTTCATGCCGGTGTTGCTGTCCAGGAAATAACTTGCACGCAGTGATTCGGATTACAGAATTCTAAAGGAGCGCAACAATTATCGCACTTCTATTCGCGATATGCTTCCGACCTGAGGCCTGTATTCGCAGGAAATGCGAGCCCCAAACGGAGTTTAGACTGCTTCGGGGAGGGCCCGACTCGAAAAACCGTGCTAGATGAAAGAAGTTCGAAGTCGTCCAGTTTAGTCTAGATACATCAGTGCGGGAGCGTAAAACAAGGTGGGGAAAAACATTGTCGTCTGCTGCGACGGTACGGGCAACCAGATCGAGCGCAATCTCTCGAACGTTTTGAAACTGTTCCGCATCCTGAAGAAGAATGAGGAACAGCGCGTCTATTACGACGCTGGCGTAGGCACGATCGGCGCCAGCAACGCATGGGCCCGTTGGCGGCAAAACACCAAATCGGTGTTTGAACTGGCCACGGGATATGGGCTCGACGCTGAAATCGCGGGCGCCTACGCATTCATCTGCCGGCACTACGTCGAAGGGGACGCAATTTTCCTCTTTGGCTTCAGCCGCGGTGCCTACACAGTCCGCGCCGTTGGGGGCCTGATCCACATGATCGGCCTGCTGCAGCCGGATCAGCTTAACATCGTTCGATATGCTGTAAGCTCCTATAAGCAGGCCAGCGACGAGAACGACCTAAACGTCGCCTGGCACTTCTCCAAAGTCTCTGGAGCCCGAGACGCTCGTATCAAATTTCTTGGTGTCTGGGATACGGTTGCGTCGGTCATCGTGCCGCGAAGGGACCGACTTCTGCCCCAGCTCCAGACACTGCCACATACAAGGACCAACCCGAGCGTCGAGGTCTTTCGCCACGCGATTGCGATCGATGAGCATCGTCGCATGTTCCGGCTGAACCGGTGGGTCGAACCACAGCCGTTTGTCGAAGATCCTTTCGACAAAACTGCGCCAGCAAAAGAGCAAGATATCAGGCAAGTCTGGTTCGCCGGGTGTCATTCGGATGTTGGTGGTGGCTATCCTGAAGAGGACGGCGCTATCTCTAAGTTTCCGCTCGACTGGATGATTGATGAAGCCACGGCGTTTGGACTGCAGATCAACTCTCGGATGCGGGAGCGCCTCGTCTTCGGAACAGGGGAGGGCGAGGGGAAGATGAACTTCGTGGGCCCGAATCCACTTGGGGCCGTGCACGATTCAGTGACGTGGGGCTGGAAGCCGCTCGAGTGGATTCCAAAATCGGTCAAATTGCGTGAATGGAAGCGAAAATCCGCCCTCGGTTTCTATCTTCCGCAGGCCGAGCCTCGCATGATCGAGAAACAGGAGCCGCGGCCGTTTGTTCATCAGTCGGTTCTGGATCGGAAGGCAGCCATCTTGGGATATAAGCCAGAGAATTTTCCAACGGCGTTCGATGTTGAGCCTTATGGTGACCTTATGAAAGATCGCCTGGCAAAAGAAGCCGGCAGTTAGGGTAGAGAGTCGTAACGTCTCCAAGTTCACGATTGCAGGGGGATGCAGATGGCGAAAAAGAGCAGTCCCGTTAAGAAGGGTGAAAAGGCTGTCGCGGTGGCCCTGTCACCTGCTGAGACGCGAGACGTCTACGCCTCTCGACGGTTCCTGGATGGGGTGACGCAGAAGAAGCTCGGCCTCAAGGTCCGCTTCGACACATATTACAAGGACCCCCTTGTCGCGAAGAATAATCCCGGCCTGGAAATCGATGACGATTTTTATGTGCCTTGGGAGCCACGCATTGGCGACGGCCCCACAAGTGCGAGGTTCGCTATTGTCGATTACGACAGCACCAGAAATACGTTGGAAGAACCGGCCAAATGGAGCGTCGGCGAGAAGGTTTTTCTCGATCCGAAGGGGCGTAGGATCGATCGAGCGTTAAAAGAAACCGCTCACTTCCGCCAGGTCAGCACTTGGGCAATTCTGCAAAGCACACTTGATTTCTTCGAGAGCCCAAGCGGCCTCGGCCGGCGCATCTCTTGGGCGTTCGAAGGCAATCGGCTTCTGGTCACGCCAAATGCCGGTTACGGCGCAAATGCCTATTATGATCGCCAGAGCAAATCGCTCCAGTTCTACTATTTTGACGACGACAACGGTCAGCGTATTCACACCTGCTTGTCCAGCGATATCGTCAATCACGAGTTTGGTCATGCACTGCTGGATGGCATTCGGCCTTATCTTCTGGAAGCGGTCTCACCACAGACAGGTGCCTTTCACGAATTCCTGGGGGACTTGACCGCAATCTTGATGACGCTGCGGAACAATTCGTTCCGTAAGGAGCTTGCGGCCAGGACCAAGGGCCACTTGAAGACGAAATCCGGTGACGAACTCATCGCATCTGTCGCCACAGAGTTCGGCAACGCCGTGTCAGGACAACCATACCTTCGTAGTGCGGGTAACGAGCATTTTCTGGGCGAATACAAGGATGAGATCGAACCTCACGCGCTCTCGGAGGTGATGACCGGAGCGATGTTCGACATCTTCGTTGCCTTGACCGAGCAATATCTCAAACGAGAGCGCAGCGACGGGGAGACACACACTCCGGCTCAATCGCTACAATATGCGGTCGCTCAGATGCAGATAATTGCCATCCAGGCGCTTGATCTTTTGCCGCCAGTCGAGGTTACGTTCAACGACTACGCGCGCGCTGTCTTGCGCAACCTCGCGATCGCAAACCCAACTGATCCCACGAACTATCGCGAGATGATCGCGGACATTTTCGTCCACCGCGAGATCATGACCGCAGAGGAGAGAACCGACCTACTGGTGCGCGCGCCCTTGTACGATCGGATGCCAGGAACAATTTCGCACGACCCGGAGCTTATCGGGAGTTCGCGTGCAGCGGCCTATCGCTATCTCGATGACAACCGCGACAAG
The DNA here is from genome assembly GCF_040319695.1 of Mesorhizobium sp. M0898. NCBI lineage: Bacteria > Pseudomonadati > Pseudomonadota > Alphaproteobacteria > Hyphomicrobiales > Phyllobacteriaceae > Mesorhizobium > Mesorhizobium sp. M0898. The sequence continues at coordinate 101,240 of NZ_JAMYOE010000015.1, read as the reverse complement.
CTCTTCATTCCCGACCATGTCGACATCATGGTCGATGAGGTCTTCACCTCCGAGAAGATGGTCGGTCCAGGCCTCTTCCAGCCCAAACAGATCATCCTCCAATATCTGTGGCGCGAGAACTTGGCGTTAGCGGGCACGCAGTTTGGCTCCTTTAGTGGCAAGACGACCAGCCTGCTCTGTGGCGGGACGATGGTCTTCGACGTCAATGGCAGCCTGCTTTATTGGGCGCGCAAGCCAGGCAGCGAACCCTTTGCCACCGCAAGCGTGGCGATGGAGAAGATAAAATCGCGCAAAAAACTCTTTGGCACCGAGCAGGTGGCCTTGGCTGAACTCGAGGCTGGCAAGCAGCGCAGGCAGGAGTATCTCGATGCACTTGCCAGACGCATCGAGGAGGGGATGGTTGGTGAAGAACTTGCCGGCCCCGAAGGTCTTGTTGGAAGCCTTACACCGCCACTGATCGCGCGCGAAGTTGACGGCTCAGTTCGGTTTGAGCTCTCGCCGCACTTTCATGTTTACGATGCCGATGATTCCAGCCTGGGAGCGCTTAGATGGCAAATGAGCTCCTGATCCGCCTTTATGATGTCGGTCTGGGCGACTGCATCTATGTTCGCATCCCCGGCAAAACCGACAAGAAGGAAGATGCATTCCATATGCTGATCGACTGCGGCACCTGGAGCGAAGGGAAGCTTCTTGCCGCAGCGATGAAACAGGTCGAGAGCGAGTTGCCAGACGCACAGGACGGAAAAAAGCGGCTCGATCTTGTCGTTGTCACGCACGAGCACAAGGATCACATAGCGGGCTTCGATCCCAAGCTATTCGAGAACATGAAGGTCGGCGCGGTTTGGATGAACTGCGCCATGGATCCCAAACATCCGCAGGCGGGAAAGACCCGAAAAATTAGAGGGGTCGCTGAGCAGGCCATGCGGGGGCTTGCCGCGCTTGGGCCGAGTCTGAGCCCTCGCGCAAGCGAGCTCTTGTCAGTTTTCCAGATTGACAACAAAGGCGCCATGCAGACCTTGCGCAAGACGCTGCTCGATGGCGGAGAGCCGACCTATGTGCATGCCGGCGAAACCAACGAAACACATGGCATTGAACTCCATAAAGCGAAAATCAACATCCTTGGCCCGGAGGCTGATTTCGATCGTTATTATCTCGGCGCGACCGCTCAGCGAACATTGAAGGGCGTGCTGGGAGCGGCCGCGTTCGACGCGGAAAAAGAGTTTGATGCCACTGCAAAAGCGCAAGAGCCGCCTTTGCCCCGCAATATCAGCCCGGCCTCTTTTCGCGCCCTTCGTGCCCGCATGCAGTCGAACGCTTTGGCATTCGCGGAACTGGATGGCACTTTGAAAAACAATTCCAGCATCGTTCTGCTGATCGAATGGAACAAGAAGCGCCTGCTGTTTATCGGGGACGCCGAATGGCACGGCGACTTCAAAGAGGGCAAGATGAATGGCTCATGGAACGTGATGTGGAACGAGCGCCGAGATCTGCTCGGCAAAACAGTCGACTTCCTCAAGATCGGCCATCATGGCAGTGAAAACAGCACACCCTGGGACATGGGCAAAGGAAAGCCCAGCGAAGCGACTGCGATCCTGGATGCAATCCTGCCGGTACCGGCGGCCGGCCAGCAGTCGAAAGCGACAGCGGTCGTGTCGACCGAACGAGGGAAATACCGCACGATTCCGCGCGGCCTGTTAATGACGGAAATTGCTCGGCGGGTTGGCGATACCCGAATTTACAAGCCTGATCTCGAACACTTCAAACCGAAGGATCCCGCGGACTTTGAGACCTATGAGAGGGAATGGCTGGATAAAGCTCAGCCATTACGCACTGACTTCGAGCGGATTAGGGAAGGAAAGGGCTTTATCGACGTGGTTTTGAGCTGACAATTACGGCGTGCACGCTGGCCAATTTTGTCAGCTATTGCACATGAACATAGGACATTTCGGTACCCATTGGCAGCTTCGCGCGTGAACTCGACTGAAGCCGATGTGCCGGCTGAAGATGCATCGTCAGAACGGGCGATTGAACCCGTCATGGCTCTATCGATTATCGACTAGATTGAGCTTGTCGAAGAAAATACGATTACGCTTTTTGGCGTCGCTGAGCATCTTCGTGTAGTCCATAACCTCGTAGTAGACCCTGTGATTGGCGTGATAGCCGTAGAATCCCTGCTTGTCCGGCGTCATTGTGGCATTGAAGTCAGTGAGAACTTGCCTGAGTTTTGGCGTTAAGTCTGCCACCACGAAAATCGTGGCCGGAATATCTGCGTTCGCGATTGGGATCGCTCGACCCTTATGTAGGTACTTACCGCCGCGGATCGCGTTGATCACTTTTGCGGCCTGAAGAACGGGGTTCTCATCACCCGCATACTTGTTGCGCCCCGGTTGCTTGAACTCAATCACAATGATTGAGTTCAGCGGATGCTCGTCGTCGGGCCGCTCACCGCTGAAAATAATTTTTTCATCAAAGATGACGATGTCGCCTCTCTGCTTATCCTTCGAATCTACGACTGACAGCGCGTTGTTTCGCTTATCGGACGAAATGAACGAATGGAATGTGAGGCGCTCGTCGATCATCCAGAGATTCTGCTCGCTGGAGGGGATATCTTCAGAGCTATGCTGCATTGGAAATACGAGCTGATGCACGACCTTTTCGAGCGGGTAGTTCTTCTTGTCCTCAGGCAACTTGACTGCGCGTTCGAGGAAATCAAGGATGATCCGTCTGTGCTGAACGTACTGGGCTAAGGCTGACACTCCAAGCTCATTGTACCGGTCCAGGAATTCGGTGAACTCCTTGTGGTATGACTCGTAATCGGTGATCTTGCTCGCCTCGCGAATGATGCGAGTGCTGTCTTTCTTGAGTTCAGTCTCCCGCAAGAACAGTTCCCGGTGGAGTATGCCTTCCATCTCAGACCGAGACGGTGTCGGAGTGATCTTGTTTAAGAAGCTGCCGGCGTGCTTGAGAAGCATCCGATATTGTGGCGCCTCTTCTTGCACGTACCGACGAATCCTATCGAGCTTGACAGAGTTGATGGTCTCGATGACATCCTTCAGATCGTCCTCCACGAACGCTAGTGCCGAAGCGCGTATATCCGTTTTTGGAATGAGCTTGTGATCCGAGAGGGGAAGTTCAAGCTCGGCATCATCAGGATTGCCGAACTCGAAATCGGTACGATTGGTGTTGACGTGTTCGGTGAGGTAAGGGCTCTGGACGATGCCAAGGTAGAAAAACGCCTTGCCGTCGTAGTCCTCAAGCCGGGATGTCAGATTTGGAAGATGGTCTGCTAGGCGGTCGCTGAGGACTGACCGTTGATCCGCAGCGTAGACAAGCTTGTGCTTGGTCGCCCGTGAGGTGGGAAGTCGGAAACCATGTAAAGTGAATGAGTATCCACCGACTTCGAAGGGATAAGCCGAAGCCGTGGCCTTATAGTCTCTTTCAAAAATTTCTTTGAGGTTATGCTTGAGCCCAAGGTCGTTAACCTGAACTGCCGGACACTCCTCGTCCATCAGTACAAGGATGAAGTGTTCGATGAGTTTCTGGATAAGCACTTCCGAGGTGCGGGGGCACTGCCCGTGATATTCCGGCCTTAGTTCCACAAGCTCGATTGTTGTGCCTGTCGCATGTCGCGTGACAGATTTGGGGAGGCCGCGCAGGTCGTCTACATCGTAGTTCTCGTCAAAGGTGAAAGCTCGAGTGAGCAATGCGCCGTCGTCATCCTTGAACGTGCTTTCGATGCGCGCAAATGCAAAGGCCTTGAGCCAGGTGAAGCGACCCAAGCCCTTGCCGCCTCGACTCAGTTTGTGTGGCGAGAACGCAGTATTAAAAGAGTCGTAGTTGGCATCGTCGAGACCGATGCCGTTATCAATGACTTTGAACCCGCTGATCGGCGGAACTTCCAGGTCGAGTTGACGGCCGTCGCGAACGACCTCGACCGTCATGCGTCCGGGCGTACCCGTCGGCAGTTTCGCTTCCTTGATTGCCTGAAACGAGTTCATGACTGCTTCGAACAATGGCAGCAATGGGCGCCACTGCAGTACGGTGGTCTGCCGTACCTGGTTAGCGATATTTACACGGATAGACATTAGCCGCCGTTGCCCCTTGCGCCGTATCCTACCACTAGATGAACATTCAGGCCGCGCAAGTGATACCAGGTTCTCCTTTTACACACAGCGGTGTCATCAAGACAGAACCGGGCGGAAAGACCTCGGACCCTTATAGGCATCTCAGTGCGAGAATGACGCGAACCATACTCGATGTTCATGCTTCGTGCTTCGAAAGTCGCATAAAAAGGCAGTCTGGAACTCAACGGCGGCTCATTGGTTTTGCGGGTTCAGCTCGTGGAAAAGGTCCGTCGGCCTTCCGTGAATGCGGGTTTCCGCATCGCCTACCTCGATTTGGTCGATGACTGCCGGACAGGCGAGGCGGAGCCGTATCTCGCCCGAGAGCACATTCGCGCGCATGATTTCGACGAACGCGCCTATCTTTTCATCCGCAGTGAGAAACCTGCGTTTGACGGATGCAGTGGTGCTACGCTTGTGGAGCCCGGGGCGTATGCGGCAATCCTTCATCGTGAGCCGATGCTATTGTGCAAGTTTCGCAGCACTGCGGGTGGCGATATCGCCCAAGACAGCATGAAGAAGCGTTCCAACTTCCTGTTCGGCGACCCCGGGTGCAATTCCTGATTCGGACAGTTGAACGAGAATTGCCTTGGCGGTGTTGCGCCAGAAGGCGTTCGCGTCCTTCCCGTTCTTGGATTCCAGGACCCGGGCGATCCCTTCGACCAACTTCCGCCGCCGATGCAGCGGAAACGCGCTTATGTTTGAATCACACATCGATCACCTCACCCCTTCAGTCGCGCGAATAAGCATTGGCGGGTGAGAAAATTTGGTTAACAGCGCTTTTGGACAATGGTCAGCAATGGAATAAAGCGTCTATCCAACAAGCCAAGAGGTGTGCCACGTGTTGATGATCGGCGCGTGCTGAACGGCATCTTCTGGGTGCTGCGCTCCGGTGCTCCATGGCGCGACCTGCCTCAGCGCTATGGCCCGTGCACCACCTGTTGCAACCGCTTCGTCCGATGGCGAAAAGCAGGTGTGTGGCTGCGCAGTAACGAGTCTACGGCCTAAGGTTTGCGGAGCCTCACGCCGGCGCGGCTGCCGTTCTCCGGGATGAACTCGACGCCGGCGGCCTAGAGGGCGATGCGCAAGGCAGCAACGGTTCGCTCTTGTGTGGAGCCCTGTCGGGCCGCGACATCTACTTAATGTCTATTCTAGACAGTCGCCGCGACCATAACTTTTGATAACAGGTCAGGGTCGCGGGATGCCGAGCCGCTTGAAATACCGGGTTACGTCCGGATGCTCGCGATCGTCCCGCCTCAACCGCGCAAGCGCGTCATCATCGCCGGCGAGCGCCATAGCCAAACCGGGAGCGCTTATTCTCCACGGAGCACCGGGCATTGTCTGGTTGTGAAGACGGTGCTTGATCACCAGCCGCCTGAGTGTGTCTTCGCTTACGTTGTAGTCGTACCTGAACAGATCAATGGCCCTCTGGACCGTGATCGCCTCTGCCCGTGGGATCTAGAGCGGCCGAAGCCGTTCGCCTGTTGCCGGCGCTGTTTTGACACGGCGCGCATTGGTCATTCGGCCCGTCGCGCTTTTCTGCGGCCCGCCGTTTCGCCCGACATCAGGGAACGATATCGCCCCCCATGTATTAGAAACCCATGGACACTATGGAACCCCACGGCCACGGGATGGCGGCCGATCTTTTGACATCGGAAGTTGCCAATGCCAGGCAGCGCATCCACCGGACCGAGCTCGCGCTTCAACGCACTGAAGAAATGCTGGCGGAAAATCTCGCGCTGTGCAGCAGGATACGAACTGCGGTCGAGGCCGCAGACCGCTTGGTGAAGATCGATCCCCCCAGCTTTGAAGGACGTCGCGCGGGTTGAACTGGGCCGGCGTTTCATTCGCCTTGCGGCACCCTGCCGCAAGAGCCTGCCCGTTGGCATCACAGCGTGAGCAAACATTGGACAGAAGCATTCCAACGTTCACGATGTGCAACGCCGACGCTAGATAGACACGAATTTCAGTTCAAAGAGCGAGGTTAATGCTGCGGCAAACGAAGGGGGCACGGGGGGTCTTCGCGCGAGCCAGTTATCCGATCTCCCGCTCAGAAATTTCTACCAAATATTCCGACCTCCTGATGGAACCCATTCGTTGCGGGCGAGTTGCGGCTGATTGGGACGGACTTCCCGAACATGACAACGAGCAACAAAGCAGACCATCAGTCTGTCTCCGAAGCGTTTCGGAAACTGATCCGTTCCGAAGGCTATCGTCATCACGTACAAACGTTCTTAAATCTGGAGGTCGAACCAGAACTGCCGCCAACCCTACAGTCATTACTTGCGGCTATTGATCGGGCCAAACAGGGCCCGACGGAAGAAGCTCCCTAGCCGGCTGGCTGAGCGTCAGCTCAAAGAGTATAGAGGCTCGCTTCGTGGCTTGTCCCCCTGATTCCCACGCAGAAGTTATCAAACATTCTTCTTGATTTTTCTCGACAGAGGATCATGAATGTTCTCTTGGGTTCTCGCTGAGGTGGGAGGCCTTGTATGAACGTTTGGACGAACTGCCGACCCGACAAAGTGACTGCCAAACACCTTGTTCACGAGCTGATCCTACAAGCCCGTCGCGGCCAAATCATCTCCGTCAAAGAGACTATTGCAGCGGTGCGCCGAGACCGGCCACATCTGGCGGAAACTGACTGCGAGATGGTGGAGCTTATTGTCAATGTTGCCCCAGCCTTTGGCCTGTTCGTCGGGTTCGATCTTCGCGAATAACCGCCTCCTCAACAGGGCGGACCGTCGCGACACGGTCTCGATCAAAGCGGCATTACGCGAAGCTCGGGAGACTGCGCCTTATTTGGTGGCCTCCGACGAAGAACTAACCGAGGCAATCGTCGAGGCAGCAACTGCCATGGGCCTCTGCGTGGCTTTCGACGCCCGGGAGTAGCTGTCGGCCGACTTCGGTGACCTCGCAATGGGCGCGCGCCCGTATGCTGTCATTCATTCTCAATATTCCGGCCTTGGCGTGACAGTCCTCACATTAACGCTCTCGCCGAGGACAAATAACCATCGGATGCCGCAGATTTCCGACTGGTCCTTTTACGCGATCGTCGCAACGAGTAGACCGACAACAAGCGAAATGACCAGGGCGACACCCACCGGAAGATGATGCATACCGGCTTCGTACCGACCGCTTAGATAACCGTCGATGAACCTTTGGAAACATCCCGTCACGGACTCAGACATGCCTAACAAACGGTAATCGTCCTCATCGCTGAGCCGGTTAGTAGAGACGAAACCCGCTAGCCGCCTGGGGTCCATTCATGGCTCTCCACTGGTTCAACCCTCCGGTCCCCGTCAAGACCGAGCGTCCCGGGATCATCCACAACGTCAACAACGCCGAGACTGCCGGCGAGGAGCTGATGAAGTGGACCAAGCGTGGCCCTTGCTGGGACCTCGCGGTGCGCGTTTGCATTGCTGTGATTTTCGACGAGATGGAAGCTGAGGAGGCTCGTAAGGCATTCCTGGCTGCTGCAAAAGAGGAGGGGACATTACTCCCCCAATGAGAACTTAGCTAAATTGGATGCGGTATAAGGTTCTAGGTGTCTATTACCAACACCGCCTTCGCGAAAGGAGCCCGCCGCCGGTGAGGGAGAGGCGACGGACCCCCCACAGCGGCTGCACATCCACGAAGAATCCCGCTGCCACCTCTAAACCCGCGAGGGCCTACATCGTTCCTTAGCTGCGGCTAAAGCGGGGTTGGTCGGCGGGCTCTTGCCGCTCTAAGTTCCCCCTTATGGGTCCTCTCTGGTTCTCTCCACCGGTCTACGTGAAGACGAAACGTCCGGGCATTCGCAATGGGGTCAGCCACGTCGAGGGAGCCGCCGAGGGACTCATGGCGTGGGACACAAACGGCCCCAAGTGGACCAAGGCGGTCCAATCCTGCGTCGATGCGTTCGAGGGCAGAGCCTCCCCCCATGAGGTCCGTGAAGCCTTTGAGGCGGCTGCCAAGGAGGCCAACGTGTATCTCTCCCCTGAGTAGGAGGTATCATGGCGCCCATCTGGTTCGTCCCTCCGGTGTTCGTGAAGACTGAAACCGGTGTCAGGCATGGCTGCAACAATGCGAAGGAAGCCCTTGAGCAGCTCAAGATGTGGACCCGGCGAGGGCCTCGCTGGCATAAGGCGGTGACCCTCTGCCTGTCAGCCTTGGAGGGCGATTCGATTGACCCCCACATAATACGAAAGGCCTTTGAGGCTGCCGCTAAGGAGGCCAACGTGTATCTCTCCCCTGAGTAGGAGTTGTCGTGGCAACCCATTGGTTCTCCCCTCCGGTGTACGTCAAGACCGACCGACCTGGGGTCACCTACGGGTGCAACAACGTCGAGGGTGCCGCCGAGGAACTCATGAAGTGGACCAAGATGGGACCTAAGTGGAGGAAGGCTGTGCAACTGTGCGCCGACCCCTTTCAGGACCGTGTGACTCCGGAAGAGGTCCGTCAGGCTTTCGAGGCTGCTGCCAAGGAGGAGAGGGGGCTGCGTGAGTAGCAGGCCGGTGCCCATGGCTATGTTGGGAAGGACCCGTTAGGCTGTCTAATGCTGACCAAGTCCGCGCTGCTCGAAATAGACCCGGATACGAGAGCATTCACTCTGGTCGGCGCATTTATGGGCCATTTTGCACTTCTTGAAACTGGCATCGGAGCTGCTCTGGGCGAGGTACTTGGCGTCAATGGGGCCCGTCGAGTAATCATCAATCGTAACATGGGGTTCGACGAGAAGATCAAACCGTACCCACAGGGGACCGGAACCGGAATGTCGGGTTTCTAAAGCCGATGGCAGAAAGCGGATATTGCTGGGGCGGCATTTGAGAGCACGTTCCTGCTCTTGATTATTGCCAGTGAGCTGTGCGCGCAAATCGGAGGATGGAAGGGCCGGAGGCAGGAAGTACGGCCTCAGGCCGAGGCGCTAATCAAGCGGGTCGGCAATGATCGCGAAAAGCTCAATACGGCCTGCAGCGAAACTAAAGAAGTAGTCGCGCGTTGGACGCGGATAACGCTGTTTTCATCTCTGAGTATGATTTAGGACAGAGTGGTCAAGCCAACGTCGCATAAGGCAATCAATGCGTCGAGCGCTAATCAAGCGAAGTCGCCCGCTCGTGACGAGGTCACTTTAGCGCCGCCCGCTTTCCGGCCGGTCCAGCTCGCAACGCTCGTGAACACGGTCCCCGCCGGCGATCGTTGGATCCATGAGATGAAATACGACGGCTATCGTATTCTCGTTGCCGTCGGCGGGGGCGACGCGCGAGCCTACACACGATCTGGTCTGGACTGGTCTAGCCGTTTTCCCTCGATCCTCTCCGAGGCTCGCAAGCTCAAGGTGCGCTCCGCCCTGATTGACGGCGAGGCCGTGGTTGTCGATGCGGAAGGAAGATCTAACTTCCAGGCGCTTCAGAATGCATTGAAGGGTGCCCCGGCGACTATCGACTTTTATGCGTTCGATCTGCTGCAGCTCGACGGCGAAGATCTGGCAAGGCTTCCTCTTCTTGAGCGCAAGGCGAAGCTGGAGGCGATCTTGCCTGCGAAAAATCCGGTCCTTCGTTACTCCGACCATATCGTCGGCCGCGGAGAAGAGCTGCTCGATCGCTTCTGCGCAGCCGGCCTTGAGGGCGTCATCTCAAAGCTCGCGGATTCGAGTTATGTGGCGGCCCGCGGCGCAAGCTGGCTGAAGATCAAATGCATCAGGCGGCAGGAATTTGTGATTGTCGGCTGGACGCCGTCCGACAAGGTCCGCGCGTTTCGGTCCTTGATCCTTGGCGTTCATGACGGCGGCAAGCTGCGTTACGCCGGGAAAGTCGGCACCGGCTTCGATACCGCTGAACTTCTTCGTCTTTTGAAGATCATGGCGCCGCTTGAGCAGAAGGCCGCGACCGTCGACGCACCACGCGCCGAAGTGCGAGGCGCACACTGGCTCCGTCCGAAACTGGTCGCTGAGATTGCCTTCACCGAAATGACAAATGAAGGGACGTTACGACATCCGAGCTATCTTGGTCTTCGCGAAGACAAGAAGCCGGAGGCGGTCGGGCTCGAGACGGAACGTCGTGCAGCCGATCTCGCCGCGTCTGCGACAACCGCCATCGCGATAAGTAATCGTGACCGCGTTATCTATCCGGAGTCCAACATCACCAAGGGACAGCTCGCCGACCACTACGCAGCGGTCGCGGCGATCATGCTTCCTTGGGTTGGCAGCCGGCCGATCAGTCTGGTTCGATGCCCACAGGGCCGCGCGAAGAAGTGCTTCTTCCAAAAACACGATGCGGGCAGCTTTGGCGACAAAGTCCACCACGTCGGCATCAGGGAGAAGGACGGGCACGAGGAACCATATCTCTATGTCGACGATGCCGACGGACTGATGACGTGCGTCCAGATGGGAACGATTGAGCTGCATGGATGGGGAGCTCGGATCGAGGATGTCGAAAAGGCCGACCGCCTCGTGTTCGACCTCGACCCCGATGAAGGCCTCGATTTTGAGGCCGTCCGCGCCGCTGCCTTTCAGTTCCGCGCTATCCTTAAATCGCTTGGGCTTACGACTTTCCCGATGCTGACGGGAGGCAAAGGAGTGCACGTCATCGCGCCGCTCACCCCTGGCGCCGAGTGGCCAGAGGTTAAGGACTTCGCGTCTCGCCTGGCGCAGGCGGTCGCCCGGAGCGATCCGGCCCATTTCACGGCCGTGTTGTCAAAGGCGCGCCGCAAGGGTCGCATCTTTGTGGACTATCTACGCAATCAGCGCGGGGCGACCGCGATCATGCCTTACAGCGCGAGATCACGTCCGGGCGCTCCTGTCGCGGCACCGATCACGTGGGCGGAGATGAAGACAATAGACGCGCCCTCTCATTTCCACGTGGGCGATGCTCCTGAATTAAATAAACGCGCAGCCTCCAAAGCTCTGGCGGGGTGGGGTCGCGCTGACCAATCCTTGCCCAATCTGTAGCGTCCGACGCGGGAAAAGGCAGTAAAGCCGGGATTTAAAGGGCAACGCGGCGCTCATGGTCTTGCCTGATTGGAACCTGCGGAGATCGGCCTCGTTTGGCTGAAGCCATGGCAAAAATCGATCCGAGGGCCGTCGCCAGTCTTTTGAGGGAATACGCGCAACGGGCGTCTATGCGCGGCGATAATCCCTATCGCACAAAGGCATACTTGCGCGCGGCAGAAAGTCTGACGGCGCTGTCGCAGCCGCTTGATCGGATCATCGCCGCCGGCGCCCTCACCAAGATCCCGGGGATCGGTGATGCGATCGCAGACATCGTGACCAAGCTTTACCAAACCGGCACGCACCCGAGCCTTGAAAAGCTGCGCGAGGATGTTCCAGCGGGCGTGATGGAGCTGTTTGCCATACCCGGGCTTCGTCCCGATAAGATACTGAAGCTTCATCAGGCGCTCGGCGTGAACTCGCTGGCGGAGCTCGAGGCCGCTGCAAGAGAAGACCGCATCCGCCCAGTCAAAGGCCTCGGCGCCGCGCTTCAGACAAAGCTGCTGCAGAACCTGGCCATCGTGCGAAGCGGCGAAACGCAACTTCACCTGCACAAGGCCGCCGCTCTTCTCCACCATGCGGTCATATCGGTAAAGCAACAGCATCCAGAGTTTTGGCGCGTGGAAATTGCAGGTGACTTCCGACGCGGTTGCGAGCTTGTTTCCGACTTCGCCCTGGTAGCGCAGGCCAGAAAGTCGACTGGAATCGAGGATACGACCCTCAGGCTTGTTGTCACGGACAGGAAGCACTTTGGCGCGAGCCTGCTCGAAGCAACCGGTTCGGCAGACCACCTTAAGCAACTGAAGACGTTCGCGGCCGTCAAGGGATTCACCCTAAACGCGGACGGGCTTCATCGCGGGAGAAAGCTGATCGCGTCAGTGACAGAAGAAGAAATCTACCAAGCTCTAGACCTGCAGTTTATCGAGCCTGAATTGCGCGAAGGCAGGGACGAGATTGAGCGAGCGGCAAAGCAGAAGCTGCCCGACCTCATTCGGGATGAAGATCTGCATGGCATCCTGCATTCTCACACGACCGCATCCGATGGCACCGAAACGCTTGAGGCAATGGCTGAAGCCACGCGCAACCGCGGTTTCGAATACTATGGTGTCGCCGATCATTCGCAGTCCGCTCACTATGCAGGCGGCCTTTCGTTGCAGGAGATTGCTGAACAGCACCGCGAAGCTGACCGGCTGAACAAGGCGTACAATGGAAAATTTCGCATACTGAAGGGCATTGAGGCTGACATCCTGGCGGATGGCTCGCTCGATTACCCGAATGATATCTTGGAGCAGTTCGATTTCGTTGTCGCGAGCGTGCACAGCCGCTTCAAGTTGCCAAAGAAGGAACAGACGGAGCGTATCATTGAGGCGATCGCAAATCCCCGGACGACAATCATCGGGCACATGACCGGTCGCCAGCTGTTGCGGCGGCCCGGTTATGATCTCGACGTCGAAAAAGTCCTCAAAGCGTGTGCGAAACACGGCGTCGCTGTCGAAATCAACGCACATCCGTGGCGACTCGACCTCGATTGGCGCTGGCATCAAAAGGCACTCGATCAGGGCTGCATCTTCAGCATCAATCCGGACGCTCATTCGATCCGCGAGCTCGACCACATGCATTGGGGTGTCGAGATGGCGCGCAAGGGCGGTGTCCCTGCGAAGCGGGTGCTGAACGCGATGCGTTTGGCGGCCCTCCTTGCGCATCTCGCACGGCGCAGCCAAACGGCCTAACCTGCTTGTGCGCCCGGCCTATCAGTGCAGGAGTCCGTCCTTCTCAAAATCTTCCCAGCCACGCAAATTGGAGTGCGAGTTCTCATCGTGGCCATAGCCACCTGAAGCTGCAGTTTCGCGACCGCTTCTTTGAGCGCGTTTCATAGCGGCCCTCCCCGCGGCTCGCCGCCTATTCTCTGCAGCTGTCGCTGCGTCCTGTTCGCGCCAGACCGTTACCAGGTCGCGGTCAAGCACATCCTCCACGTGCTGCGGGTCGAACACGTGAAAGGTGATGTTCCTTGCCCGCCCGCGGAGTTTCACCGTTTTCGTCCCGGCGCTCTGCAAGCGACCATCTTTCAGCCAGCGGTGCCGTTCGGCCGTCGAGATCGTCAGAATGTCCTCGATTTCACGGGGGATTACGGGCAGGTCTTCGATATTCTGCAGTGCTTTGGATATGATCCCGAATACCACCTGCCCATCATTCTCGGCGCCCTCAGACAGGCGCAGGGTAAGCACGCGGGACTCGATATTGAGCAATTTCCTGAACTCCGTTGGAAGGCGGGCGCGTATTTCGAGAAAAATACCCCTCGCTCTGACCGACGATCCAAACGTTGCAGCCGGGGTTAAAGGCCACTCTCCAATCAGCTTCGCTGTTGCATTGATTTTTCGGCGCGTGGACATGCCCCTTTATATAGGTCACCGATTGTCGGCAAGCGATGAGCCGATCGCAAAGCCAACATGAGTTCTAATCCGCCAGCGGTCTGAACCACGATGCCCTGAAGGCGCAACCACGATTGTTAGCGGGGCCGCTTGCAACTTCGGCTAACAGGAAGCGGCAGAGTTGATCACAAGGTGCGATATCAGGCGCGTTGCCGCCTGGCGGCTTTTTGGGGGCCGTTTGCTGTCCGTCCGGTTATTGCCGAGGGACCAGTTAAAGCCGCCGTTCGGCTCACGACCTCTTCGCGGAATACAAGGCAAGTTCAGATCCCGCGGAAGCTGACATTGAACTGCCTCTCCGTTTACACATTTGGCAAATGTTGCGAATGGAGGGAGTTGCATGTTTGAAGGTTTCTCGCTGGAGCAGATCAAACTTCCGGAAGCGACGCTCAGAGTGCGGGTTGGTGGAAGGGGCCACCGCTTCCTGATGCTGCACTTCCTCGCACCCATGCCACTTGGCATCGCGTGGCGCCGATTTTGGCTGAGGAATACACCGTAATTCGCCCTGGTCTTCGGTGCTCGCCCTTGCGGTGTGTCGCAACACAATCAGCGCGTCCGGTTTGCCGTGAACAGATCTTGCTGATGCACCAGTTCGTCCGCGACGGGCTGACGGAGGCGGCGTGTGCCATTCGGGTGGATGGCCGAAAATAACCCCACCTCTGCATGACGCGAATTGTCCCAGCCCGGGTAGGCCGTTATCGGGTACAGGCAAATACCCTCGAATCGATGCTCCGACACCCATAGCGGCACGCACCTCGTCGCGGCATACATAGTGGAGCCAAGCCGGCCCGCCGGATCCCTCTGAGCCGGTCTCGGCAATGAACATCGGCTTACCGTACCGATGAGCAACCTCGAGCAACATTTCCGACAAAGCGCGGTACTCATGGTGTCCCATCGATATCGTCGGCCCGTTTATTTCCCATTGATTGTGCGGCTAGAAATTCAGGCCCACGACAATCGACAACATCTTCGCTCCCGCCCAACTCAGGTTCGACGCGGCCCAGCAACATGTCGTAAGCTTCGAACTGCCCCTGACGGGCGTTTTCGGCCCGACCCCGTTCGCTGCGGGTCCGGTCACGAGGAGCGATTTGGATAAGGGGCTCGGCCCAGACAAATCTGCAGGCGGGGTCGATCTCCCGCATTGCACGAACACCCGCGATGGCAGCCTTCACGAGATGCCGCTTGAACCAGCACGTTTGTTCGGCCCCACGCGGGAAATAGCCGACCTCAACAGCCCATGCGAAAAAGGAGATCTAGTTGATGGGACACAACAGAGGCGGTGTTCCCGCGATCGAACGCTGTACCCTCACGGCTTCTGCCGCGAACGAGGCATAGGCATCGATGAAATGCAGCGATCCCTGATCGACATGGTCTGGAGATCCGTAATGGAAGATGTCCCAGATAACCTGGACACCTGCCGATCGGGCCGCCTCGACCATTGGCGCCCAACTTGACCAGTCATAGGCGAAGCTTGCGGAACCGGAGCCTCCACCTGGTGCTCGTCCATACGCCCCACTTCGCTCATTCGAAGTCTTCTTTCAGCAGTCGGCTTCGAACTCGGCCGCCTTGTTAGGACCGGGAACCGCGTTGGCGAAATACCGCATCCAATGGGGCGCGCGCCATCTTCGTTGCTCAGTCCAGCTCGTCCTGGCGTGACCGGGTAATGCCGAACCGATTTGGTCGAGCCTTTGTTCCTGTGGTGGACTGTCCGGAGCTGGGTGGCGAAGGAGGAACAAGGAGGGCCGTGCCAAGTTCGGGGCGATATACCACCGCCGCCGATCGACTCGAGCGGCTGCTCAGCAACAAGAGAGGCACGGGATCACATGACCGTTCAGATTCGACTTTCCGAGATCGACCACGCCAGGCGCGAGGATCGTGGCGACGGCGCTTGGAGCATCGCACCGGACTTGGGCTATTTGCGCCTAGCAATCGTCAATGTCGTGTTCTTCGGCGCACCGGGCAGCGGAGATCGGAACTGGATGCTGATCGATACCGGGTTGCCGACGTCCCGCGGCAGCATTCTTGCGGTCGCGGAAAAGCGGTTTGGCACGAACGCACGGCCGGCCGCGATCATCCTGACCCACGGCCATTTCGACCATGTGGGAACGGTTCTAGACCTCGCGAATAGGTGGGACGTGCCTGTCTTCGCGCATCCACTCGAGCGCCCCTATTTGGACGGAACCGCATCCTATCCGCCACCGGATCCCTGGGTCGGGGGTGGACTGATGGCGCTGCTTTCGCCGCTTTTTCCACGGGGGCCAATTGATCTTGGCAACCG
The DNA here is from genome assembly GCF_040319695.1 of Mesorhizobium sp. M0898. NCBI lineage: Bacteria > Pseudomonadati > Pseudomonadota > Alphaproteobacteria > Hyphomicrobiales > Phyllobacteriaceae > Mesorhizobium > Mesorhizobium sp. M0898. The sequence goes on along the minus strand of NZ_JAMYOE010000015.1, from coordinate 85,451 downwards.
TTTGGAACTCCTACCTGCCGACGGATCGATCCCCGGAATGCCCGGATGGCGATGGCTACACACACCCGGGCACGCTCCTGGGCATATCTCGCTCTGGCGCGAGGAGGACCGCTCGCTGATCGTAGGGGACGCTTTCATCACCACCGGTCAGGAGTCAGTCTATGAGGTCGCCGTTCAGGATCTTGAGATGCACGGTCCGCCGCGCTACTTCACGCCGGACTGGGATGCGGCGGAAAGATCCGTGAAGCACTTGGCTGCCCTGAACCCGCACATGGTCATCAGTGGACACGGTGCGGCTGCCGCGGGAGTGGGCATGCGTCAAGCTCTTGACAGCCTGGCTGAGCGGTTCAGGGTGTTCGCCGTCCCGCCGAAATTGAAATTCGTGCGCGAGCCGGCGGCAGTCCAAGGTAGCTGAGGCTAACCGAGCCGCCGTCGTTCTGAAATATGGTCGAATTGGGCAGACTCTGTCTCTCGACCCGGTAGAGTTACCCCGTCGGGTCGCGCTCTCCATCGTCGCCGACAAACTCTGACAAGCGGAACAAACCCGGAAGGCGCCGGGTTAGGGCGTTCGATCGGCGTAGGGCGACTGCGGGCCAAGCGCCCCGAAATTCTGCGTCAGGAGAAGACGTCAGATGAAAACGAGAACCCGAAGGACGCGTGCTCTCCGCCGGCGAGCCGACCGGCAAGAAGTTGTTCGAGCCCACACGGGTCGTCATCCGCCAAGACTTGGCTTCGATTCGCTCATCGGCCAAAACCGTGGAGGAGATCAAATGGCAAATCTGGGAAGATTGGCGATCGCGATGCTTGGCGTTCTGGCATACCAAAATCGCGACAAGCTCTGTGAATTGATTCCGGGAGCGGGGTATCTTAACCCAAACGACCCGCAACGCAGAATTCTGGCTCAGATAACGAATGGCGTGTCGAGGGCTGACCTTGGTGAGATCCTCGACCGTTTCAGGGAGGTGGGGGCAGGATCGAAGGTCGACTCGTGGGTTGGCAGCGGGCCAAACCAACCGATTGAGCCAAGGGACGTCCAAGCGGCAATGGACGAAGGTACACTCACGTCCATTTCGATGCAGACGGGTCTTTCGCGCGAGGAGCTAATCAGAAGGATTGCGCGGGATCTACCCGAGACAGTCAACGAGATGACGCCGAATGGTGAATGGCCGCCTGAGCCGACACATGGCTTGGATAAGTCGACCCTGCTCGACAATGTATCCTAGGGGACACAGCCAGGAATGCAGCCGGCCAAGGCGAGATCCAGGGTGGCAACTCTACACGGGGGGACGCTCCTGCGCGATCGCCTTCATCCGCTCGCGAACCAAGGGTCTGTTTCGAGCGCGCCGAACGCTCAACTGGCCGCCATCCTGAAAATGCGGCACCGCTGCATCGCGGCGCCCTCGCTCGCGTATATCGGTGAGCGGAAGAAGGCGCGTTCCTGGCTGGCCAAAGCGCTGGCGATCGATCCGGACGACTTCGTGACGCAGTACAACGCCGCTTGCATGCATTCCGTGCTCGGGGAAGTGGAGGAAGCGGTGCGGTACCTGGAAAGAGCCGTCGGAGGAAGCGTGAGTCAGAACGTATTGGAACGAATCCGTCACGAAGTCATTTCGACGCCATTCGCGATCACCCGCGGTTCGTGCAGCGTCTTAGTTCACTTGCCTTGTGACGCACAGCTGTACTTGCACAAGCTTCGGCCTGCCTAGCAGCCGCGTTCGGTTTGGGTGGCGGATTCAACTGATCGCAGCAACACACGCTCTTCTGAAAGATGGAGTGTGAGCCATGAAGCAGCGAAGTCGCATCTACTACTCGGCCGCTCAGCGCCTGAGATTTGGGTTCGATGGCAGGCGGGCGAGTCGATGAGCTCGATCGGACGACGATTCGATCGGGAGTCTTCATCGGTCCGTTCTTGCCGCCGCGCCTGGGCCTTGCACTGGCGGGCTGCCGGCCTTGCCTGTCGCCGGTGGTGTTTTCCCCCACATTTTGCTGCCGCTGCTTGTGCTGCTCACCTGGCCGCTCGCCATGGGCAAGTAGTTCGCCCCGGCATCGTCTCTGCAGGGTTTGCTTCGTCGGCAAAGGACATCGCCAGCGGCCTCACAGCTGCGGTCGATCGCGGCCGAATCGGGATTGATGCTGGCCGACGCGCTGGCCGGCGGCCGCTTCACCCTGTTGAGCCTGCCGGCATTATTGCCGGGGCCGGCGACCGGTTGTTCGATGCGAAAGCCGAGGCTCTTAGACTACAATCGGAGATTCCTGGTTCCTTTGTCGATATCATCCCGCAGGCCGGCCACATGGTCCACCACACCGCACCGCTAGCTGTTCTCGCCATGGTGGACAGGGTCGCTGCCGCGGCCAGCATGAAGTAGGCCGGCACTGGCGGGATCCCGAAGAAGTGGAATCGTGATTTTCGGAAAAGATCATGCTCAAAAGCAATAGGTAGAACGCCGTCCCGACTCTATCGGGTGGCGAATCCGATGATTTACTTCACGGCGGCACGCACTTCAGCGAACCGCATCCTGTGCGTCCATCCGCGCCGGTTCGGCTAACATCGACGTCGAGGTCCCGTATCTTGGGGATTTGGCCAGGGGAACGGCCCCAATTCCGTGTTCGGCTTCTGCCTCTCTTTGTGGCTGCCAGCATCTACCTAGTCGTCTGCAAATCGAGGCCACGGACTGACAAGCACCCCCGCACTACAAGGAGCTGGCGGTCGGAGAACAAAGTAGACATGTCGCACCATCCTTGCGGGTACGGCTTGCGATGCATACTGACGGTCGAGGGCTTAATGTAACCAAATCAACGGCTCGGCGTTTCGGTCAGCGCCGTTGCAATGAGCGAAGCCATAACCTCTGTCACGAGCATAGACTGCCGATTTCATGAATCGCAATTTTCTGGTGATCGAACCTGAGGAAGGCATTGCCGTGCTCAAGGGGCTTGCCTCCTCGGCGCGGATCTCGATGCTGAAACTGCTGCATGAGAAGGGGCCGATGAATGTCAACGAAATCGCCGCCGTGCTGTCGCTTCCGCAGTCGACCGTCTCGACCAACATCCAGGTGCTGGAGGATGCGGGGCTGATCCGCACCGAGAGAGCGAAGAAAGGCAACCGGAAAATCTGCTATCCGACCGCCGAAAAAGTGCTCGTCGTGTTCAAGAGCGAATATCGTGCGGTCAAGAACGACGCGATCGAAGTGTCGATGCCGATCGGGCTTTATACCGGCTTCGAGGTTACCGCGCCCTGCGGCCTTTGTTCGCCGGACGGCATCATCGGTCTGCTCGATGTTCCCAACACTTTCCTCGATCCGGACCGCATGAAGGCCGGTCTGCTATGGTTCACGCGCGGTTTTGTCGAATACCAGTTCCCCAACAATGCCAAGCTCGCCAATGCCGAGATCACCGGACTCGAAGTTGCGATAGAGCTGTCTTCGGAAGTGCCGGGCACCAGCGCCGATTGGCCCTCGGACATCACGCTGACGATCAATGGCGTCGATGTCGGCACCTGGACGTCGCCGGGGGATTTCGGCGACAAGCGCGGCGTCTTCACGCCCACCTGGTGGAAGCTTAAGGGCTCGCAATACGGTAAGCTGAAGAACTGGCGAATTGCCAATGACGGCACCTATGTCGACGGCCTCAGGATTTCCGAAACCGGCCTCGCCGCACTCGATCTGAAGAGCCATCATTCAATCCGCGTCCGTATCGGCGTCAAGGACGATGCCAAGCGCCCCGGCGGGATCAATATTTTCGGCAAGGGCTTTGGAAATTACGATCAGGACATTGTGCTCAGGATCAAAACCGCGTGAATCGACTGGCCGCGTTGCTGCGCTCAGTTACAGTTCATTGCTAGGCTAGGCTTGCAGCTGGCACCGCCGTCCATGAGGCGACCGGCTTGCCTGACGTGTATAGATCCCTCGTCGCAAGCTTTGCCCACTGGCTGCGAATCCCCTGCTACCCTCAATCACCAGTACAAAGGGATCCGTCCCACCAACCAACAGCCAGATTATCCTCCGTTCCGGCAAATGCCGGAACTTACCATCTAGGCAACTCTCGAAAGTATATGCCGATCCAGGTCACACTTAGCCAACCCGAACCGCCAGCGATGGTTCGTAGCCTCACGCCTGCTCTGGTAGAACAAAGTCAATTGCCGGCCTTCGATCATTACGGTCGAATGGCCATTCTCGCCGGGCTCACCAGGGTCGAGAACGGGGCCAACGGAAACGTAGGGACCCTTGACGTCATTGGCGATGGCGAAGAAGACGCGCTGCCGGCTGCCGCGCGGACCTTCGGGGAGGAAGCAGGTGGCGTTAAGAAGCACACGACCGTCCGGCAGCTCGACGAGCTGCGCGCCTTCGATCCCCCATTCGTAATCCGGGTGTTCGCGCGCATTGTGATGCGGCACGTCGAGATGATCGAGTATCTTGCCGAGACGTTTCCATGGCCCGAACCAGGAATCGGATTGGCTGCGCGCCAGATAGACATCAGGCTGGGGCACCCTGGTGAATTTGGGCATGCCTGAATAGACGATATAGCGCTTGCCTCCGACGATTGCGGGGTGGGGATCGTAGATGCCGTCCTCATCGGTGTCGGGCAGCGACAATATCGCCGGATTGAGCACCACCCAATGAAAGCCGTCATTGGAGACCGCGTGCTCGCAACGTCCGCCGGACTTCATGAATTCGGTCTGGATAAACATGTGGAAGACGCCGCACTCATGAATGACGCCGGGCGCCGCAATGCCCGATCCGGTTACCGGCAAAACGATCGCCTCGTGCTCTGTCCAGGGTCCATAAAGATCCGGCGCTGTGGCGTGGAGGATTTTCCAGCTCTCGGTTGTGACGGTGCCGCTGGAGCCGAAGACGTGCCAGAGCGTGCCATCGAACACCGGACAAGGGTCCTTCAGATCATCCACAACCTGCGGGTGAAACAATGGAAAGACGTTGGTTTCAAAGTCGATCTTCATTCGCCAGCCATCCCTCGATTCGTCTCGGGCTCCATTCAAATGAACCACCGGCGCGACTCAGATGAATCGATTCCAAGCGTATTTATAGCTCCGCTGATGAACGGTTGTTGAACGATTGAAGGATTTGAACCGCTCTGTGGCAAAGGGCCACATTTGGGGAGCCCGACCTGACGCGAGGGCTTCATCATGTGGATCGAATGGGGGCGGCCGGCTCGCCCCTTCTCTGTCGAGCCGTCGCAAGTGGAGCGGACGGCTGGTCTCGCCCGAGACAGTTTGGAGCTATGGAACAACTTATCGGGATGGAAGTTATATAGAAGGCTGCGAACTTCATGTCAAAGCTGCCTCGATTGACTTTTGTTAGTCGAGGCATTTTGTAACTATATCGAAGGATAATCTACATGGAAATGGCGGCGGGCCGGGCCAAAACACCAAAAAACCCTGTACAACCGTCTATTTTAATTTGCTTTTCACACCTCCGATGGAACTTCGTATATCAGAGACCACAACACATTCTGACCCTGGCGTCAAAACAGCAACAGCTAATTTACTTCGAAGAGCCGATCTTCGATGAGAGGCGCCACCCTTCGATGCGGGTGCACAATATTACCCCCAAGATCAGAATAGTGACCCCGCTGATCCCAGTTGGTACTTCCGCGACCAGGGCGGACGCAATCCAGCGCAGGTTCGTCGATCAGATCCTCGCCTCCACGCCGCATGACCGATTGACGACCTGGTATTACACGCCCATGGCGCTACGCTTCAGCGATCATCTCGCCTGTGACGTCTGCGTCTACGACTGCATGGATGAACTCTCCGCGTTCAAAGACGCTCCCGCAGAGTTGACGCAGTTGGAAAAGGCGCTGTTGCAACGTGCCGATGTCGTCTTCACGGGCGGGCAGAGCCTCTACGAGGCCAAGCGCAGCTTGCATCGGGCGATCTTTCCCTTCCCGAGCAGCATCGACGTTACCCATTTCCATCAGGCTAGGGCGCCAGGTGAAGACCCATTCGATCAGGCCGACATACCTCACCCGAGGGTGGGGTACTTCGGGGTCATCGACGAACGGCTCGACCTTGAACTTATCGCGCATGCGGCTGCGGCAATGCCAGACGTGCATTTTGTCATGCTCGGCCCTGTCGTCAAGATCGATCGGGCGAGCCTTCCCACGGCAGGCAACCTGCATTGGCTGGGCGGCAAGTCCTATGCAGACCTGCCGAACTATCTCAGGCATTGGAGTGCCGGCTGGATGCCGTTCGCGCTCAACGAAGCGACCCGCTACATCAGCCCGACCAAGACTCCCGAGTTTCTTGCGGCAGGACTGCCGGTGTTGTCCACGGCGATCGTCGACGTTGTGCGTACCTACGGCGTCGAAGGCCTTGTCGAGATTGTCGAGGCGGAGGACATCGAGGCCAAGCTTCGCTCGATCCTGGCCCACCCCCGCGATTTCCTGGTGAAGAAGGCCGACGCCTACCTCGCCGACATGTCCTGGGAGAAGACCTGGAGCGCGATGGCTGCCCACATCGAGCGCGCCCATGCGATGAAGAGCGTCGTCCCATTCCTGAGGAGGGCGTGAGCGTGTTCGACTGGTTGATCGTAGGGGCCGGTTTCGCCGGCAGTGTGCTGGCCGAGCGTATCGCATCGCAACGGCAGGAAAGCGTCCTGATCATAGACCGACGAAATCACGTCGGCGGCAATGCCTATGACTGCTACGACGAGGCGGGAATACTAATTCACCGTTACGGGCCTCACATCTTTCACACCAACGCCCAATCGATCGTGGACTATCTGTCGCAATTCACGCAATGGCGGCCTTACGAACATCGCGTGCTGTCGCTTGTCGATGGAAAGCTGCTGCCGATACCGATTAATCTCGACACCATAAACCGCCTCTACGGCCTTGAATTGACGTCCGAGCAGCTGCAGGACTTCTTCGCTTTCCGACGCGAAACGGTCAAAGAAGTCCGCACCGCCGAGGACGTCGTGGTGAGCACAGTAGGCAGAGAGCTCTACGAGAAATTCTTCCGCGGCTACACCAGGAAGCAGTGGGGTGTCGACCCTTCCCAGTTGAGCAAGTCAGTGACGGCGCGAGTCCCGACCCGGACCGATCGCGACGATCGGTATTTTGGCGACAGCTTCCAGAACATGCCGGCAGGCGGGTATACGCGCATGTTTCAGCGCATGCTGGATAGTCCCAAGATCAAGATCATGCTGCAGACCGACTACCGCGAAATTCGCGACAAGATCCCCTTCCAGCAGATGATCTACACCGGTCCGATCGACGAGTATTTCGACTGGAAGCTTGGTCGCTTGCCCTACCGTTCGCTGCGCTTTGAGCACACGACACTTGATTGCGAGCAGTTTCAACCGGTCGCCGTCGTCAACTATCCGCAGACGGAAAAATACACACGGATCACCGAGTACAAGCATCTGACCGGTCAGCAGAGTCCGAAGACCAGCCTCACCTACGAATACCCCACCGACGTCGGAGATCCTTATTACCCGGTGCCGCGGGCCGAAAACGAGGCTTTGTACAAACGATACGAAGCTTTGGCCGCGGCGTGCCCGGAGGTCTGGTTCGTCGGACGTCTTGCAACATATCGCTATTACAATATGGATCAGGTGGTCGGCCAGGCATTGGCTACGTTCGGGCGCATTCAGACACGCCTGCCAGCAAACGGGATGCTCGTCACGCCGACGCAGCGCGAGGCGGCCGAGTGAATGATGCGCCGGCCTGACCGGCGTCGGGCGACCCACGGCCAAAGAGACCAACGATGTTGCTTCTCGGCGAACAGCTCTAGATATGCTGTGCTGTTGATGCAGCTGAAAAGCGCGCACTGTTCGTATCAGCGAGGCTATAGCGCGCTTGCTTGTTGTTCCTCAAACGCCAAGAACGATTGGCGCTGGCGCTCCAACTCGTCCGCAAGTGGCTTGCGAACAGTGCGCGAGCCGTCCGCATGAATGGTGGAGAACAAGCCGACTTCGGCGTGGCGCGAATTGTCCCAACCTGGGTAGGCCGTCACCGGGTACAGGCATATACCCTGAACAGGTGCACCGAGGCTCGTCGCATCGCGCACTTCGTCGCAAACGTAGTGAAGCCAGGCTGGCCGGCCTGAACCTTCGGCGCCGGTCTCGGCGATGAACATCGGCTTCTTGTATCGTTCGGCGACCTCGACCAGCAATTCCGAAAGTGCACGGTATTCGTGATGCCCCATGGGTATCGTTGGGCCATTCAAGTACCATTGGTTGTGCGGATAGAAGTTGAGGCCGATGACGTCCACAACGTCCTCGCTGCCGCCCAACTCCGGTTCCACGCGCCCGATCAGCATGTCATACGCCTCGAATTGGCCCTGGCGAGCATTTTCGGCGCGCCGCCGCTCGGGGTGAGTACGGTCACGAGGAGCAATATGGATCAGCGGTTCGGCCCAGATGAACCTGCAGCCGGGTTCGGCCTCCCGCATGGCCCTCACGCCGGCGACCGCTGCCCTGACAAGGTGTCGTTTGAACCATCCACGCTTGTTCGGCCCGACGCGGGGGAAATAGCCGACCTCCACAGCCCATGCAAAAAACGAAATCTCGTTGATCGGGCACACCAGGGGAGCCACCCCGGTAGCGGAGCGATGAACCCGAACAGCTTCCGCGGCGAAACGGACGTAGGCCTTGATAAACCCCGGGCCACCTTGGTCGATATGGTCTGGCGAGCCATAGTGGAAGATATCCCAGATAATCTGCACCCCGGCCGCCTGGGCTGCTTCGATCGCCGACGTCCAACTCGACCAGTCGAAAACTCCGGGCGCTGTTTCAATCAGGTGCCAGCGCAAGCCGTCGCGGATCGTGCGAAGCCCAAGCTCGGCACAACGGCGATAGTCGGCATGTGCATGGATGTCATGTGAGGTCGCGCGGATCAGATCAAGACGGGCCCCGTCGGCGCGCCTGTGGGAGGAACACTCGAAACCAGCCATGAAAAAGCTGTCGAACCCGGAAGAGCCTGCCGTGGGCCGACGGGCGGTATCCTCGTTCATACCAACATCCTGTCGCCCAAGGCGTGGGCAAGTAATCGCATTCGCAGTCCCCCATTGTCAGTTCCGGTGGCCTAGTCGAAACCGGTCGGCCACCACCACGTCGACGGCTCGGCGGCTGCGGTGTACACGCGTGCCTGGATTGGCGAATACAACCAAGCTCCAATCCCGTCTGCCGGGGGCCGCGGTCGCGTCGATTCGATCCGAAGTTATGCGGCCTGTTGCATCGCCCGTTCGTTGACGCCTGTTTCGCCTAGTCGGGTGAGCGCCTCATCGGTTGCTTTTTCTTCCTTGAGCGTCTGTTCGAGTAGCGGGACGGCGTCTTTCAAGCCAAGTAACCCGGCCCATGTGACAAGAGTCCCGTAGCGCGCTATTTCATAATGTTCGACGGACTGGGCTGCAGCCACGAGACCCGCGTCCAATGCCGGAGCCTCCTCGAATTCCTCCAAAATCTCCTGTCCTTCTTCGATGATGCCGTCGATCGCCGGGCACGTTTTCCCTTGGGCTCTCTTGCCAAAGGCGTCGAAAACTTGCTGCAGACGCTCGATCTGACCTTCCGTCTCGTCACGATGTTTTTCGAACGCCGCCTTCAACTCTTCGGACTCCGCGCCCTTTGCCATTTTCCGGAGCGCCGTCAGAATCTTGCGTTCGGCGTAGTAGATGTCTTTCAGACCATCATAGAAAAGGTCTTCCAAGCCCTTGGAGCTGCCCTGAGAGCTTTTTTTCGTCGCCATTGTCATCTCCTCTTTCATTTCTATCGACGCATGCATGGCTCTAACTGGACCAGTCTCTTGTTGTTCCTTCGGCGACGGCACACCGGCAGCCAACAGCGAGCGACGGTCGGGTTGACCGCTGATTTCAGTCCGCCGCGCCAGCAGCGGCTTGAGCATCTCGGCTGCGCTCCATTGCGGAAGTTCCGGAATGAGGATCGTCTGCCTGAAGGGTTTCCGCTGTCATCGAGTCCTTGCGGCCGCATTTTTCGTAACGGACCTTTGCCCGCACCTGATCAAGGTTCCCGATCTCTTCTCGTGCCCCCAATGGCGTCGAACCTGGACGAAGTTGCCGACCAGATCAGCAGTGTATAGGGGCCGCGGACCTGTTTTCCGATGTAGTTGAACTCACCTTGAGGCAGCTGCTCGCGCAGGCGTTTGGACGACAGGCGGACGGCATCATGGCCTCTAAATTCGAATTCGAGGTCAAGAGGACCACGTCCACAGCATAGTTGCACCTAAGATCCTCCTCGATGTCGCCAGCGGCGCGAAGCCTCAGATGGTCTTCGAAAACCCCTCTGCGGACCGAGCATGTCATGTCTCCTTTGCAGTACCGGAAAGGCCGTGGACAGCCGTGTCGTCCTTCGCGATGCTGAACGGATGCGACGGCGGTTTGTTCCTGAGGCCAACATGCGCTGGAGCCGGATTGACTTGCACCCCCGATCACAAACGAATGAGAACATTCAATCGGGGTCCTCATGGCTTCCGCCATCGACATTCTGGCATGCTGACCAGCGACGAGGTCGGCAATTGTCCAGGACTAGAGCGGCCGGCCAGGTGCAGCGGTGCCGGGGGGACCTCACGCTCCAAGGCCGTCCTGGCCTTCGCCAGCGACAACCACAAGGCCTGCAAAAAAGCTTCATCTGCTTGCGGTGTTAATCCGACCTCCTTGCAATGTTCAACGATCCTGTCCTGGATCGACACTGCGGTTTCATACCGTTGGACAACCCTTGCCAGAACGTCCTGACAGGTGCCAATCGCCACCTCCCGAATGTGGTCAGCGACGGGAGAGAGGGCAGCACGGGTGACATCATGAGCAACGGGGGCGTCCCGATCAGTCGGATGTATTCCGCCTCGGGCTGCCCATAAGAACGATCCGCCAACGCGCGTCTATAGCAATAGCTTCAGCCTTCAATTGAACAAAGCAATCGTGTGGGGACCGGTCCTCACCCATGACCAGGGCTGCCCCGGTCATACCGTCAAAGCCAATAAGGCCAACCTCGGCCTCGACCTCAGCCCGAAGCTTCGCCACCATTAACCCGAGACCGCTCTCGAAGAAATCGACGGTGTCAATCGGGACCGAGGTCTGCTCCAGGTGCGTCCTCAGTCCCAAGTGACGGGCTTCGAGGTGAGGCTGCAGCAACGTCAGATCCGGTGCGCTCAGGCGCCGCAACAGTTCGTTCTTGAACGAGGTTTCCATCTGCGCTGTCTCCCGATCGGGGCGGAAGGGCGATGGTCGCTCACAGCTGAGGACGCCCTAACAATTGTCGACAGTCAGGGGAAAGTATACCTAAAAGGGCGGGGAGTCTCAAAAAGCTACTAGGCTGACCAGAGAAGCTCGTCAGTCTGGCGATCATCAAGATGCTGCTAACAAGCAGTGTCCGCCTCTACTGGTCGAAGGTTGCCTTCGCAATCTGGTGTGCGCCTTTTGTCGAAGCATACGGCCCCAAACTGATTCATCCTCTGGGGAAGCCAAGCGGTATCGACGCTGCCTGAAAACTTACGCGCAAGCTCCACACTTTCGGGGGGCGCTTTGTCGATCGACCAGAGTAGCCAAGCACCCCTTCTGTATCCCATAGTATTCGTCTTCGCCTATTGCTCCGGAACGGCAGAGGTTTGCGGACGATTTCGTGCTGCTTCGGCAATTTCCGGGATGTATTTCGTCGCGGTGCAGCTTCGGTTCACATTGGCGCGTGCGTCGAATACCTCTTTCTCGCAGACCCGCTTGGCGAGCTCGATAGGCACATGAACTGCCAGAGGCACTTCCACCTCGGAGATTCCAAGCTCCCTTGCGATCTGCTGTTTCACTTCGTGCCTGCCAAGCGAAACGTCGACGCCGACATCCTGGGCATCTTCGGTTGTCGATGATGCGCCTTGCCCCGGCAGATCTTGCTGCTCGGTCTGAGCAAATGACTGCACGGCAAAAAGCTGCAAGGCGAACACGGCGAGCGGCAAAATTCGTTGGAATACTCTCATGCCTGGCTCCTGCAGGTGCCTTTAACAACGGCAAAGTATTTGAAGCGTTCCAGAGGCGGGGATGCGCGCGCTCAGCGGCAGTCGAGGCGGGTTTTTTCTGTTGGAATACGATATGGCGACCGTGGTTGGGTGCGACAGCCGACTGTGCTGGCACATCGGAGTGTAGGAATTTGCCTACCGAGAAAGAAAGACAAGCCAGAGACGAGCGCGCCTCGGATGCTGCACGAGGATTGACCGACATTGAGCGTGCGGCACGAGACGCAAAGACCGCGGCTTCGGGAGCAGCGCCTGAAGGCCGCACTTGCTGTGACGTCGGCCCGCGGCATCTAAACCGAAGAGGACACCAAAACCGTGAAAGCCTAGCAGTCACTTGCACCACACGGACTTGCATTCAACCCCACGGTGCTCAAGATCCAAGTAGGCTCTGCAGCTCTCTAGGCTCAGAACGTCGTGCACCCAAGTTAGATCCTGCTGCAGCAGTCAGGACTACCCCAGAACGAATATGGCCAGCAGGGCAACAAAGAGAACAAGGGCGATCGCGGCGCCCCAGATGAGGACCTTTCCGGTGCCGCGTTGCTCTTCCTCGCGAGAAACGTCTTTCGCCATCCATGCATCCTTTGCGAAGGTCCAAACTGAGCAACGTGCCGTGCCAGGCTGTTCCCAACGCTCTCGGAGCCAACTTGGTGTCAGTCCAACTGCCGGTTGCCGTAGGGCTTCTTCGCTCTAGCGCTATCGGCAATACAGCGCGGCTCTCCTCTGAGCGCGACCGCAGCTCCCTTCAGGCATGATGCGCGAGCAGGCGGATATGTATCTGACCGAAAGCAAACAGAAGCCAGGCCTGCCCACTGAAAGCACAAGCAAGCACAAGGTTCCTCAACTGACGCTCGGCTGGCGGCAACTTGCTCGCCAGCCGAGTTGAGTTCAGGCGGTGGTCGGGGGAGATCATCCAGCCACACGCTGGTGATTCCAACCTGAGCCGATGTGCCAATCAGCAACCTTCGTCGGTCTTTTTGACCTGGCCTGGCGCGGCGGTGTTGGCTGCCGTGTCCTGCTGACCTGGCGCCGCCTGCTGAGCGCTGCCAGTCTGCTGGCCGGGCGCGCAGTCTCTGGCCGAGTTCGGATTTGTGGTGCCGCTGGTGGTGGTCGTGTCGGTGCCTTGATCGCCGGACATGTTGGTCCCGCTGCTCGTCGTGCCGGTGCCCTGATCCGTCGTGCTGGGCATGGTCGTCGTGGTCGAGGTTCCGCTCGTCGAGGTTCCGCTCGAAGTTCCGCTGGTCGTCTGGGCAAAGGAAAGCCCGGCCGACACCGCCAGCACGGCCGAAGCCAAAAGGATGCGTTTCATCTTCTTTCTCCTGTCTGAATGCGCGGGATGCGCCTGGCAAATTGAACAGGCAGACAGAAGGAGTGTTCCCCGATGAAGTTCAACTTTTGTAACTCTGGTCGTAGGTCAGCCTTAGGATGGCCGGCGTATATTAGAATCTCATGACGGCGGCTCGAGTCGAAAAGCAATCAACGAGCGGAGAGGCCGTCGCGTTCCTTGTGACTGCGGTGGCGCGGTGAGGCACAAGGCTCAATGCGGAGCGCCAGCGGCCGCGATCAGCGCCTCGTCGAGAATCCACTTCAGCTTCGCCGAGCGCTGGTAGCTTCATCTGCTTGCCGTTCTTACTTGCCAGGAACGACATGCAGCGGTCGCAGTATGCCATGCGGGACCTTCAATATGTCGCCGCGTCGGATGGCCAGGAAGCGGCCAGTGCCAGTTGGACTGTGTGATGGAGCGGCGCAGCGGCGAGCGTCCACGGGCCGTTTTCCTTGCGCCGATCTTCCCGATCTTCGCCTTTTCCACGCATCGCTGCAGGATTTTTCGCGAGGTGAATTGAGACCCGCCACGGCGCTGATCTCTGCGACGGTCAAGGCCCGTTCGGCGGGCTCTACTCCGGAACAATGTCCTCTTCTGAAAGTTTCCTTAGATCGCAAAGGAGATTCGAGATGTCAGAAAGCCGCGAATGGTTTGTCCAATGGCTTAGAGATGCCCATGCCATGGAAGAGCAGGCCGAAACGATGTTGAACGGGCAGTTGAGTCGTATCGAGAATTATCCCGAACTGAGCGACCGAATCCGACAGCACCTCGACGAGACCAAGCAGCAGGCTGCCCGGCTCAAGACTTGTCTCGATCAGATGGACGAGGGTTCATCCACGATGAAGGATGCTGGCGGTAAGCTGACGGCGATGGCGCAATCGCTGAGCGGCGTCTTCGCTGGAGACGAGGTGATGAAAGGATCGCTCGCGAGCTACACGTTCGAGCACATGGAAATCGCCTCCTACACGATCCTGATTGCCGCTGCTCGATCGCTCGGCGAAAGCGAGGTACTTCGGGCTTGCGAAGAGAATCTGCGAGAGGAAGTCGCGATGGCGGATTGGCTGAAATCCCGTCTTCCCTCCACGACCGAGCAGTTCCTTGCGCGGGCCGAAGCGGACAGCGACAGCGCCAAGCGGTGATCGGGTAGGAACGTAGTAACCGTAAACTGGGTGATCGGGATTCGTCCGCTAGCGCGTCCCCCTTCGTGAACGCTGGGCAACGAACACGCCTAGCAGGCGGTCGTCGAGCTGCGCATTTCGAGAAATTGCAACGACGAGCGATGCTAATATTGCGGCGTCGTCACTTAGAGAGTCGAAGCGTTCGCCTGCGCAAGCCTGGTCAAATACGCATTGGCAATAGCCAGATCGGAAGGGCTAGCGCAGCGCTCGGCGAAATAAAGCTCGAGTGGGCGTGTTAAAACGTTCCAAACGAGGTCGCGATAGCGGAATGCCCGAGAACGCTCTAGATGACTGAGCAGTTGCGTGCGCGGGCACCGGCAGCGCCAAGCCGGATCGGAGAAAGTTCGTCCTGACAGCGGACAGAGCGCGCCGTTGCGCTCACGTTATGGGGTCGGCAGCACTTGCACGGTTTTCGGGGTGAATTCCGCTTCAGCCGGTCGCTGGCGGTTTCGCTGAAGGCCGTGACCGACCGGCCGACGATCATCATGCTCGAAGGGGTTGACCGCTTTGTCCGATCTTCTCCGCCGTGCGCATCGTCATCGCGCCGTCCGTGGTTCCAGAATATGCAATCCGATGGCTGAACTCGTCGGGACTCGATAAATGTCAGCGCGGCATCATACTTTGCCTTCAGGACGACTGTTTCTCTGCAATGACCTCTGTCTACGCTCTTCCAGTTCGGTCGGTGTCCATCTGCTCATTCACACGTCGTTGATAGGCAAAGCCGACAGCCGCGGCGACTGCCAAACCTGCCGCCGCCAGAAGGAGTTTGTCCTCGGTATGCTCATTGCCCGATGCGTCTTGAACAGCTAACGAAGCTTCATCGAAGGGTGCGGATGCTCTCGCGGCAGTCTCGCCCTCGTGCGGCCCAACGCCGCTATGGCGGATACCCGCAGCTAGACGTTCTGTCTTCTCTTTTACAGTTTCCTTGGCCACGCCGGTCAACTCGGCAGCTTGGCGTTTTATTTTACCAGCCGTTTCAAGAGCGAAATCACTGACGCTTTCCGCCAAATCACTAGATTGCTCCTTCAGGCGCTCCTTGGCGTACGATAGGTGATCCACCTGCTGCTCGCCGGGTGGCCGGGCCGAATTGGTCCGCAATAAGCTGAACAATCCCGCTCCGACAAGTGCGGTTGCGATCGGCGGACGGCGGAGGAAACGCCACCCCAAACCGGCCCCAATCGCCAAAGCAGCGCTCGGATTGGCAGCCGCCTTGGCCTTGAGATCGTCAATAATCGCCTGCGCCACCGATTGCATTGAGGCTCTTGCTTTCTCCACCAGGGCATCCTTTGCCTCAAGCGCTTCGTGTTTCAAATCATCGGTAAATTCGGAGAGCGTGTTTGGCGACCGAAGTGTCGACAAGTCCTCGGCGAGCTTAGCCCGGGCAGCCTCAACTTCGTATTCAAGATGCTCAAGTTGCGGATCGGCCATCATAAATCTCTCTTGCCACCGGGGCGGGCAGGTTTGCTCGACCGAGCGTTGCCCGACCGCTGCGATTTGGCCGTTATTCCTTCCGAAGGGGTGGCGCTGCCCGGTTGCAGCTTGGCGGCCGGAGTGGATGAACCGCTCGATCCACTTGGGCTTGGCGAAGGCGGCTGCACGGGTTCACTTGATTGCTCTTCTGACAAGGCGCTTCCAAAGGCGCCCGCAACGTCCCTTGCGACCTCCTTCAGGCCGTCCGAATTCAGCCCATGTTCCTCGGCGGCGCTTTTGAGCCGTTCGCCCGCCTTTGATGTCGAGGACTTCAAGCGTTCCCCAGCTTTTTCAGCAGCATCCGTCAATCGCTCTCCTGCTGGGCCGAGCGTGCGCCTCTCGACATCGCTGGCCGGCAAAGCAGCAGCTATGGCGGCACCGGCTGCGAAGCCGGCCAGAACAAAAGCCAATGGCTGTTCTTCCACCATGCGGCCAATCGTGTCTTGCAACGTTGATTGGGCTTGCTGCACCACGCGCCCTGACTTCTCGGATACGGAGCGACCGGCCTGTTCTGCGTATGACGCGGCGGATGATGCGTAGTGACTTGCGGTTTCACTCACCTTCTCCCCAATGCCGGCTAAATTGTCGCGCATGGCCTCAGCTGTCTCGCTAGCCTGTTCCTGCGCTTTTGACGCCCCGCCGCTGGCGGTGCGTGCGTGCGGAGCATTTTGGCGCCCGTTGGTTCCACGGGATTGCTCGCGATGCCCGGCACTTGAACCGCGGCTGCGCATTAGCAGCGCGCACCCTGCTGCGACGAGCAGAAGGCCTTCGGGATTGTTCCTAGCGGAGCTGAGAAGCCATTCTTTCGTTCCAAAATCCTGGACCTGTGAATTGCGGCTCATGTTAATTGCTCCTTGGTTGTCGCAATATCCTGCTTTATTTGGCTTATAGAGTGTGTCGGCAGAAGTTCTTTTTGCGCATCAGCGCGGCCCCTATAGTAGGCGAAAACAGCGGCAGCCGCCGTTGCGGTCGCGACTATGAGACACGACCAGTGCAGGGCTATCCCTAAGCTCGAGATTCCAAGTACGAGGGCTTGCATTAGAAGCAGAGCGGCGACCACTCCCAGCGCGCCAGCAGCAGACATCCACACACCTGCTTGGAGCTTCGTTGAGACGTTGGCGGACAGCTCCGCATGCGCCAGGCGCAACTCTTTTTGAAAGAGGTCCGCGGCGTCCGCCAACACTGCCGACAGTGCTTGAGGGAGAGGCGAATTCTTCAGTTGTTCCTGTGCCATCAGATCAGTTCGCTCCCGGCCGCCTTTCCTTGATGGATTCTGAAGCGGGAGGCGCGCTCTTCAGCGTGCGGAATGTCAAAAAACCCGCTACGGCGGCCAGCCCAAACACCAAACCCGGCTTGCGCCTGGCCAAATCGGACGCTGCAAGAACCAGTTGATCGACGGATCTGTCTCGCAGGTCGTCTGCGTATCCATCAAGCCTATTGGCGAAGGTGCGCACGACCCCAGCGACGATCGGTGCATTTGTGTCGAGGTCCTCGGCCGCACGTTTGGTCGAACTCGCCAGTTGGCCCATCACCTCGGCGCCGCTGCCGACCTGACGGTCCAACATCTCCTTCACCTGATTGGTCACGGTGGACGCGCCACCAGCGGCCGCCCGTTTGGCGGTTCCCGCTGCCCCTTGTGCTATGTCCGACGCTTTGGATAAGGCGCCCCTTACGGTTGCTCCTATGTCTTCCGAGGTACCGTCACCAGTCCTTACCGCAGTTGGGGGTCGCCGTTCAGAATTCCGGTTGTTCATGGTTTCCTCCATTCGAGGAGCAAACGGAGGTAAGGCCCGTTGGTTCCCAATGAGCGACTGGCTAGGGTGTCCAAGTTGCATTTTCGAACTCGGTGCGCGGATCGGGTGCGTTTGCATTGGGAATGACGAGTTGCTTGCGGGCGAGCGCAATGCGAATCACCCATCTGTCCCTTCCCTGCCTGCTTCAACTCTGATGGAAGGCGCCGAGGTGGGGACCATATCTGGCGACGGTGAGCGCGACGAGGAGAGGCTGCGCGGACCTTCACGGCCGCCGCGCACCGGTCTTCGACCGCTGCGCCTCCCGCTGTCACTGGCGATCGGCGCCAAGCCTACGAGTTTGGCGATGGCTTTATTGGAAAGGGTGCCAATCTCGGACAACTCGGCCATCAGGAGTACGCGGGCGACACCGTTGACCGGACGGAAGATCTAATCGAGACAGGCCCACAGCGGGTCGTCGTCGCGTAGCGAGGCGATCTCGCCTTCAAGTCGGTGGCTCTGACGCTTCAGCAGAACAACGACCTCGTCGAGGCTGGCGAGGGGTTCGGCATCGGCGACGGCGCTTTTGCGTTGCTTCTGGATGGTGAGATCGCCTGTCACCTCGGCAAGCCGGGCCCGCGGCTTGAGCCGTTCTGGGCCACGCTCCGCGGCGTGGTTACAGCCGCTTGACCATGGCATGCAAAGTGAGCTGCGCGCTACGCATTGCGCTCGTCAAAACGCGACTGCTGGTCGGCGTCATCGGCCGATCCGCCCAGCGGGTCGGCGACCGTGGCACCTCGCGAACCCATCGGCTGCTGCGCACCTGTGGTGGTGTCCATCGCTGTCTGATGCTCCATCTCGGAATTCAGCTCCGCACCTACAACCAGGATAATCACAGAAATCCAAGTCCACATCATCAAGCCGATCACTGCCCCAAGGGCTCCATACGTCGCGTTGTAGTTGGCGAAGTTTTCAAGATAGTAGGAGAATCCTATCGAGACTGCGATCCAGACCACAGCCGCGAGGAAGGCGCCCCATGTCGCCCATTTCCACTTTGCCCTTTCACGGCTGGGCCCGTAGCGGTAAATCAGCGTGGTCCCAACGCCAGCCATGATGAGCATCATCGGCCATCGAAGGATCCGCACAAGGGCTTCGATCCAGCCGCCGAGGTTCAGCAGTGCAAGCACGGCCGGCACAATCCCCACCGCGACGATAAAGCCGATGCCAATGAGGATGGCGCCAAGTGTGAAGCCCAAGGCCAGGAGATTCAGGTGGATGAAGCCGCGCTTTTCACTCTCCTCGTAGGCGATGTTCATGGCTTCGAATAGCGTCTTTATGCCGTTACTGGCGCTCCACAGTGTGACGGCAAGGCCGAAGATGAAGCCGAAGCTGAGCGCGCCAGTCTTCTGAGCGGCTAAGGACGCAAGCTGAGATCTGATAATATCCAGACCTCCCGAGGGCAGTACGCCGCCAAGGAACGCAACGTGCTCAGCGATGGTCTGAGGATCGGCGACGAGACCGTAGATGGACACGAAGGCGGCAAGCGCTGGAAAGAAGGCAAGAAGCAGATAGAATGCGGCCCCGGCCGCGATAAGCATAACACGGTCCTCGGTGAGCTCAGCGAACATCCGCCACAGCACGTCCTTCCAGCCGCGGCCAGGAATCTCTGACGGCCATTCGGCATTGCGTCCCCGGCCCTCCGGGTCGGGCGGCCGCTCAAGTTGCACTTTACCTTCGTAAGCGTCCTCGGTTGTTTTCTTCGACATGGCCGCCGGTCCGGAGCACCTTCGTCGCAGGGAAACGTATAGTAGCGCCAAAGGATGCAGGTGCAGACCTGCGCTTGCAAATAACACCCCGGCTGCAGAAACACTCGCGGCATCCCCACTTGGACCTTCGGCTCCCATGCCCATCTGCTGGGATGCGACGGCTGAGCGTGCATGTTGTCGGGACGACAGCCTGATAATCCTCATTGCGCTGGATCAGTTTTAGGACACTCGCGTTACCAGCCATGATCTCGCTCGCGCCTGAACATCAGTTCGTCAACGCCGGAAGCATTCGGTTTCATGTCGTTCAGGCCGGGCCTGCCGGGGGTAAGCCGGTCATGCTCCTGCACGGCTTCCCGGACTTCTGGATCGGCTGGAGACGGCAGATCGGTACGCTCGCTTCCGCCGGATATCGGGTCATCGTTCCCGACCAGAGGGGCTACAACACCAGCGACAAGCCAGGGGGCATCCGCGAGTACACGCTCCCCAAGCTCCTCGGCGATGTCTTCGCCTTGGCCGACGCGCTCGGCATCGGAAGGTTTCACCTCGCCGGCCATGACTGGGGCGGCATCGTCGCTTGGGCCGCCGGGGCAAAGTTGCCTCATCGCCTGGACAAGCTCGTCATCCTGAATGCGCCCCATCCCGACGTGGTGTTTACCCATGCCCTGCGATCTCCGACGCAGTTTCTGCGGAGCAGTTACGTGGTTTTCTTCCAGATCCCATTGCTGCCCGAAGCCGTTTTGGGTGCGCGGCGCTCCGCCTTGCTCGCACGAGCACTCAGGACATCCAGCCGGGAAGGCGCCTTCGAAGAAGAGGAGATTGCAGAATATCGGCAGGCTTGGGAGCGGCCGGGGGCGCTGACCAGCATGCTCAACTGGTATCGCGCCTTGCGCTTTCGCCCGAGCCTGAAGGAGCGGATCACGACGCCCACTCTTGTTATGTGGGGGATGCAGGACCAGGCTCTGGAATCCGGGCTGGCCAAGCGCAGTCTCGCCCTTTGCGACGATGGCCGCCTGCAGACTTTCGAGGAGGGGACGCATTGGGTTCAACGCGAAGAGAGCAACGCGGTGAATGCGGCGCTTCTGGCGTTCCTGGAGGGCTGAGGAACTCAAAAATGGATAGAAACTGGGGGCAGCGTCAGATGGAGCCGGAGGAGGCCTGCAGGGCATTCCTGGCTGCGGCAAAAGAGGAGGGGACATTACAACTAGCTAAGTTGGATTGCGGTATAAGGTTCTATTATCTCCGACCAACACCGCGCTTTGCGGAGTAGATCGACAATGAGATCGACATCGTCCGTCGCCCTGACATCCCCAAGCGTGACTTCGTCGGTAATGAAAAGAGCGGTCGTGCATCCGCCCACAAATATCAGACGCTCCCGAAAGTCGCTTCCCAGCGCCTCGGCTACTATCTGTAGCATGTGGAGCAGCTCGCCTCTGATGGTAGTCATTTCTTCAGAAGCCTTTCAGAAAGCCGCTCACCGGCAAGGCCCACCTCCCGCTGGTTTCCGAGCCGGATCGCATCGACAAGCGCAAGATATTCGTCCAGCCGCTCATCTTTCGGAACAGCTTCAGGCACGCTCTTGAACAAGGGCTCGATCGATTGGCCCATATCCCGGCCTTCCGCAAACGGCCAGATGTGGATGTACTCACCGCCGCTCATCAGCAGTCCTTTTAGCATTGGCGCGGCAAAGGCCGTCGGCATGCCGCGCGTGATGCCGCCCGCCTTGCGGGGAACACAAATTTCAGTCCGTGGACGAGAAAATTGTGTAGATTGCGGCGAGGGGGATTGGCTCGGCCCGTATCTCGATCTTTGATGGCGAGTCCCGACGAGAGGGTTCGCTTGATCGAAGCGTCGATCTCGTTTTGCTGATCCCGGGTAGCGATTCCAGGCCGCGAACTGAGTACGGGGCCTCGCCCGAGAAGCTCCAATGAAGCTCCCCGGAGCCAACTTGCCCCTCCTGCTCCTGCAAGCTCACGAGCTTCAGAAGCATCACGATATCCTGACTTTTCATCCCATTCATGCGGTGTGTCCTCTGTCCTAGGACATAAGACCATATCAAGGTGTATGACCCCAGTGCAGAGCGAACTCAGAACATCAAGGTGGCTTGCGCCGTCTCACTCGGCCTCAGCAAACTCGAAAGCCAACTCTCCGCCAGCGAACTGGCCGGGACGAACCGTCCTGATTTCGCTGCCGACCTCCATGACGATGCCGCAGTATTCTTGACCCATGTGCATGGGGCTTCGACATTCTGGATCCCCCTATACGGCCACAGGTCCGAGCCGCAAATGCAGGTCGCCGAGAGCTGGATGATGGGTCAGTCGGATGAAGAACCTTCGGGTCGGCGACTTCATCGCAGCGGATGTCGCCAGGACCATAAAGAACTGTTCCAAGCTTCCAAGCATTGTTGTTGTCCTGTCGTCAGTATGGGATCAGGAGAGGAGTTCGATGCGGAGCGGAATTCGCCTCCCACCAGCAGAGGATCGAAGCCGCCGTCGATGCGACCGAGCCTAATCAATCCCTGGACCAGTGGTAGCCGGCGTAGAAGATCGCAAGTTTGCCCCAAGGTGCATAGTAGCAGAGGTCCCGAACGGGCCGCTGCCCTCTTCGCTGAGCTTGCGCGGCAGGTAGCTGATCTTCTCGTTGTTCGCGGAGCGCACCTACTTGAAGGTTTGGAGAAGGCCAACTGTCGTCTAGCTTTGCAGACCGGGCCGGATGCTTTTCCTCGAGGATTGCAATGATCGTACATTTAGTGGACGGCACATACGAACTGTTTCGCCACTTCTACGGCCAACGCCGGTTCAACAACGGCCATGACAAGCCGTTTGGCGCCGTCGTCGGCGTGCTGAACACAGTGCTGGAGATGATCGAGAATGGCGCCACACACGTTGGGGTGGCTACCGATCATGTAGTCGAATCTTTAGAAATCAGCTCTGGCCCGGCTACAAGACCGGGGATGGCATCGAGCCGGCGTTGCTCGCGCAGTTTCACCCCCTCGAGGAAGCCTTGGCGGCGATGGGAGTGGCGGTCTGGCCGATGATGGAGCTCGAAGCCGACGACGCGCTGGCCTCCGCGGCGCACAGCGCGGCTGCCGATGAGCGCGTGCAGAAGGCGTGCATCTGGACGCCGGACAAGGATCTCGCGCAGTGTGTCCGCGGTGACCACGTGGTCCAGGTAGACCGCAGGACCCAGAAAATTCGCGATGGCGCGGGTGTACGCGAGAAGTTCGGAGTTGAGCCGGCCCTCATTCCAGATTTCCTCGCGCTCGTCGGTGATGCCGCCGATGGCTATCCGGGTCTCGAAGGCATCGGCCTGGTCTCGGCTGCCCGGCTGCTTGGCCGCTACGGCCCTCTTGAACGCTTTCCGCCTGAAGCCCTCGGTAAGGTAGAGAGCTCGCGCTTTTGTTCAAAAATCTCGCGACGCTTCGCACGGACGCTCGGCTGTCCGCGTCCGGGACAGCCAGGACCCACTTAACCGACGGTGAATTTCTGCGCTGGCCAAACAGTGCGGCTGCACCTTATCAAAAATCGCGATCAGGATTGCGCGGAGAACTGGGCTTGATGAGCAGATGATTCTCCGTGGTCTCTTCGACCGCGAGTGTCTCGGCTCGACGGCATCGGTCTTGGCATCGCGATCCCTCACGCTCTGCTGGGCACGATCTCTTCGCCAGTCGTGTCTTTGACACGCTTGGTCCAGCCCGTTGACTTCGACGGGCCTACGACGACCAGTCGATCTCATTTAGACTGTACAGCCAGGGCCTTCTCACGTCCAGGCTAATAGCCCGTTTTGAGGCGTTTCGGCTGCCGCGGGAGAAGGCAGTATTTCGGGCTTCAAGTGGGGCGGCTCTTCAGTGTTAGGGAGGCCGGCATGACCTCACATCAGATCTTCAACCATCCGCGCAATTTTCCCCAGACCTGCGGTGGTCCCTCTTGTTCTAAGGAGTCCCTGTTCAGCCGCGGCCGCCTTGAAGGCCTCGAGCGCAGCTTGCTGGCTGCAATGCCCGGCGAGGGACTCCTCGACCATTCGGATCGCGTTGAGCCGCCCCGGCTTTCCCATTCTAGGCCATGGTTGCTGAAGCACCTTCATTGCGTCGGCTATGGACGCGACCACCGTCAGGTTGCGATTGAGGCAGATTGTAATTGGACTGAAGGCCCGCATTCTTGTCGCTCCCCACGATTGAACGCAGCTAAACGCGAAGACAAGGGCAGTGGTTGCATGAATGTGGACTACCGCGAATTCAAAGAATCGCTGGCCGATGCGATTGAGGCTGAGCTGGCTCTCCTTGGGCCCGGCACTTTGCCTAGCCGGACCATCCTCTCGTCGTACAACAGGACCCGGCCGGCAAAAAGCATCTGTGCACCGTCCGACGCCGCGAACTATTTTTCGAGCTCGTCACGCCGCTTGCCGACGGCTTCTCAAGCACACCGCGACGAATTCGACGGCTGTGAGGGAGGAGATGAAAAGATTATGGTCGTTTCGTTGGGCCCTCCTTTAGAGCAGGGGCTCCGAGGCGGTTTGTATCGAGCAGATGTCGCATCAGATCTTGACCTGGAGATCGGCTCCGGCAGCGGGATCGGCGCAGCGCGGCAAGGATGCCACGTTCCTTCGGCGGCCCACCGGCGATGGTCTGGCTGACGGCCCCGCGAAGGCGCGAAGCATCGAGGCCTTCTTCTGCCAGTCGGGCGAGCCAACTTTCTTTGGCTGGGAGGGCGGTGCAGTGCTTCGGCTCGGAACTGTTGACACATGCGTCAGGCTGGCAGACCGGAAGCGGCGGCGTGCCCTGACGTCATGGAGACTAGCCTCGCTTCCGAAGCCGCAGATTGTGATCTCGTTGGCTATGCAGAGCATCCAGCCGTCGTTTTGATCCGTTTCCGTCATCCAGAGCCAGCGACCATCCATGAGATCCGTCTCAAACGCTTAAAAGCCGGTCTTGCCCCGCCGCGACTGTGTGGAAATCAGCCATGTTTCAAAGTCGGAATGCTGGACGAACTCGACAAGGAACTGGAGCGACGCAAGCACTGCTTCGTTCGCTACGCCGACGACTGCCCTCTATGTTCGCAGCGAGCGTGCGGGCGCACGGGTGATGGCCAGCGTCGAACACTTCCTCGACAGGCGTCTGAAGCTGAGGGTCAAGATACGGAAGAGCGCGGGTCAGCTTGGGAGAGGAGCGTTTCATAGTCTGGTGGGGCCTAATTCGCCTCGTAGTCCTAGTGGTCACCTATCGGCGCTCACCGGTCCCCTGAAGCTCCCGATAAACGCTCCGCTCACTGACCCCAGTTCCTTTGGCTATCGCTGTTCTGGTCATGCCCTCGGCATCCAACTTCACGATCTTGTCGCGCTTCCCCATCGCTGTTGGCTTCGGTCCTGGGTACTTGGTCTTGTCGCCTTTTGGCGGCATCGATCCCGATCCGTTGGCGCTCCAGCATGACGCTACGCTCAAGGCCATCCGCCAGTATCTGGCGCCCTTCTACAAGTGGCGGCAGGCCGAGATCGTGGCGGCGGCCGAGCCGCTGATGCCTGGCCACCAGGCCTTTATCCGCATCATCAACCGGCGCGATCAGGCCAGACCTTTGAAACGCCTGTTCGTGGCCTCCACGCTCATATCGGCGCAGCGGGCGCTCGACATCACTAGAGCTCATTGGCAAGCAGTCCGCCGCTATACACTGGCCGTGTCCAGGCGTGGGCGTGGCCTTTCCGCCTGGGTATTAGGGTGCGGCCTGCCCGATCGGCCGTCCCTCGATCGACCCTGAGTTGCTGATCCGCATGGGGATCGTCGGCCAGCTCGTCCTCGACTCGATGAGCGAAGTCGTCGACGCCGTGCGCACCGGGAAGACAAGCCTGGAGCTGTAGCGGCCTCGCCTGTCCCGCCCCGGTGTCGTCGCTTCGCTGGCGCCACGGTGAGAACGCATAGATCTGGTCCAGTATTTTCAGCATCAGAACGTTGAGCTGGCGGGAACTTGCTCGCCAGCCGAGTTGAGTTCAGGCGGTGGTCGGGGGAGATCAGCCAGCCACACGCTGGTGATTCCAACCCGAGCCGATGTGCCAATCAGCAACCTTCGTCGGTCTTTTTCACCTGGCCCGGCGCGGCGGTATTGGCTGTCGTGTCCTGCTGACCAGGCGCCGCCTGCTGAGCGCTGCCAGTCTGCTGGCCCGGCGCGCAGTCTCTGGCCGAGTTCGGATTTGTGGTGCCGCTGGTGGTCGTCGTGTCGGTGCCCTGATCGCCGGACATGTTGGTGCCGCTGCTCGTCGTGCCGGTGCCCTGATCCGTCGTACTGGGCATGGTTGTGGTGGTCGAGGTTCCGCTCGAAGTTCCGCTAGTCGTCTGGGCAAAGGAAAGCCCGGCCGACACCGCCAGCACGGCCGAAGCCAAAAGGATGCGTTTCATCATCTTTCTCCTGTCTGAATGCGCGGGATGCGCCTGGCAAATTGAACAGGCAGACAGAAGGAGTGTTCCCCGATGAAGTTCAACTTTTGTAACTCTGGTCGTAGGTCAGCCTTACGATTGCGGGCGTATATTAGAAGCCTCTTGAAGAGGACACTGCCCGCACCAGAATCCATGGCATGGCTCGGGGAATAGGCATTGGTGACCAGGTGGCGATTACGGCCAGGGTTCGAAGGCGGATAACAATAACAGAGGACCGCGTAAGCGTCTCTATCCCAGGTTACGACTTCCCACATTCCATCATCGACCACACCAAGGTGAACCGAGGCCAGCAAATCGACCTGAAAGGCGAGGTCACGCGCATCGACGAGGACACCGTGACGATCGACCTCGGGCCGCTGGTCACGGTCGACCGTGACAAGGTCCGGCTAATGGAGAAATATCGGCCGCCAAAACGACGAAAGGCACTTGTCGATGCCCCGGATTAGAACCGACAACATCGCGACCGGCTATGAGGGCAGGCCGCATGACGGGCCGGTAGAGGACGAGTCGAAGCACTTGGTCTACTGCCCAGTCTGCGGCCAAACGTTCGACGCGCGCGATCTTGGACAGGTCTTTCATCACGCTGAGCCGCAGCACCAGCCGCTTCCGGTCGAGCAATAGTCCAGCTAATTGAGCTCCGGCGGCAGACCGTCATTGAGACCCTTCAGCGCGCCACCGACGTACGTTGGATGAGAAAAGGGTGCTGCGTGCACCGCGCCTTCCCCGCGCGCCGATGCTCCACCTGGACCGCAAAAAAGTCCCGCCGCACTGCCAGAACGGCGGGACCGATCAAACGCTTTGCACCAGGCGGGGGGATGCGGGGGGTGGGCTTGCCAAGTGAGCGCGGACCGTAACCAACCCTAAGCGCCACAGCGGCAACGCGTCCACCAACCGCCGGTTGGAGCGATAGGACGACTGAGCCGCCGGCAGGTCAGGTCATCCCGGGTCGCTATCGCTCGCAACCAGACGGTAGCGGAAATTGTTGCGGATGTGGTCGTTGAAATAGCGGCCCTTGGCGAACGCGGCCCGGAACGCGGCAAAGGTTTCCGGCGGTACCCCCTCAAACTCGTACCGTTTACGGCTGGCGACGAACCACACCGAGAGGGTTCTTCTATCCCGATCATATTCCATCTTGCGGATCGAAGTAGATGGCATGAGCACCACAGCCCCAGGGCCCGCGCCTTGCGGGGAGCGCGGGCCGATCGGGATACCGATCTGCAGCAATACCTGGAGGGGAGGAATGGCTGCGTGCACCGAACTTGCGCGGCGGTCCCGTGTTCCAACCAGGATACAAAAAAGCTAGCTGCACCTTTCGGCATCATGCGGACGTTGGATTTGTGAGAAAGCGGGAGCGTCAATACCAACTTCTGGCGATGGAATTTTCCCGTGAGATAGGCACGCTCCACGGCGAAAGGAGTGCCCCGCCATGACCGTCCTCGCCTACAACCTTGCCAATGACATCGAAGGATTGTGGAGGGTCGTCTTCGTGCCGGACGAACTGCATCTGTATGTGGAATTCAGCCAGCCAGACGCCGACACAAACCCGGCTGATTGGATGAGCGTTGATGATTTCCTTGCATGGCGGCCGAAAGGCGCACTCCACGAGCGAGCGCGCGACAGCTTGGTTTCGCTCATTTGCAAGGCGCTGACAGGGCGATGAGACAAGGGAAACCCGCACCGAGATCCAGTGCGAGCGCCGCGAGTGGGCCTAGGGCCCCACAAGCCAGTGCCACCCCGCCGCCGGCAAACCGCGGCGGGCGAGTGCCTCGGGGACACGATGGTAGATTGCTAATGCGTTCGCGCGTGTGGCCTTAAGTCGCAAACTATTGGCTTCAGAAGCAGGGCGTAGGGCTTCATTGATGGTGCTACCAACACCATATGGTGACCCATAGCCCTCCAAAACGAGAGAAGGTCGTCCCGACGGGTCGCACTGCGGCCGTCAGCTGGTAACTGCTACGAACTAGGAAACCATCATGCCTGAAAATATCAGACCAACTTCGAGAGATGTCCCCCTCATTCAGCTAGGCCTCTATCAGTGCCGCTTCCCGGTGAGCGAAGACGCTTCTGTACCCGGCGGTTATCGTTTTTGTGCTGGGCCAACTTCGCCGGATCGCGTCTACTGCGATCACCACCACCACATTGTGACCGCCGTGGACCCTCGTCGAGCCCGTTCGGGTCTTCACCTCGCTCAACGACGCGCCGCGTAAATCTGACTGGCGGCGGCCTCCCGGCCAGGCGCTATGCGCTCCAAGGCCGCCTTGGCTACGACCTTTCCGTCGGCTCGGTCTGGCCCATCCTCCCTGTCTTCGCCGATGTATCCCCCGTCGCCCGATTGAGAACGACGATTTCTCGCCGAGCCCTTCAGCTCGCTACTCGCACAAACGCGTCGGCTCCAAAGGTTTGTCTGTCAGCACATCTTCAATGTGCCCGCGCCTGAAGCCCCAACATCTTCTGCGACCTAACCGCGTACCTGGCACCGCCGATCGGTTGCTGCGGCGGATTTTCGCTGTTCGCAGCTGAATAATGCCTATCAACCTTGTCATCGCACCTAGTCGCACGTAGCGGCCGTTCGAATTCTCATCGCTCGGCGCGATGTTTGGTCCGTCTGGCCAGAAGAGCGGAGCAAGCCATTGACACCCACGAAGTTGCTGATTGGGCAGATCGCTGTCGTATTCGCAATTGTCATTCTTGGCGTGTGGACTGCAACCCAATGGTGCGCCCACATGCTCTCCTATCAGCCGTCACTCGGCGCACCATGGTTTGTGACAGTCGGCTGGCCGATCTACCAGCCGTGGAAGCTGTTCGAATGGTGGTTCCAATTTGACGCCTATGCGCCTGAGGTCTTTGACAAGGCTGGCATACTTGCCGGAGCCAGTGGGTTCCTGGGCTGTGCCGCCGCGATAGCTGGGTCCCTCTGGCGCGCACGGCAGCGGGGGTTGGTCACCACCTATGGGTCCTCACGATGGGCCATGAAGCTGGAAATCGAGAAGGCGGGGCTGTTTCAGCCGGCCGGCGTTTTCCTTGGCGGACTGAATTATCGCTATCTGCGCCATGACGGACCGGAACACGTCATGGCCTTTGCGCCGACACGTTCGGGCAAGGGCGTCGGACTCGTTGTTCCAACCCTTCTTTCCTGGACCGGCTCGGCCGTCATTCACGACATCAAAGGCGAGAACTGGCAGCTGACCTCTGGCTGGAGGTCGAAGTTCTCGCACTGTCTCTTGTTCAATCCGACCGATCCGAGATCGGCGCGGTACAACCCGCTGCTGGAAGTGCGCAAAGGTCCAGATGAGGTCCGCGACGTTCAGAACATCGCCGACATTCTCGTCGATCCGGAAGGCGCGCTGGAGCGGCGGAGCCATTGGGAGAAGACCAGTCATTCACTTCTAGTTGGCGCCATCTTGCACGTGCTCTACGCCGAAGAGGAAAAGACACTCGCCCGTGTCGCCACCTTCCTGTCGGACCCGCAACGCTCATTCGCTGCGACACTGCAGCGGATGATGACCACCAACCACCTCGGCACGGTGGACAAGCCCCAGGTCCATCCGGTCGTGGCCTCGGCGGCTCGTGAGGTGCTGAACAAGTCAGAGAACGAGCGCTCAGGCGTTCTCTCGACCGCCATGTCGTTTCTCGGGCTCTATCGTGATCCAACGGTGGCCGCGGCAACATCGGCCTGCGACTGGCGCATTGCCGACCTTGTGGATGCCGAGCGACCGATGTCGCTGTATCTGGTCGTGCCGCCGTCGGATATCTCCCGCACTAAGCCCCTGGTGCGATTGGTGCTCAATCAAATCGGCCGGCGGCTGACCGAGCGCCTGGAGGGCGATCCAAAGAAGAGCCGCAAGCATCAGCTCCTGATGATGCTGGATGAATTTCCGGCGCTCGGTCGGCTCGACTTCTTCGAGACTGCGCTCGCCTTCATGGCAGGCTACGGCATCCGCGCTTATCTGATAGCGCAATCGTTGAACCAAATCTCCAAGGCCTATGGCGAGAACAACGCCATTCTCGACAATTGCCATGTGCGGATTGCCTTTTCCTCAAATGACGAGCGCACGGCCAAACGCATCTCGGACGCGCTCGGTACCGCGACGGAACTCAGATCGATGCGTAACTATGCCGGCCATCGGTTGGCGCCCTGGTTGTCCCACGTCATGGTAAGCCGCCAAGAGACCGCTCGCCCCCTGCTGACGCCGGGTGAGGTGATGCAGTTGCCGCAGGCTGACGAACTAATCCTGGTTTCGGGATTGCCGCCGATTCGCGCCAAGAAGTTGCGTTATTACCAGGATCCGAATTTCACGGAGCGAGTGCTGCCTTCGCCGGTGCTGCGCGACGGTGCCTACGCGGATCGGCCCACGTCGCGCCCGGACGATTGGAGCGGACAGGTGCGCGGCGTGGATCGGCGTCTTGCTGGCGACGACGACAGTGCCGGCGCGGCAATCGAAGACGGAGGTGTCCAGCAGCAGCGCCATCCGGGCCTGCCCGAAGAACGGACCCTCGTCGCCCAGGAGCCTGATCATGGCGATCTGTTCACGCCCGCAGACGATGACTGCGAGACGCTCGCCGACAAGCGCGTCATGGATCGGATTTCCACCGCAGCACGTGCGTACGGCCTCAATGAGGGAATGGGCGACGACAAGGACATCGTGCCCGGCTTCTGAACGGCGCGCCATACGCGGGCGCATCTCAGCGTAGATAACGGCCGTAAGCGATTTCGAGGATCTCGACGATGCTCGTTCCCGTCGCCGGTGCATCAGCGCCGGTCAGAGGGAACAAGCAGCATGAAGCCCCACCGCATTCGTCACCAGTTTTTGCTTGGACCCGAGTTGAGCGAGAAGCTGGAGAACCTCAGCCGCAATCCATCGACCACCAAATCGGCCATTGTGGCGCACGCGGTCGAGGCCTTTATCGAGCGGCGTGGGGAGAATGAACTCGACCACCGCTACGGCAAGAGGCTCGACCGTCTTTCCCGTGACCTCGGACATGTCAGGCGCGATGTCGAGATGATCCTGGAGAGCCTGGCGCGCTTCATCCGCTTTTCGATCACGCTTCATGCTCACACGCCGGTGCCGGACAAGGCGACGCAAGCGATTGCCCAGGAGCGCTTCGAGAAGTTCGTCGAACAAGTCGGCCGCCAAATCGCTTCCGGGAAACGGTCACTTGGCACCGACGATCGCAGGGGAGGGGAAGGATGAGTTCTCATCCGGAAGCCGACCATCGCCGCCGCGCCATGCTGCGCACCGCCATGGGTCCGGCGATCACCGAAGCCCTTGCCGATGCGACCGTCATTGAGGTGATGGTCAATCCCGACGGTGCGCTGCGGCTCGACCGGTTGGGTGAAGGCCGGGTCGACACCGGCGTGCACATGCATCCTTCTGAGGCCGAACGCATCATCCGCCTGGTCGCCTCCCACGTGCGCGCCGAGGCGCATGCGGACAATCCGATTGTCAGCGCCGAATTGCCATCGGGCGAGCGCTTCGAGGGTCTGCTGCCGCCTGTCGTGCTGGGGCCATGCTTCGCCATCCGAAAGCCTGCGGCGAAACTCTACACGTTGGCCGACTATGTCGCCGACGGGGTCATGCTGCCGCTGCAGGCCGATGCGCTGAAGAAGGCGGTCCGCGAGCGGCGCAACATCCTGGTCGCCGGCGGCACGTCGTCGGGCAAGACAACACTTGCCAATGCGCTGCTGGCACAAGCCGCCGATTGCGACGAGCGGGTGATCCTGATCGAGGACACGCGCGAACTGCAATGCGCGGCGAAGGATTGCGTTGCCTTGAGGACGAGGCGGGGGTCGATCACGCTCGCCGATCTCGTGCGCTCGACCCTGCGGCTCAGACCCGACCGCATCATCGTGGGCGAAGTCAGGGGCGCGGAAGCCCTGGACATGCTGAAGGCATGGAACACCGGGCATCCCGGCGGCATCGCGACGGTTCACGCCAATTCGGCGCGCTCCGCTCTCTACCGTATCGAGCAGCTCGCCCAGGAAGCCGTCGTCACCGTTCCCCGCCGCCTCATCGCTGATGCGGTAGATCTGATCGTCTTCATCGCTGGGCGCGGATCCTCGCGCCGCATTGACGCGATCGCTGAGGTCACCGGTCTCGACAGCAGCGGTGATTACGCCGTCACCCCGCTCACGCTTCCGCAACTCCAGCAGTTTTGAAAGGTCACCTCATGCTCAAGAAGCTTCGCTTCCTTTCGTCCACCGGGCTCGCGTTTCTTCTCACCGTCCCGGCCCACGCAGCGGGCTCCGGCATGCCTTGGGAACAGCCGCTGCAGCAGATCCTTGAGTCGGTCCAGGGACCGGTCGCCAAGATCGTCGCGGTGATCATCATCATCACCACCGGCCTGACCCTTGCTTTCGGCGACACGGCAGGCGGTTTTCGCCGGCTGATCCAGATTGTCTTCGGCCTGTCGATCGCCTTCGCGGCATCGAGCTTCTTTCTCTCCTTCTTCTCCTTCGGCGGCGGGGCACTCGTCTGATGGCCACCGGAGAGCAGCATATCGAGGGTTTCGAAGTCCCCGTTCACAGGGCATTGACTGAGCCGATCCTGCTGGGCGGCGCGCCGCGAGCGGTGGCGATCCTCAACGGCACGGTGGCCGCGGCAATAGGCCTTGGCCTGCAGCAGTGGATCGCCGGACTGGCGCTCTGGATCGCCGGCCACACGCTCGCGGTCTTTGCCGCTCGCCGCGATCCGGACTTCGCCAGCGTGCTTGTCCGTCATCTTCGCCTGAAGGGGTGGCTTGCATGCTGAACCTTTCGGAGTATCGCGGCAAAGCCGATCGGCTGGCCGATCATCTGCCCTGGGCCGCTTTGGTCGCGCCCGGCATCGTGCTCAATAAAGACGGTAGCTTCCAGCGAACCTTCCGGTTCCGTGGCCCCGACCTTGAAAGCGCGACCGAAGCCGAATTGGTCGGCATCTGCGCACGAGCCAACAATGCGCTACGAAGGTTGGGCTCCGGATGGGGGTTGTTTTTCGAGGCCGAGCGCGTTGAAGCGCTGGGCTATCCGAGCTCGGCTTTTCCCGATGCTGCCTCATGGCTGGTCGATGAGGAACGGCGCGCGGCCTTCGAGGGCAAGGTCGCGCACTTCGAGAGTCGCTATCATCTGACCTTGGTCTTCATGCCGGCGCCAGATGGCCAGGCGCGGGCGGAAAGCGCACTGGTCGACTCGCATCACTCGGGAGGGGCTAGAGACTGGCGCCAGGAGCTGGCGTGGTTTCGCGACGAGACCGACCGCGTCCTGGATTTGCTGTCCGGCTTCATGCCGGAAGTGCGCGCCCTCGATGATGCCGAGACGCTAACCTATCTGCACGGCACAATCTCGACCTACCAACATCCGGTCGCCATGCCGGAAACGCCAATGTATCTCGACGGTGTTCTGGTTGACGCGCCGCTTACCGGCGGCCTGGAGTCGATGCTGGGTGAGCAGCATCTGTGCACCCTCACCATCCTTGGTTTCCCGAACGTCACCCGGCCAGGGATCCTCGACGCGCTCAACCATCAGGATTTCGCCTACCGCTGGATGACGCGCTTCATCCCGCTCGACAAGACGGAAGCCACAAAGACACTGACCCGGTTGCGCCGTCAGTGGTTTGCCAAGCGCAAATCGGTCGCAGCCATCCTGCGCGAGGTCGTGACCAACGAACCCGTCCCTCTCGTCGATAGTGACGCCGACAACAAGGCGCTCGATGCGGATGCCGCCCTTCAGGCATTGGGCGGCGATCACGTCGGCTTCGGCTATCTCACCACAACGGTGACGGTATGGGACCAGGACCGGCAGGCCGCCGCGGAAAAGCTCCGAGCGGTTGAGCGCATAGTCAATGGGCTCGGCTTCACCACGATCCGTGAAAGCATCAATGCGGTCGAGGCGTGGCTCGGCTCATTGCCCGGCCATGTCTATGCCAACGTTCGCCAGCCGCTCATTCATACATTGAACCTTGCCCATCTCATGCCGCTATCGTCGGTTTGGGCCGGTCCGGCGACAAACGAGCATCTCGCGAAAGTCACCCGGATCGAAGCACCGTCGCTTCTTGTTGCCGAGACCAGCGGGTCCACCCCGTTTCGGCTTTCCACCCATGTCGACGATGTCGGTCACATGCTGATCGTTGGTCCGACCGGTGCCGGCAAGTCGGTTCTGCTCGCGCTAGTCGCTCTGCAGTTTCGACGCTATGCCGGGGCGCAGGTCTATGTCTTCGACAAGGGCAATTCGGCTCGTGCGGCAACACTGGCCATGGGCGGAGAACACCACGCGCTGGGCGCGGATGGTGCGCTTGCCTTCCAGCCACTGAGCAATATCGGCGACCAGACTACTCGCAGCTGGGCGGCGGAATGGATAGCCGGCCTCGTTGCCCATGAGAATGTCAGCGTTACGCCGGAGGTAAAGGAGGCGATCTGGTCGGCACTCATCAGCCTTGCGACTGCGCCGGTGCAGGAACGCACGCTGACGGGCCTGTCGGTTCTGCTTCAGTCCAATGGGCTCAAGGCCGCGTTGATGCCCTACACGCTCGACGGTCCCTTCGGCCGGCTGCTCGATGCCGATGAAGATCGGCTGGCTTTGTCGGATGTGCAGTGTTTCGAGACCGAAGAGCTGATGCACAGCCAAGGCGCTGTGCTCCCGGTGCTCACCTATCTGTTCCATCGTCTCGAGGAGCGGTTCGACGGACGGCCGACGCTGCTGATGCTCGACGAGGCGTGGGTCTATCTCGACAACCCTCTCTTTGCCGCCCGCATCCGCGAATGGCTGAAGGTGCTGCGAAAGAAGAACGTCTCCGTGATTTTCGCCACGCAGTCACTTGCAGACATCGCTGCCTCGTCGATCGCGCCGGCAATCATCGAGAGCTGCCCACAGCGCATTTTTCTTCCCAATGACCGTGCCGTGGAACCGCAGGTGCGGGCAGCCTATGAGTGCTTCGGCCTGAACGAGCGGCAAATCGAATTGGTCGCCCGTGCCACACCGAAGCGCCAGTATTATCTGCAGTCACGCCGCGGCAACCGCCTCTTCGAGCTCGGGCTCGGCCCGATCGCTCTTGCGCTCTGCGGCGCCTCTGATCCGGCCACGCAAGCTTTGATCGACAGCGTCCTGTCAGAGCACGGGCAGGACAGCTTTGCCTCCCGGTTCCTGAGTGCGCGCGGCCTCGATTGGGCTGCCGAGCTTCTCCAGCAATTCCCTCAACCAGACAAGGAGCAATCGTCATGATGCGGCGCCGCCTTCTCACCAGCCTGATCACCGTTTCCCTGATCGCAAAACCAATGGCCGACTACGTTCAGCCGGCCCACGCCCTGATCGTGTTCGATCCGTCGAATTATGCGCAGAACGTGCTGACAGCGGCACGTTCCCTGGAGCAGATAAACAACCAGATCCAGTCGCTTCAGAACCAGGCGACGATGCTGCAGAACATGGCGCGGCACCTTCAGCGCCTGGATTTTTCTTCGGTGGGCCAGCTCACAGGTTCGCTCCAACGGATCGACGGCCTGATGACCCAGGCCAGCGGCCTGAGCTTCGATCTCGACAAGCTTCAGAACCAGTGGCGTGTGCAATATCCGGAAAGCTACGACGCCACAATCGAGGTCAACGATGTGGCGAGCGCCGCGCGCGAGCGCTGGCAAAACGCCATGCAGGCGTTCCGCCAAACCATGAGCGCGCAGTCGCAGATCGTGGAGAACGTGCGGGCCGACGGCGACCTGCTTACCGATCTCGTCAACCGCAGTCAGGGCGCGGCAGGTGCCCTTGAGGCAAGCCAGGCCACCAATCAGCTGATCGCGCTTTCGACCAAGCAGCAGATGCAGATCCAGACGCTGCTCGCGACCCAGTTCCGGGCTGAAGCCGAAGATGCTGCCCGCAAGGCGCAGTCTGAGGAAGCCGCCCGCGAGACGACGAAGCGTTTCCTGGGCACCGGTACGGCCTATCCCGGCAACTGATCAGCAGTTCTTCAAGACAACGAGGAAGGCGGCGACATGAATGACCTCGGCGTCATTGATCGCTTCATGGAGACTTTTACCCGCTATATTGATAGCGGGTTCGGTCTGCTTTCGGGCGACGTCGCCTTTCTCACCACCATCCTGATCGGCATCGACATCACGCTGGCAGGCCTGGTCTGGGCGTTCGGCGGCGAGCCCAATGTTCTTGGCCGGCTTGTCCGAAAAGTGCTCTATGTCGGCGCCTTCGCCTTCATCCTGAACAATTTTAAGAACCTCGCCGACATCATCTACCATTCCTTTGCCGGGCTCGGCATCAACGCATCGGCCGGCAATCTGTCCGCCGACAGTCTCCTGCGGCCAGGCCGCATTGCCGCGGCCGGCTTCGAGGGCGCCTGGCCGCTGCTCAATCAAGCGAGCCAGCTAGTCGGCTTCCCCGAGATCTTTGGCAACGCGCTGACCATCTTCGTGCTGCTTCTCGCCTGGTTTCTGGTCCTCATCGCCTTCTTCATTCTTTCAATTCAGCTCTTCATCACTATCCTGGAGTTCAAACTCACCACATTGGCCGGTTTTGTTCTGGTGCCTTTCGCGCTCTGGAACCGCTCGGCGTTTCTGGCCGAGCGCGTGCTCGGGAATGTGATCTCGTCGGGCATTAAGGTGATGGTGCTTGCTGTCATCGTCGGCATCGGCTCCACGCTCTTCGGCGAGTTCGCTTCCGCGCTGCAAGGCAAGGAGCCGGACTTGGCCGCGGCCATGTCACAGGTACTGGGCGCGTTGGCGCTGCTTGGGTTCGGCATTTTCGGGCCGGGAATTGCCTCGGGTCTTGTCTCGGGCGCGCCGCAGCTTGGCGCGGGAGCCGCACTCGGAACCACCGCGGCGGCTGCCGGATCAACGCTCGTTGCCGGAGGTGCGGCGCTTGCCGGCGCGCGCATGGCAACCGGCGGCGGTCTCGCCGCCGTTCGAGCCGGCACGGCCATGGGATCGGCTGCTTCCACAGCTTGGCAGATGGGGCGTGCAACATCGCCCGAGTCCGGCCTCGCCGGCGTAGCTGCTGGACTGCAGGGCGTTGCCGGCGCAGCTGGCGGCGCCGCGATGCGGGGAATGCGATCTGCAACAGAACCATTCCGGCGCAGCGCCGATGCCGGCCGCGATGCAGCCTGGACCGCGACGGCCGGCACGCCGACCGCATCAACGACCGGAAACCCTGCCGCGTCAGGTGCCAATGCCGCGCCGGCGTGGGCGAGGCGCTTGCGTTCCCAACAGACCGCGCGCGCCCATCGCCACGCCGCCACGCAGGCCGTCCGCGATGGCGATCGGGGTGGAAGCGGGGCCAACCCCTCTCTCAACGATAAGGAAGACTAGATGCTCTTCAAGCGACCTGTTCAGCGTTACGGGAAGACGCCCCACCCCGTCACACCATACCAGAAGGCCGCCCAACTTTGGGACGAGCGCATCGGCACTGCGCGCGTGCAGGCAAGGAACTGGCGCCTGATGGCCTTTGGCTGCCTCGCTCTGGCCATCGGGCTCTCTGGTGGACTCTTGTGGCAGTCGATGCAGGGCCGCGTCGTGCCTTATGTTGTCGAGGTCGACCGCTTCGGTGAAACACGGGCTGTCGCGCCGGCAATCCAAACCTACGAGCCCGACGATGCCCAGATTGCCTGGCATCTCGGCCATTTCATCCAGAATGTCCGCTCCGTCTCCACCGATGCGGTGCTGGTGCGGCAGAATTGGCTCTCGGCCTACGACTTCGCCACCGACCGTGCAGCCCTCTTTCTCAATGAGTACGCTAAGGCCAATGACCCGTTCGGCAAGATCGGCACGCGCAGCGTCTCGGTGCAGGTGACGAGCGTGGTTCGAGCGTCCGACAACTCCTTTCAAGTCAAATGGACCGAGCAGGTCTTTGAGCGCGGCAGCCTCGCCAGCACAACGCGTTGGACCGGGATCCTCACCATTGTGATCCGGCCGCCGAACAATACCGATCAGCTGCGCAAAAACCCGCTCGGCGTCTTCATCAATGCCATCGACTGGTCGCGCGAGCTGGACAGCGCCGCGCCGACAACCGTTACTCCGAAGGAGCCCGCCAATGACAAATAGAGCCCCATCGCTCCGCACCGTCCTGATCCTGTCGGCGTCGACCGCGGTACTTTCGGCCTGTGCCTCGAAGCCGGTGCCGCCACCGCAGATTTCCTATGACCATGCTGACTTCAAGCCGGCCGCGATTGAGAAGGCGCCGGAGAAGCCCGTCAAGGTCGTGGAAGTGCCGAAACCGCTGCCGCTGCCCGGCCAGTTGCAGCCCGAGCCGGGCAAGGCTGCTGAAGACAAGCGCTCGCCTGAAGAACGTGTCGCCGATGCCAACAAGGCGGCGACGCAGCAACCCACCAAATATGGCTATGTGAATGCGGTGCAGGTTTACCCTTTTACAGAAGGCGCGCTCTACCAGCTCTATGCCGCACCGGAGCGCGTCAGCGATATCGCTCTGCAGTCAGGCGAGAAACTCCAATCCGTGTCGGCCGGCGATACAGTGCGCTGGGTAATTGGCGACACCGTCAGTGGCTCCGGCGATGACCAGCGCACCCATGTGCTGGTGAAGCCCTTCGCGCCAGGACTTGCCACCAATCTGGTGATCACCACGGACCGGCGAAGCTATCACCTGCAGCTTCAAAGCACGGATAAGACCGCCATGGCGGCCATCTCCTGGACTTACAGCGAGGACCAGATCATCGCGCTACGCCGGCGCAATGCGCAGGCCGACGCCGCTATGCCAGTGGCGTCGAATGTGGCTCTCGAAAATATTCGCTTCCGCTATTCGATTACCGGCGACATGCCGCCCTGGAGGCCGACGCGCGCGTTCGATGATGGCAGCAAGGTCTACATCGAGTTCCCGCGCCGCATCGATCAGGGCGAGGCCCCGCCACTCTTCATCGTCGGTGCTGACGGGGACAACCAGCTCGTCAACTACCGCATACGGGGCAACTATTACATCGTCGATCGCCTCTTCGCCGCGGCCGAACTGCGCCTCGGCGCCAAGCAGCAGCAGGTGGTGCGCATCACGAGGACCGACGGCAGGCAAGCGCCGCGGCGGATATTGCTCTTTTCGCGTTCCAGCAGGTGAGGGACGGCCCATGACGGATACTTCCCGCTCCGATGCTCCACCGAAACTCGATCCAGAACAGCTGCAACTGCGGGCCTCGCCTCGCCGCGCTGTGCGCTTCAAGCGCGGCATTATTGTCGCCATTGCTGCTGTTGGTTCCGGGACCGTTCTAGGCGTCACCATGATGGCGCTGCAGGGACCGGCGCTGCGCATCAAAGAGCAGGCTGAAGAGCTTTACAACACTGAGCGGAAGCCAACCGCGGAGGCAATTGAAAGGCTGCCTAAGGACTATTCCGGGATCAGGCCCAAGCCTCCGGTGCTTGGACCACCGCTGCCCGGCGACCTCGGCCGCCCCATCCTTGAGCACCAACGCCAGCTGGGCATCGCGCCGGGCCAGGAGGTTTCGGCGGAGGAGCAGCGCCTTGCACAGCAGGCGATCGAGGCGCGCGAATCGCAAGTCTTCTTCCGGATCGAAAATCGACCCCGGCAAGCAGATGCCGCCGGCAACGGGCAGGGCGGGCGTCCACCCTTTGAGGCAACGG
This sequence comes from Mesorhizobium sp. M0898, assembly GCF_040319695.1. Classification (NCBI taxonomy): domain Bacteria; kingdom Pseudomonadati; phylum Pseudomonadota; class Alphaproteobacteria; order Hyphomicrobiales; family Phyllobacteriaceae; genus Mesorhizobium; species Mesorhizobium sp. M0898. Next base: position 46,056 of record NZ_JAMYOE010000015.1, on the reverse strand, counting down.
CTCCACAATCCGATGCCGCACGCGATTCAGCTTCCGTTGCACCGGCCGAGGGCGACCAAAACAATCAACAGCGCAAGCTCGATTTTGTCAGCCAGCGGAACACAAGTGGAATCTACAATCTGCATGCACTGCAGACGCCGGCTTCGCCCTATCAGCTGATGGCCGGCAGCGTCATCGCAGCGAGCCTGATCACTGGCATCAATTCCGACTTGCCCGGCCTCGTCGTCGCACAGGTCACCGAGAATGTGCACGACACAGTCACCGGCAGCACCTTGCTCATTCCGCAAGGCTCTCGCCTGATTGGCACCTATGACAGCGTTGTTGCCTTTGGACAAAGGCGCGCGCTGCTGGTCTGGCAACGGATACTGCTGCCCGACGGCTCTTCGATCGAAATCGACAATCTGCCGGCGACGGACACCGCCGGCTATGCCGGGCTTGAGGACAAGGTGGATTTCCACACCTGGCAGCTGATGAAAGGCGTTGCGCTGGCCACGTTGCTAGGGGTCGGCACGGAGCTGAGCCTCGGGGAAGAGGAAAGCGACCTGGTCAAAGCAATCCGCGAATCCGCTCAGCAGAACGTCAGTCAAGCTGGCCAGCGCATCACCGAGAAGAACCTCAATCTCCAACCCACCATCACTGTCCGGCCCGGTTGGCCACTGCGCGTCATCGTGCACAAGGATCTTGTGCTGCGGCCGTACCCGAATTGACTGGAGTCATCATGACCAATCTGAAACTCGGCAAACTTCCGGATCGGACACCTTCGAAGATCACCATAAGCGTAAGTGCAGACCTGAACCAAGCACTGCAGGACTATGCGGCGCTTTATCGTCAGACCTATGGCGAGTCCGAATCGGTAGCGGAACTGATCCCGTTCATGCTGGCGGAGTTCCTGGAGAGCGATCGAGCGTTTGCCAAGGCCAGAAAGGAAGGGCTCCCTGTCGTCGACAAGTCAGAGAAATCGCGGCGGCAGCCAATTTCAGGGTCCGAATAATTCACAGCGACCAGTGAGTCCGAGGGGCACCTTTCCAGGCGGGCAAATGCATTGAAGCAATTTGTCGGCGGCAAGCCGAAACATAGGGCACAATAGACGAGCTGACTGCCCCGAACCAATGCCGGCTCTGCGCCCAATTCGAGACATTCACCGATCATCTTGAACGGGCTAAAAGCGGACACCCAGTTTAGTCTGGGAGTGGCAGCCAAAGCTATTATGGCAAGCCATAAAGACAAGGAGACGCTATTTGGCCACCTACGGACGCAATAATTTCGAGCTGAATTCGTCGATTGCCATTCGAGACGTCTACCGCCTGTTTCTGGTGTTCAGTGGCGACGAGCAACTTTTCGAACTCGCACCGAAGCCAGATGACCCGCTTCGGCTGATGCGGGACGCTCACTTCGCTGACGAGATTACCCACCTACTTGTAGGCACTGCGGTCGCCAATCGCATTCACCTAGAACATATGAGTCGCTTGCGCGCTGACCCTGCAGAGCATCAGCACCAGCCGATTATCCTAAAGTGTGGGACACTTCACCCGGACATCCTCAATAGCGATCAAGAGATCCCTCTTACGTTCGACCAGGCCTGCAACAAAATCATCCATGCCATCCACATTGTTCCAGATTGCAGCAACCCAGCCGAGAATCCATTGAGCAGTGAGGTCAAGCTTCGCGGGCATTTGGGAAAAGCGGCGTGGTCTGCCTACCTCAATATTCCGCAATACGTTCGAGCATCGATCTTGAATTTCCGCGATCACACGTGACGTATGTATGGCCGCAGAGAAAGGACCGAGACGCGCCCATTGCACGCCGTTTCAGCGGTTCATCCGTCGGCCTGAAAGCGGACATTTGTACACGGCCATGACGATGACTCCTCTAGCATGTCAGGGGTAAAATCCCTAAAGTCTGCCCGCGGGGAATAGGCTTGGGGTGTATGCCATAGGGCGGCGTCGACCTAAGGCCAGGGGCAAGGCCGAGTAACGCGATCGTGGCAGACTTCACCTACATGGGCTCGAAAAAGCTCTTGGCGCCCCAAATCGCCGATCTCGTTGCGGACATGGCCAACGGCCCATTCCTCGACCTGTTTTCGGGCATCGCCGCCGTTGGCTCACAAGTTGGCACCCAGCGCTCGATCTGGTCCAATGACGTGCAGAGCTTCTCGACGCTTCTTACCGGTCAGAAGTTTCGGGCCGCCCGACCGTTCAGAACGGCGCATAGCATCATTGAACGCGCAGAAATGCCGTTTGCTGTCAATCGTACCGGGCTTGAAGCAACATTCGGCGAGGCGCTTGCTAATGAGGAGCGAGCACTCTCAACCAACGACGCGGAAGGCGCACGCGAGCTCATTGCGACCATGTCGCAAATTGACGAGAAAATCAGCACGCTGCGCCGCCAGAAGGTCCATTGCCTCTTTACCGGCTTGCACGGGGCGACCTATCTCGGGATACGCCAGGCAATCGACCTCGATTCGATCCGCTACGCTGCCGACCATCTGATAGACGCAGGCAAGGTGACCGCCGAGGAGCATCGCTGGATGGTGTTGGCGTTGTGTCAGACGATTTCAACGGTCAGCAATTCCACAGGCCATTTTGCCCAATACTTGTATCCGAGTTATGCCAACATTCGACGCGTGGTCCGCAAGCGGAGACTGAACTGCTGGTCGATATGGTCGACCGCGCTTCGCGAAAGCGGTCCGCTTGGCTACGTTGCTTGGCGGCGTAGCAACCGCGTTTTCAAGTCGGACGCCACCACGCTGCTCAAGAAATTATCGAGGAATGTGCGGCAGCCCGCGGTTATATACGCGGACCCGCCTTATACCAGCGATCAATATTCTCGGTACTACCATGTGCTCGAGAATGCCGTCCTATACGACTACCCGAAGGTTTCAAGCAAAGGTCAGTATCGACCCGACCGGTTCACCTCCGGCTTCTCGCTCAAGGCCGGCGTTGACGGCTCCTTCAAGGAGCTAGTTTCCGCTGCCGCCAAGCTCCCATCTGTCTTTATACTCAGCTACCCGACTAATGGCCTGCTGAAGGACTCGACCGAGCGCGTGCTCGAATTGCTATTGGAAAAGTTTGCGCACGTCGACCAGCCACTTGTCATCCCGCATCTCCATTCAACGATGGGCGGATCAAAAGGTGCGCAGAAGCAAGCAGTCGATGAGAATATTTTTGTCGCCTATCAGGACCCTCTCGCGCGCTGGCACGGCAAAGATGGCGACGGAGCACTTGCCTCGCGACGAACTGGGCCAGCCCCAATCGCCGAGGTGGAGGATATCGCTGCGTGACAACACGTACCCTTAAGATTGCCGTAGTGAGCGATCTCCACGTGTTCAACGGCTCGTCCGAAGATTCCAAAAGCCCGTCGACGATCGGCACAGCCGATGCTCAGGATGCGCCCGAGCGCCATCCGCTACGCGGCCTTGCCGATATCATCCAACGTGACAAGCTGAGCGCAGACCTGCTGATCTGTCCGGGAGACTTGTCGGACAAAGCTGATCCAGCCGCGCTGATATTTGCCTGGAACAAACTCAATGAGCTGAAGTATCAGCTAGGAGCCAAGCATCTCCTAGCCACGGCAGGAAATCATGACACCGATTCTCGCAACCAGCACGACGATCATGACCCTAAGGGCAATCTTCAATCGCTGGATCCAATGTTTCCGGGCGTTGACGAAGCCCTCTGCGACCGCTTCTGGTCACGCAATTTCGTAATCGTCGAGCTTGAGGATGTGCGAATCTTACTGCTCAACTCATCCGCGTTCCATGGCTATGGATCGGATGCCAAGCCCGAATTTCGTCACGGCCGGATTAGCTCGAAGACGATTTCTGCGCTTCGCATGGCGCTCACCATCGGCGAGAAGCGGATCAACATCCTGGTCTGTCATCATCACCCCGTTACGCATAATCCGGTCAATGAAGAGGATTATAGCGAGATGGTTGGAGGCGATCGACTGATTGATCTACTCGATTCAGGTGAGTATGGGTCATGGCTATTGATCCATGGCCACAAGCATTATCCTCGCCTCGCTTATGCCTCTGGCGGAGCATCATCGCCGATTATTTTCTCGGCCGGATCGCTGAGCGCATTTCTGTACCAAAAGATTGCCAGCCGCGCGCGAAATCAGTTCTACATCATTGAGATCCCAATAGATGATCTCGATGCGTTGGAGCTGGATTTGGCCGGAACAGTAACCGCATGGGACTGGATCAATATGTCCGGCTGGCAACCCGCGGGCGTCGGCTCAGGCCTGCCGCATCAAGTCGGTTTTGGCTGGCGGGAATCCGCCCGTACGATCGCGACGACGATTGCGAAACATCTGGAAGATAAAACAGACGTTATCACCGGCGAGGAGTTGCTTATCGTTATGCCCAGATTGCGCTTCCTGCGCCCGGAGGAACTTGAAGCCGTTGTGCGGCGATTACGCTCATCACATGGGATTGTAGCTCAACTCAAGGATGGCATGATCTCCGAGGTGGGGCGATCATGAATACACTCATGTCAGCGCCGAGCGTCTTTGAATCCTTCAATGCTCGCAACCTTGATCCTACCCAGGTTGCGCAACGCTTCATCCCGCCCCGCCAATTCGACGAACTGATACTCAGAAATCATAGTATCGTGGTCGGACCGCGCGGCAGTGGAAAAACCACGCTGCTAAAGATGCTGCAGCTGCCGGCGCTCGCGTCCTGGAAGCATCAGGACGCCGACCGCTTTAGAATGAAGATTGACTTCACCGGGGTGTTTGTTGCGGCGGACATCAGCTGGGGTGCGCAACTGACGGCCCTCGGTGAAGCAAGGCTGTCCGATAATCTACGCACGTTGCTCGGCTTCTCGGCCTTCACGACTCATATGTTATCAGCGCTGGTACGCGCGATGAAAGAAGCGATGAGTTCCGCGATTGCCGAGATCCCTTCGCTTGCCCGCCTTTATGTTAATCTGAATCGCGAGACTATCGCTGCGCTAGTTCGGTCGCTCGCCAGGGAATGGGAGATCACACCCGAACTGCCAACATTATTCGCGTTGCAGACCGCTCTCCAGGGCCGACTGTCGAGAATCGCCCAGATTGCCAACCAGCTGGCTTTGGCCAGCGCGCGCGAGCTTGACCCCAATGCGGCCGAGACACGGTTTCTCTATCTTGACGCCCTGTCGGCGGTGTCCTTCGGAATTGAACAGTTCAATACCTATGCCGACCAGCCATATCGCAAATGGGCTTTGCTATTCGACGAGCTCGAAATCGCACCCCAGGCAATCCGTCAGGCGCTGCTCAAGGCCTTGCGCAGCACGAACTCGAACCTGCTTTTTAAGCTGTCGCTCAGCCCCTACCATCAGGATGCCGGGCTGCTTAACACTGCGATCTCAGCGATGCCGGCGCAAGATTATCAGCCCATCGAACTTTGGTATGCACGCAAGGAGCAAGGGTTCCAGTTCTCACGCGCCCTCGTCGAAGCTATGATTGCGGACGCTGGCTGTACCGGTGTCGCTCCGGAAGACATCTTTGGTACCGCCTCGATCGCGATGCGCGAAGAAGCTTCAGGCGCGCAGTCATCGGACTACCGCCCAGGAACCGATCTGCACAAACGATACAAACGACTGGCCATCAAGGATCCGAGCTTTGCTACATATATCAGCGAGAACCGGGTCGATCTCGACCGGATGCACGAGCTGCCCTCGGCTGAACGAGCAAGCATAATTCGCAAGGTCACTTCAATCGTTATGGTGCGCGAAGCCTATCGCTCAGAGCCGCAGGCGATCGGCGGTGGGCAACGGCTCGGCCGCAGCCGCAAGAACGCCAACATCTATTACGGCGTCGATGCACTGCTCGCGGTCGTCGAGGGCAATCCTCGCTGGTTGATTGGCCTCATGGGCCCAATGATCAGGCGGTTCAAGGATGACCGACAACGCGTGCCGCGTGCCGTCCAGGCAACTGCGATATCGACTGCTGCTAACCGGTTTCGCGCGCTCCTACGCACCATCCCCTATGTACCCGACGGTACGAGCCCGTTCCGCCACAAGCAGATGGCATCCCGTGGGTTGCTAACGTTGCTGGATGCTCTCGGCACGCGCTTTCGCCGTCACATCATTATCGACTACTTCTCACCTGATCCGGTGCTGTCGTTCACGGTCGACGCAAATATCTCCGATGGTCTTCTTCTCGCGCTGGGCCGGGCGTTGAACGCCGGTGCGATCATCCTGGTGCCCGATTCCGCCGCAGAGGCCATTGCTAGCTCCATTCGCGGAAAGCGCTTCCGTCTCTCCTACATGCTCGCAACGAACTACGACCTACCCTTGCTGCTTGGGCGCGAGGGCTCACTTCAACGTCTGCTTGCCGACGATCGCGAGAGCTCCGTTCCGCTGTTCGGAGGAGAGCTGTAATGCTCGGCATAGAAATTATCGGCGACGGATCGTTGGGTGACCGGTTCGATTTGTTTATCGGAACACTCGGCTATGAGACTAGGTCCAGCCACCTCGCTCGACACGACCTGATAAATGCGAAACGGAAGATCGCGCTGGCATTTCCCGAGGAGGATTACGCCGCATATTTGAGCAACCGTGACTTTCTTAACAGCACACACTTCGAGATTTTGCCGAAGGACTCCGGTACGCTCCCACAACTGTTAGCCACGGCTATAGAAAACCACCCTGCCGACGCGGAACGGGACTTCTCTATTCTCGTCGATATCTCATCTATGTCACGCCCCATGCTTGCTGATATAGTATTTGAGCTGAGCAAGGTCGAACGCGCGCTCAGTGTAACTGTGACATTTGTCTACCTCCCCGCAGAATTCGTCAAGGAGAACGCCGAGCACGCACCGGTTGCGGTGACGGAGCCTGTCACGTCCGATTATGCAGGTTGGACCGCAACTCCTGAGCGCCCGATCACGGCCCTGGTTGGCTTGGGTTACGAACATGACCTCGCACTTGGCACCATCGAGTACCTCGAGCCTACCAACGTCTGGGTTTTCGTTCCGAGGGGAGAGGATCGGCGGTATGACGACGCCGTAAATCAGGCAAATCGTAATCTCAAGGAAATGCTCAGGGACGAGCGCGTGATGAACTACCAGGTGGACGCGCCGGCGCGAGTCCACGCCATACTTGAAAACCTTGTGTTCGGCCTACTCCAATCCTCCCGGCCGGTTCTCGTTCCCTTTGGCCCGAAGATTTTCTGCCTATGTTGTTTGCTTATTGCCCGGACCTACGAGCCAGAGATTACGGTGTGGCGCGTGAGTGGTGAAACATTCGCCAAACCCGGTGATCGGAAAGCTAGCGGCAAGATCGTCACATTGCAGACCCGTTTCGCACTTCACCCCCCAATTACGCAATGAATGTTGCGGTACCGATGTATTACCATTCTTAACGTCTGCTTTTGCGCGCATGCTGCTAAGGAAGCCAGACCAGACCCTATAACCGTATCCGGCCCCGACCCTGCCGATCATCAACGCGCCGCCTCTCCGCCATGCAGGGCATCGGGGGGCTTCCCCGGAAGCTGCCCCTCGATTAAAGACGCGGCGCCGCGCCCAGGCACCCCGATCATTGCTGCCTTTCAGCCGCCGGGCTCGCTCCACCGTGGGCATGTCACGTGTTCTCCCCCACGCGAGTAGTAATGACACTTCCCGTGGTTGCGGCACCCATTCTCCGGCTCAACAAGAAAGCGGGGATTGGCGATGAGGTCGCGACAGAGCCCAATATGCGCATTCTGTGGCAACTCTGAAGCCCTTTGAGCGATACGGCCCGAGACTATGAAGCGCCGCGTCGGATGGCGCTGAGCGACATCAACGCTATCTCGAAAGCGCGTGATCGTGATCTCAGCTCGGGCCGGATAGATGAGCCTCTTGTCGACATTGTAGAATCCAGAGGAGAGGTCGATGAAATCGAACGGCAGGGCTGCGATGCGGTCTTGCAACGCTATGGCACCGGACGCGTCGAATTGGATATCGCCGGTCCGCATCGATATCCGGATTGAGCTCTCGACGCCCTGTGCGCGCAGCCACTCAGCCAATCTTTCTAGCCTGTCTTCGACGTGGCTCGCGTCGGGATTGATCCGCTCGTCTACGAGAAGGTTAAGCAAGTAACCGTGGGCCGCATGGACCTGAACGTGACTGAAGCCATGCTCAATGGCGATGGCCGCTGCGGCTCCGAAGGAGTCGAGGACGCGGTCACCCCCATGACGTCCAAGCGAGCGGACGAGCTCTCTCGCGCGCCCTATAACCTGGGCGGTATCAGTCGATCGAAACTTCCGGGCGCCTTCGTACCCCTCCCATGCTGTTGCGAGCTGAATACCCGGGAGCGATCCACGCTCGCGTATCGCGCCGGCTAAGTGCGCCCACATCGGGTTTGATCCAATGGATGGCGTTGAACGATTGCTCCCGTGACCTCCGGGAACGACCACGTTGCCAACAATGGCGCAGTGAAGATCAGCTGAGCTTCGCTGGCTGTAGAAATCGATGTACCGCGCGTCCGGTTCCCCGTCAGTCACGAAGCCTGTGTTCACCCCCAGCAAGAAGACGAGCTTATCGCTCCAGCTTGCGGTAGCGGTCGTCATTTACGTCCATCTTAGAAAGAATGTCCCGCTCCAGATCGCCGCCGAGGATGGTCGAGAGACGAAAAAGATAAATTGCGGCATCAGCTAGCTCCTCGCGCAGGTGCGGTGTAGCCTCCCCGAGGCTTGGACCTGTGTACTTTGGATTGTTCAGACCGAGACCTACTTTCTTGAGCTCGTTCGCGAACTCCCCTATCTCGCCGATAAGGCCGACGAGGTCGCGAACGAGTTGATCGTGCCGTTCAGCGTCGGAGCCGAAGAGAACCGGGAATCCTCGCCGCTCGTCAGCGCCGATCTGCCGGGCAACGATCGCAGAAAAATCCATCACCTATTCCTTCCGAGCAGATTGATCGTCAGTGATCCTAAGCTGATTATCGACGCGGCCACGAGGCTTGCAATGACGCCTATCATGCCATCGACAAGCCATTTTTCCATCACGAAGATCGCGAATGAGTTGATGATGATGGCGAGAACCAGTCCGATGTTCGTCCAGAGCTGTGTCGTTTCCATGCGGCGTAGCACGGTTCGTGTTGCTGCGGGAAGTAGGGCGAGGCTCTCCTGCTTTTCGGACAACACACGTCGATCATCTGCGACCTCGCTGTGAGTCTTCTGAAGGTGCGTCTTGATAGGCCAGATGCCAAGCTGAAAACCGTGCTGCCCCTCGTAGAGCCTCGTGGCCGGACTCGAAAGCCTAGTGAAATCTGCCTTGGCGATGGGCTCGCCCTGGGGCAGCTCGACATACTTGTCGCTAATGTTTTGGGTCACGATTCCAAGGTTCCCTTTGAAGCCCGGATCGGCGTAGGTCGCAACCGGACTCAGGCCGATGCTGAAGAGGGATCCCTTGCTGACTACGCGGACTAGGATATGCGCGGGGGTGTCGAGTTCCTCCGCGGTGATCAGGACGACCCGATGCCCGGGCTTTATTAACGCGTTTTCGCCCGGCTTCAGCTGAAAGCGCGTGCCATTTTCAGTAAGGTCATAGTACACGCTTCCAAGCCGGAGCTCGTAGCAGGCGCCATCCAGCATGTCCGGGTCCGGATTCCGGATCAACCTTCCGGCATCAAGTTCAGTCATTATCTCGTTATCGCTGAGCGTCGTCATGTTGCCCTCCATTGATGGTAGGGACATTGCATCGTCTGGACTGCGATTGGAACTCTTCGAGACCATGTTGCGGCGGGTCTCCGCTATGTCGGCTGCGCTCGACGAGTCATCACAGGTGATAACGGTCGACCGTCAGAAGGCGCTCGACTTCGGCGCAAACGAATTGGTCGACCTCAACAACGATGCCTTGGAAGATCTCGGCACAGTCGATCTGGTGTTCGATGTCATCGGGGATGACATCAGAAGCGTTCCCCAGCTCTGGTCCGATCCGGAGGAACGTTGGTGACCATCGCGCTTCATCCTTTCGGATCAGGCCAATGTGGTCATTCTGGTCTGCCAGGAGGGTTTTATCATCGGCGCGAACGGCAGTTTCTCGCGATCTGACACCAGCACCGGACAGTCTGCCGCTAACCCAAAGGTTATCGTGGAATTTTGCTAGCCACTTTCTTTGACAAGTGGCTTGGCTTCAATCGCTCCTTGAGGATAGGTGCTTTGCTTCAACTTTAGTTGGCGACGCTCTTGATGCCAGATGCGACCGCTGCGTTATCAGCGGATTGGGTTATGCTGTTGAAAAGGACACACGCACTTTCTTTTTTGCGGAAATTGAACCCTAAGCAGGATTTGTCGTTTGCACATTGCAGTATGCAGTCGGGATATCGGAGCGGAGAGGTCCAATAGGCATTGCCAGAAATTTCCGTTTTTGTGGCGAACACCAAATTCGAGTAGCGCAAATTGCTCTCTACCACTTTCTTTGCGGCCATGATCGACTCTTCGCTTTTGACCAGTAGCGATGCGTCCCCTTTCATGAAACAAGCTCGAAATTTTGTGTTATAAGTAATCGCTAGACACCTGAAGTCGGTATCGCAGGCGGTTTGACACTGCTCAGAACTCACGTTCCTAATTGGCATATCCGGCAGGTCGTTTCCGATCGCGTCCCACCCGGACACAACAACAAATCCAATATCTGGATCGACCTCTGTCGCAGGAGTTTCTGCGGGGACAGTTGCGGCCTGCTCTCGTGACGGGTCAGGAATGATGTCTGAAGACGCAAATGTGCGACCATCCAGCCACGCGCATCTTGTTGCAAGATCGACGGCGGATGAATCATTAAGGCCGACCAACTGAAGCGTCTGAGCAGCAGCGCCAGGCCCGGCTGGTGGCGCTGTCGGGGCAGAACGAGCTGCCAATGATACATTTACGTCTACGCCGTTCACACTCCGCCGAGAGTAACACCACGCTCGGTCCCAGTTTTCGTCGTTCTCATCCTTGAAGTGGTGACCTGTGATTAACTCCCAAGTGGTGCCTTGGAACTCGACGTTCTTGGTGGCGAACTTGTTGAAGTCGACGGTCACCACGTCAGGCTTGGTAGGGACGTCAGCCTGGGGCGCCTGCTCCTGAGTTGGCTTTGGAGTTGGAACAGGAATAGGCGGCTCGTCTTTTGGGGAGGTGAGATCGCTTGGCTGCTCTATGGTCGGCAAAGCCGCCGGCTCCGGCAAGGTTTTGTCCCATAGACCAAGATTGATGCCTAGCCCAATCCCGACCGCCGCCACTGCAATGGCTCCGCCAGTCGCCATTCGGCGAAAGGCGGTCGCTCGGGCTGTCTTCTCTTGGGCCGCGGCTTGAGCCTGCAAGGTTGGAATCGCTGACCTTTTGACGGCGAGATCGACGGCTTGCTCAAGCAGGGTGGTGTTATGCCGGACGAGCACTTTTGCGACCCTTCATTGATACCGTCACGAGGTCTGAAACCTCAGGCGGCAAATCCTGGTCGAGGGCCTTGCGAAGGACTTCGGGATCATCGGTGAAGAGCGGAACATAGAGGATCTCTTTGACCACCTTTTCCACAGGCACCTCAACCCGCTTCTCAACCTCTTTCTCGACCATAACTTCGACTGGTACCTTAATCGTCCGAATTCGGCGCCAACGCCAACTCAGAAGCATTCTGCGGAGCAGCCTGGAAGTCTTGCTCTCTGAATTGTCCTCTTCTCGGGCGGCAATGCGCTGGAGCGCCAGAGCGACCATTGCCGTAATTGGTCCCGCGAGCGCGGCGATGAGCGCGAGCGAGCCGAACCAAATCACAGAGATTATTCCGGCCTGTGCCTCAGTCACCAGTTCAGGTTTGCTGCCGTACCACCGTGAGGCAATACGGCGGACCTGATCTGTCCGCGCCATTGGGATCCGCTCCTTGGCAAAGGCGCTGAGGGCTTTGGCAATCTGGTCCTGTCTGACCTGGTTTTGCGCCGAGGTGTTTGCCTTGTTGGCTTCTGCCGCTTGGGCATCTGCGAGCCGTTTGCCCGCTTCATCCAATCGACGCTGCCAAGCCGCGGCATCACTATCGCGCGTTTGCTCCAGAGACGAACGCCTATCGACAAGCTTCTGCCTCTGGTCAGTAGTCATAGGAGGGCTATTTGCCCGCAAACGATCGAAATTTTCGCGCAGCGCAGCAATCTCTTGATCGAGCGGCTCAATCCGAGTGTCGAACTTGGTGATAATTTTCGTGCGGGGGTTGGCAAGTTTAGCCACTTCCGATTCTAGCCTGCGTGCCGAGTCGCTGTCGCCTGAATCGCGCGCCATCTTGATACGTTCAACAAAGCTGTCGCGTTGGCGCTCAAACTGATCGACAGCGTCTTTAACTTCGCGATCACGCTGTTGAATCAGCGCCGATCGAACAGCATTTTTCTCATCCACTTGATCGCGAACACGCGAGGCCTCTGGAGTAAGGGCTGTCGTTCCCTCCAATTCCGCATTGGCCTCGGCAATTTGCGACTGAGAGGTCGCACGCGATTTTTCTGCAAGAGAAGTCAGCTGCTCAATTTCGGAACGGGCTTGATCGACCTGATCGGCTCTTCGACCAAGTTCGTCAGCAGAGGCGAGCTTTGTCGCTTCCTGCTCAAGGGCATCAATCTTGTTTACGAGTTCCTCATAACGCAGCTGACGCAATGCGCCTGCCCTCTCCATCCCCATAAAGACAGTTTCGAAAGTGATGCCTGCAAGAACCAGGAGGAAGACCAAGATTATGGGCTTCCAGAGCCAAGACGCGCTGAAAAGCAGTGTAGCTATCGGTATCTTGGTGAGCTCCGCGATTGCCACCATGAGAAAGGGTGCACTGGCGAGCGTCAAATCCATTGCAGTGACAGACTCGCTTGCAGAAAACGCTTGTACGCCTAATGCTACACCTGTCGTAAGACCAATCGCTGCGGCCGCAATCTCTAGGGCCCAGGCACCACGGTAGGTCCACTGGCCATAGCTTGCCAGCTTTTGACTCATCACAGTCTGCATTTTACTCGCCCCCCCGACAGGGCAACATCACGCCTTGATCGCCTGCCAGCATACACTTAACGGTTTTGAAAGTCTTAGTTAAGGCGTCTTCTCTCTATTGTCGCAACAACTTTTTCTGCCCTTCAGATATAGAATACCTCGTCAAAAAATGGGGCTAGCAGACCGCGCCGCCCATGCATGGTCTTCCTTGGATCGGTGTAAGCGGAAAGCCGAACAGGCCGTAGCGCGCTTACTCCGTTACATTTCAGCTAGCAGAGTGTTTCGCAGGGGATCCCATCCTTGTCGCGATCGAGTTTTCCGCCCCATGAGCAGTTTTGCAGGTACCAGTTGGCGTCGTCGCAGGAACCGATCTGCTTGCACGTTCTCCGCGGCTCGCAAGAATAGCCGCTCTGCGCGACCAGCTTACGGCTGATGATGCCCAGCGGGCGACTCGACGGCGCCGCGCCGTCGGCGTGCGCAGCGCGCCATTCCCAGGGTGCCTGAAACGTCCCGGCCCACAGGCCGATCTTTGAGGCTTGGGCTTGCGCCTGCTGCCCCGCATAAGCGCCCTGGCTGTAGTGAGGCCAATCCAGCGCCTGGCCGTGCTCGACCATCCAGGCGGCCACGCCCGCGCCGTCGGCGCGCCGACAATCGCCGACAAAGCGGTGGTAGCGGTCCCACGTCACGAATGTGCATTCGAGCGGCCTCGACGCGGCCAGGAAAGTGTCCAGCGCTTCGGCCGATCGCCGGCCGCAAGGATACTCGGCGCCATTCGCATCGCGGCACAGCTGCCGGCTCTCTGGCGCGTCGATGCCGTTGAAGCGGACGCGCTGGCCGTGGATTTCGATCGTATCGCCGTCAATGACGGAAGCGACACCGGTAAGCGAAGCGGGCGCCACCCTTCGTGGGCTGGCCTTTGATGCATCGTTGCTACGTTGCGCGCTCGACGGCGCCAGGAAGGCGGCCACTGCCGCCGCTGCCGTAAGACCGAGCATTGCCGGCACGCTCGCAAGTTGGCGCCGCCACAGCTTGGCACCGGTGGGTCTCTGCCACCGATTGGATCGATATTTGCGGTATGGCCTGCTCATCCGCTACGCCGACCAGCCCGGCCATGCGCTGTCGACCATGGGCAGGCCGGCGCAATAGTAATCGTCAACGAACCGCCCGGTGGACCGGTCGCGGCAGCGCCAGATAACGCTGTAGTTCTGGCCATAGAATTGGTCCCACGCGACGCCATAGGTTTGTGGTGGCGGTGGCCGGTAATATGTTCCGCCTCCATAGCCGTTGTTGGCAGCGACACCCACAGCTGCGCCGCCGACAGCCGCGACCGCTATGCCCGTCGCGACAGCATTGTCGGTTTGCACAAGCCTGGTGCACTTCTCTGCTGTTGCGCCCCTGCGCACTAGAAGGGACGCTACCCGACTACGATACTGTTCGTCCGTGCTGCTGGCGAGAACGTGACATAGCGCAACGGTATTCATTGCCGTGAGATCGCTGTCCGACACGACAGTGCTCGTAGAGCAGCCGCTGACGCACAGGGCTGCACTTGCGATGAGTGCTCCAATTTTCATGTGAATTCCCCCAAACAAATATTGGGGCGAGTCCGACCTGGAAGTCCAGAGTTTTGTTTTTCACTTTGCTACGATTCACAGCATGCTGCGGCTAGCTGGCATCCACTGCAACCAACCCTTCCGCCGGTCGTTGACTGATGCTGGGTTGAACTCAGCTACTCCAGAACTTGCCCGCAGGCTCAAAACCGGCGGGCTTTTTTCCACGACGCCGGAAAGCTCTATCTCGCCGCATGTTGTGGTACATCGGCACGCCGTCATCGGGCCGTGCCGTTGACCAAGGTGGTCCCTCCGCCATGGTCGGCCGGCGCAGTCTTGACCGTCCGCGCGGGCCATCCCAATCAAGCCCGCTGGCTTCGGTCGGCGGCCTTTTATTTGATGCCCGGCGCCGTCGGCTTGGATCTAGATCCTCGCCAGTGCCGGATTTGAAGGTAAGCTGCGGCGGTATGATCGCACTTCGCGCGGGACGGACCATTGGTGTGCAGCAAGAGCGCCGAGTTCATTCGGCCAAGATTCTGCACTAGGCCGAGGTAGGTGAAGGCAGATAGCTATCCGGCAATCGCTGAGATATTGGAGATAATGTTCCCCCATGGAGGTGTGTACCAGTATTATAAGTTTCCAAACTTCATGTACGAACGCCGTGGACGAGCTGCTATGTGCGCTTGCCGTAAATCGCTTCCGCGAGTTCACAGTCGGAGGTTGGCTAGCACCCTAACGCGAGAGCTTCAACGGCCCCCTTCGCGATGAACTCCTCAACGAGACGCGGTTCACGTCCCTGGCCCAGGCCCGCGCGAGGCTCAATGTATGGCGCGCCGATTACAACGGCGCGCGTCCGCACTCGCACATCGGATGGCAGACACCCAACGAATGTGCATCGACCTTCAACCCGCGACGGTCGCTCGCGCTGCGCAACGTGAAACGCTCCGCGCCAGCACCCGTCGCGTCCACCGGCCATCAGGGCAAATCCACCCCCGGAAACGAACTCACGACTGGATAAAATTTGGGGGAAACGTCAGGGCGGCCATAACTTTGCAGTCTTCAGACGCGAGGCGGCCTACAACAGCCCTGCCCACCATGCTTGTGGCCCGCGACCCACACTGCTTTTCCCTTCAGATCGTACATTATGCTTCCTTCATGATTACCGATGTCTGCATGACCTTGAGGTCTTCCCGCACCATTTCCGCGGCGAGCTCGCGCACCGATGTCTCATGCACCCAGCCGAGCTTCTCCTTCGCCTTGGTGGCATCGCCCAGGAGAAGATCGACTTCCGTGGGGCGGAAGTAGCGTGGGTCTACCTGGACTAGGCATCTGCCGGTCTCGACATCATAGCCCTTTTCGTCGACTCCCTCACCACGCCATTCGAGCTCGACGCCGACATCTTCGAAAACCCATTCGACGAATTGGCGGACAGGGGTCGTCTTGCCCGTCGCCAGCACGTAATCATCCGGTTGTTCCTGCTGCATCATCATCCACATACCACGCACGTACTCACGCGCATGGCCCCAATCGCGTTGAGCATCGAGATTGCCGAGATAAAGCTTGTCCTGCTTGCCGAGGTAGATAGCAGCGGCGGCGCGGGTGATCTTGCGCGTCACAAAAGTTTCGCCGCGCAGTGGGCTTTCATGATTGAAGAGAATGCCGTTGGAAGCATGGATACCATAGGCCTCGCGATAGTTGACCACGATCCAGTAGGCGTAGAGCTTGGCGGCGGCGTAAGGGCTGCGCGGATAAAAGGGCGTTGTTTCGTTCTGCGGTACGGATTGCACGAGGCCGTAGAGCTCTGAAGTCGAGGCCTGATAGAAGCGGGTCTTGTCCTTCAGACCGAGGAGGCGGATCGCCTCAAGAAGTCGCAATGTTCCGATACCGTCGGCGTTTGCTGTGTATTCCGGCGTTTCGAACGACACCTGGACATGGCTCTGAGCGGCCAAGTTGTAAATCTCGTCTGGCTGGGATTCCTGAACTACTCGGATGAGATTAGTCGCATCAGTGAGGTCACCGTAATGCAAAATTAGGCGCGGATCGGGATCGTGCGGGTCTTGGTAGATGTCTTCGATGCGACCCGTGTTGAAGGAAGAGGAACGTCGCTTAATCCCATGAACGACGTAGCCTTTTTCCAGCAGAAGACGCGTGAGATAGGCACCATCCTGTCCCGTTATGCCCGTAACCAGAGCAACTTTCCTGTTCTCGCCCATTTTCTTCCTGCTCTATGGTAGTTGAAGTTTCGAATCTGGCTCGCCACACCGGCGGCCCGCCTCATACCCTATGGTAGGATTTCGACAGATGTGGCGCGGAGCTCGTCATTGACAGTGTCAGCCAGCGAGCACACCTGCTCCTGCTTGGAGGCATAGCAAAACAGAGTCTCGCCGCTAACCTGCCTAAGTCGCACATGCGGCCTGAGTGCCGAACTCAGCTCACGGGGTGAGCGACATAGATTTCAATCACGTCGCACCCGATTTGCTCATCAATCAGCGAGTTAGGACGCCCTTCTGGGATTCTACATCCGTTCTCAAGCACGCACAGTCGGTTGCATAGCCGCTCCGCTTCTTCCACGAAGTTGGTGGCCAGTAGAATCGTATTGCCCTGCGCCAGCAGGGCACGTAGCCGTTCCCAGATAAAATGGCGAGCATGTGGGTCCAAGCCACACTAGAACTCCACCATCCCTCTTTTGCGCTGACCAAGTAATCTTTGCCTGCTTCAGCGTCTTCTAATGGAAATTGTTTTGATCAGTGAAATCGATTGTTTGGATGAGGTGCATCCATAAAATGGATTGTTTGACAGGGCAGCGCGGCACATCGGCGGCACAAAGTCGTGGGCGCGAGGTTTCGCTCCGCGCGAAGACAAAGTTCGTGGCAGTCGGGGGCTTTGGGCGAACCGCACATCTGAGACGGCGGCGAAAAGCCGGGTAGGGCATTACGTATTGACCTCCAAGGAATTTCGGGCGCGCTAGCCCGAAAACGGTGGCTGGGCTTCAACGATGGGCGGGACGAGGCGACCATCAAACTGTGATTCATACTGTAGGCGATCGCAGTGCGGCGAATTTGAACGGCCGCCTTTGCCAGCCCTCGCCATCGCATCCGGCTACAGGTGCCGAAGATCTTCTCGATCCGAGTACAAATTCTGTGGATCGGTTGGTTCCAGGCGTCAAGCTCTCGGCCTCGTCGCGCCCCCACATAGCGGTTGCGACGATGCGCGGCCTTCCACCCTTGGCGCGCACCGCGTCGCCGAGATGATTGCCTCGGTAGGCGCTGTCGGCAAACACTTCGCCGGGATTGTCGGGCAGAGCATCAGGAACGGCGTTGCCGTCCTCGGTGTGGGCGCCGTGACGGCGATCTCCTCGACAAGGGCCGTATCGGCGTAGGCACCGAAATGGGCTTTGAAGCAATGAAACGCTGGTCGGCGCTTGTACTTGACCCAATGGCCCTCTTCATCATCTTCGCTGGCCGAGGCGATGATCGCCGCATCGACAGGCGTGCCGATCTTCACCTGGATCGCTGAACTGGCGGGTGATCTCGGCGAACAACAGGGTCATGAACCTCAAGGGCCTGTCGAAAACGGACGAGAGCGGGTTCGCACAGGTGTCCGCTCTGACACCGAGAACCCGCAGAACCGTCGGAACGATCCTCCACATGGCTGCAGACGCCAAAATTCCTCTCCCGGCCATCGTGGCACAGCATCGCGTGCCAGTCGCTCAGTCCAGCCGGCTCGAAAGCTATCCGGCAGGAATTGCGCCATGTTGGCGCACTTGAAAGCGTCAGAGGGCGCCGTGTCGCATCTTTCGATGGGACCGGACGCCATGATGGCCATAAATGACGTGGATGGCCTGCGCCTGACATTCGACGGCTGGCGGGTCCTGCACATCCGTCCTTCAAGAAACGCCCGCAAATGACATGTTACGTTGAGGCAGTTAAGAATTGGACTTGAAAAAGGGACTTTGTGGACTGCCTCGACCGGTTGTTTCGCTTAGCAAAGCGCGGCCCCACGTCAGCAGAGGCTCATGGTCAAGGAACGCCTTAGTATCCATCACATGGATGGGCCACATTCACGCAATCAATTTTACACATGTCGCCGGGCGCATTAGAGAACGCTGAATTTAAACCGGAAGCGAGCGTACCCGGCGTCAAGATTTGCGAGCGTCACAGAGATAAGGATAGGCAGTGCTGAGGAGCTCTTCTGCCCCACGCGCAGCCTCTACCAAATCGCCCGGCGTAACGGTCGACTAGTATCGATTAAGAGATCCCAAGCCAGATGCAACCTCGTCTCTGAAACGAGATTTCCGAAAATGCAGGTCAGTGGATTGGTAAAGCGCAGGTTCGTCGTCTCTCAGAGGCGTACGGGGTTCGGTGATTGTCTGTGGTCGCTGGCGGCCGCTTGGCGCTACGCTCAGCGGTCGGGACGAACGCTAGCCGTCGACTGGCGCGGGTCCTGCTATCTCGACCAACCCTTCACAAATGCCTTTCCGGTGTTCTTCCAACCGATCAATGACATCGCTGGCGTACCGGCTATTTGCGACGACCGGATCAACGACTTTTCCTTCCCGGGTCCATTCTTCCCGGAGTGGTGGAATAGGCCAGCGATCGACTGCCTTTACCGCCCAGATGAGCAGATTTTCCAAGAGCGCGACGAGTTGGGCGAGCTCTTTCAGGCCGAACACGATGTCGAAGCGAACACAGTAGTGTGTGACGCTTGCTTGATGTGGCGCTGCGATGAGGATGCCGAGCGGCAGGTCTTCCAGAGTCTCAAGCCTCGGTCTGAAATTCAAACACGCATAGATGCCATTTACCAAGAATGTTTTGAGGGGCACAGCATCATCGGGGTTCATGTTCGACATGGTAACGGTGAAGACATCATGGACCATGCGCCCTACTGGGCCGATCCGGAGTTCGCCGTTCGACAAGTGTGCACTGCGGTTGATAAGGCTAAAGCGTTACCGCACCCCAAGCCTGTGCGGCTGTTCTTGTGCACGGACAGCGCGCAAATCCTGGATCATCTGTCGGCCAAGTTTCCCGATCTTCTCACCGTCCCCAAGCATTTCCGATCCGATCAAGACGGCCCCTTACACACTGCAGCACTTGGGATGGACGGCGCAATTTCCGCCCTCGTTGAGATGTATCTTCTCGGGCGCTGCGATACTGTAGTTCGGTTTCCTCCGACGAGCGCCTTTACACGATATGCACGCCTTTTCGTACCGCGGGTAATTGAGTTCGATCTGAAGGACCCAAGTCGTTTGATTTTGATAGAAGGCAGCCAAAGAATCTCTCATCTTGATTAAGACCGCTACCTGGGCAATTCGGCAAATGGAACGAACAGGTATAGAGACATCGACCGCAATCCACGAGAGGCGGGCCATGGCATACGCTAAATGTCCCGCAGCTGCTCAGCTTGATCCGCAGGCTTGAGGATCCGGACACACTGCAGCAGTTCTTGGCTCCATTCGGGACTGTTGCCGACGTCGATGAAACCAACGGCCTTAGGGCACGAATACAGAATGACGAGATCATTCATCTGCGGCCGTCCGGCAACGCGCCAGAACTTCGCTGTTACTCGGAGCGCCGCAAGACCATCCTAGAGCGACGGCGGTCGTGACGCTGACGCTAAGGGCGCGGGCAATGACGTCCAGAGACGAAATCGAGGTTGTTTAATGAAAGTGGTTCCCGTCATCATCAGCGGTGGAGCCGGATCGCGGCTATGGCCCGCTTCGAGGCAATCGCACCCCAAACCTTTCCTTAAAGTAGCAGATGGACATTCTCTCATTCAGCACACTGTCCTGCGCGTCGGTTCGATAAAGGGCGTAGTGGAACTCGTCGCCGTGACATCTGGGGAACACCTCTTCCTTACCAAGGACGAGTTCGACGAACTAGATTCCGTGGTCCTGCCACGCACCTTTCTGCTCGAGCCTGAAGGCCGGGATACGGCCGCAGCCGTTGCGGCAGCCGCCATCCATGCCAAGGCAACGCAAGGCCCTGACGCGATTCTATGCGTCTTCCCAGCCGATCACATGGTTGGCAACCTGCCTGCATTTTTAGACGTCATGTGCCGGGCCATCGAACATGCGAAGCTCGGGCGGATCGCCACATTGGGCATCACCCCAACCAGACCGGACACGGCATTCGGCTATATCGAAGCGGATGGTGAAAAAGTCGTCCGTTTCGTTGAAAAACCGGATCTGGACACAGCCAAAGCCTATGTCGCGTCCAAGCGCTTCTTCTGGAACGCCGGCATTTTCTGCTTTAGCGCACAAACCATGCTCGATGAGATGGCATCGCATTGCCCCGCGGTGATCCAGGCCGTCTCCGACAGCTACGAGAACGGGCGCTTCAGTCAAGGCGAAGGCTTTGCCAAAATCGAACTCGCGCCTGAGCATTTCGGCTCCGCCCCGCGAATCTCGCTCGACCACGCTGTCATGGAGAAGACGAACAAACTTGCCGTGGTTGCCTGCGACATGGATTGGAACGACATCGGATCCTGGAACGCAATGGCCGATTTGATCGCCCCCGACGAAAGCGGGAACAGGATACGCGGCGATGTGCATATGGTCGACACGACCGGCAGCTATGTGAGCTCCGACAAGCGCGTCATCGGCACGGTCGGTGTCAG
Source organism: Mesorhizobium sp. M0898 (assembly GCF_040319695.1). Lineage (NCBI taxonomy): Bacteria > Pseudomonadati > Pseudomonadota > Alphaproteobacteria > Hyphomicrobiales > Phyllobacteriaceae > Mesorhizobium > Mesorhizobium sp. M0898. The sequence continues at coordinate 25,009 of NZ_JAMYOE010000015.1, read as the reverse complement.
CGATCTGGTGATCGTCGATTCCCCGGACGCTTTGCTTGTCGCATCCCGCGACCGCGTTCAGGACGTCAAGAAGCTGTTCGAGGGCCTCAAGGCTTCAGGACATGAAGCTCACCTGGTCCATAGCACGGTACACCGGCCGTGGGGTACCTACACGGTTCTTGAGGAAGGCGAGCGCTTCAAGATCAAACGCATCGAGGTGAAGCCCGGTCGGCGGCTGAGCCTGCAGATGCACTATCATCGTTCGGAGCACTGGGTCGTGGTCAGCGGCTCCGCGAAAATCGTCAATGGCGAGCAGGAGTTGTTCCTGGCGACAAACCAATCAGCCTACATCCCCTGCGGCCATAAGCATCGGCTGGAGAACCCAGGCAGAATTGACCTGGTGATCATTGAAGTGCAGAGCGGCGATTATCTCGGCGAGGATGATATCGTTCGCTTCGACGACGTATATGGTCGAACGTAGATTTCACCCGCATGACGAGAACGGTCAACGTGTCGCTGACTAATTACCACTAGGAAGGCCGTCTGCCCACTCAGGACCGGATGCTTGTGGAATCGGGAATTGACCAAGGCAGCGGTGAATGACCGCAATCGGCATCAGGGTGGGACAAATCAACCGGAAAAGACCGGACAGCATAGTAACGCAACACAGTCCCACTGTCGAATAGCCTTTGATATTTCTGACTTTCCAAGCACCCTCAGGGCCCACCAAAATTATATCAATGGCTTATGGCCGACTTCGCTCTGAAGTGGGCCAAATCGAGCTCGCTATTCCCGCAGCACTCAGTTTGATTGTTTTCGTTGAAAACGAGCAAGGACAGGGGGAGGGCGATCTTGTGCTGGCTTCTATGTGTCCAATCTTGCTCCTGTTCGTCCTCAGGTTGTGTGCAGCCACATAGCGCGGCTATCGCGAGGCTGGAAGGCCTCCGATCGATAGGTGCGGCGAACGGCGGCAACGAGGTGCGAATAGGATGGCTGAGCGTATGATCGAGAATACCGCAGCTGCGGTCTAGCGCGAAATGCAGCGTCTGTGACTCATGGGTCATTGCAGCGCGATGACCGGAAATCATGACCTAAGCCGCCCTTCATCAGCCCACCAGCGCCCAGAAGAAGGCGAAGATCCGTCACAATGCCTACCTGTACCAAGGCTTCAAGCAGTTCACCGCGAATGTGAAGACCGCCAGCCATTGCTTCTTCATTTTCGGCCATTCGCTCGCTACGAATGACGACCACATCCTTAACCGCATAGCGCGTGGCAAGTTTCGCAAGCTCTGTGTTGGCATCTATGGTGAACCAGCATCCGCGGATAACCAGCGGATCATGAACCACGCGAACGAGCTAGCGGTGCAGCGCAACGAAAAATCGCCGCTTGATGTCGCCTTTTATGATGCTGCTACAGTTCATGTCTGGGGTTTCGGCTTAGAAGCGGAATGACTGCCAACCAGGTCATCGAGCCGGAAACTGACCGGCCGGTCGGCCCAAAAATGACATTCAGTTGCCTCCAGCCTTTCGACACGAGCCACTTCACGATCTCGCGATTGCCAGCTAGCGGCTTGTTGCTCGAGCTGCGCGATCCTAGTCTGTGGTCGCTATGCCTCAGCAATAAGAATCCGGTTCCTAGCCGGGCGGAGGCGCAACGAGATAGCCAGCTCAGGACAAGGAGAGCAAACCATGGTCGCTTTTACCCTCAATGGCGAGGCGCGAACACTCGACGTCGATCCAGAGATGCCGCTGCTCTGGGCGATCCGTGACGGCATCGGACTCACAGGAACGAAATTCGGTTGCGGCCTTGCCCAGTGCGGCGCTTGCACGGTTCACGTTAACGGCATGCCGACGCGCTCGTGCCAGACCGCAGTCGGCGACATCGAAGGAGCCTCGATCACCACCATTGAGGGCGTGTCGGGCAAGATCGGCGAAACGGTCCAGGCCGTGTGGGCCGAGTTCGACGTACCTCAATGCGGCTATTGCCAGTCTGGCCAGATCATGTCGGCCGTGGCCCTCCTGACAGAGACGCCGAAGCCGACGGACGATGATATTGATTCGGCGATGAGCGGCAATCTCTGCCGCTGCGCCACCTATCATCGCATCCGCGCGGCCATCCACGAGACCGCCAACCGGCTGGAGACTTGAGGCATGTTGCAGTTTCTCCCGAAGCATAATGCCGTGGGGCCTACGCGCCGCCAGTTCCTCCTCGGCACGGCCGTCACCACCGCGGGCCTCGCCGTGGGCTACCGGCTAATGATGGCCGCGCCCGCCAACGCACAAACGACGCCTGCAACGGTCCAGGCGAACCCCTTCCAGACCTATGTCGAGATCACACCGGAGAACCGAATCGTCGTCCACTCGTCGCAGTTCGAGATGGGACAAGGCTCCTATTTCGGCATCGCCACCCTGGTTATGGAAGAGCTCGACGGCGCCTGGGCGCAGGTCCACGTGGTCGGCGGATATGGCAATACCGCGCTCTACGGCAATCTCGCCTGGGGAGGGGCCGCGCAGGGAACCGGTGGCTCCACGTCGATGAGCTCGTCGTGGGAGCGCTACCGCAAGGCGGGTGCTGCCGCACGGGCCATGCTGGTGGCGGCCGCCGCGCAGCGGTGGGACGTGCCAGCCGGCGAGATCACAGTCGCTTCCGGGGTCGTGTCGCACGCCTCAGGGATGCAGGCGCGCTTCGGTGACCTGGCTGAAGCCGCAGCGGGAATGCCGGTTCCCGACGACGTGCCGCTAAAGCCGCGCGACAAGTGGGCCCAGATCGGATCGGACAGCCTCAAGCGCTACGATTCCGCCGGCAAGACCAATGGCGCGCAGACCTACACGATCGACCTCAAGATGGATGGACTCAATACGGCCGTTATGATCCATCCGCCGAAGTTCGGCGCTGAGATCGAGAGCTTCGACGCCTCCAAGGCCAAGGCACTCGACGGCATTGTCGATGTCGTCCAGACGCCGCGCGGCATTGCCGTGGTCGGCAGGGACATGTGGACGGCGCTCAAGGGCCGCGATCTCGTGGAGGTGACCTGGAACGAAGAGAAGGCCGAAAGGCGCGGCACGGCCGAGATCATGGCCGAATACACTAAGGCAGCAGACGATCCGGGCGCGGCCACCGCGCGCGACGACGGTAACACTCCCGCAGCGTTGGCCAGTGCTGAGAAAGTCATCCAAGGGCACTACGAATTCCCCTATCTTGTCCATGCTTCGATCGAGCCACTCAACGCGGCCGCCCGAATCAACGAAGACGGTACCATCGACGTCTGGGGCGGACACCAGATGCCCGACCTTTATCAGGCGGCTGCCGCTCAAGTAGGCGGCACCACGCCGGACAAGGTGAGGCTGCACGTGATGAAGACCGGCGGCAGCTTCGGCCGCCGAGCGGTCTCGGACGCAGATCTCATTATCGAAGCTGTTTCCACAGCGCGTGCACTGGGACCCGGCAAGCCAGTGAAGGTGCAGTGGACCCGCGAGAACGACATGCGGGGTGGGCGGTACCGGCCGGTCTATGTGCACGCAGTCAAGGCGGGGCTCGACAAGGAAGGCAATGTCGTCGCTCTCCATGACCACATCGTGGGCCAATCGATCGCGGGCGGTTCGCCCTTTGCGGCGATGATCGAGAACGGCATCGATCCGACCTCCGTGGAGGGCGCCACCAACCTGCCCTATGCGATCCCGAACCTGAAGGTCGAGCTGACCACGACGGACGTGAACATCCCAGTGCTGTGGTGGCGTTCGGTAGGCTCCACCCACACCGCTTACGCAATGGAAACCCTGATCGATGAGCTCGCCGCCGCTGCGAACCGTGATCCGGTCGATTTCCGCTTGTCGATGCTCGGTCACCATCCACGGCATGCCGGCGTGCTGAAATTGGCTGCTGAGAAGGCAGGCTGGGACAAGCCTCTGCCGGAAGGCCGTTTCCGCGGCGTCGCCCTGCATGAAAGCCTCTCGACCTATGTCGCCGAGGTGGTGGAGATCACCTTCAACGATGGAAATGATTTCAAAGTCGACCGCGTCGTCTGCGCGGTAGATTGCGGCACCGCGATAAATCCTGACCAGATCCGCGCTCAGATGGAGGGCGGTATCGGCTTCGGGCTAGGCGCGATCCTCCAGGAGGAGCTGACCCTGACGGGCGGTGTCATAGACCAAGAGAACTACGACACCTATACGCCGCTCAGGATCGAGCAGATGCCGCGCGTCGAGGTGCACATTGTGCCGTCCGACGAGCCGCCCACGGGCGTTGGCGAGCCCGGTGTGCCGCCGATCGGCCCGGCCGTCGCCAACGCGCTACGGGCGGCGACGGGCAAGACGATCCGCAAGCTGCCGATCATAAAGAACTTGTCAGCATAGCCGGGAATGACACCATGAAAACGGCCGCGATGAAGATCGCGGTCGTAGGTCGTTTTTGAACGCCTCCTGACAGGCGATCACCTCCATTCGATCAATTTCCGGCGGCTGCCCGGTCCAATATCCGGTTTAGAGACGGTAACCCGTGTTCTGAACGACCGCAGACGGTCGTTGGTGCTGGTAGCACTGAAGAACCGCTTTCGAGACGCAAATGCCGCACGCAAATGTCTCGAAAGGGTCACGCTAGAGACTTTTGTACCACCTATTGCATGTCTGCTATCGCTTTCTGGGCGCGAGAAGCGGCCGGTCCTCTGACGGCCCCATAACAGGACATTGATGTCTTCGCGCTGAGCGTCAGCAGTTGGCTCTACCGCGACCTTTCTCAGGAAGGCTGCCCACCGACGCGATCTTCCTTTCACCTTGCGCAAACCTCCCTTGCGAGTGAGGCGTTCAGTGCGTCGGCTTGGTGGACTGAGGCACTTCTGAGTGGGACAACAACATTGAAAAACATTGGAAAAGATTTGAATGCTCTGAAGTCCCACTGATCTCTTACCAATTGATTTTTATGGCTTTCTGAATACCCTCCGGGCCCACCAAAGTCTTTGATTTTATTGCGAAAAAGTGGCCTCGGCCCAAAACGTTTTGGGCCCGTTATGGGCCCAACAAAAAAGGGCGGCAGATAAGCCGCCCTGCACCGGCCAATTGAAACCATTCACTTGATGACGCGAAGCGGTGTCCGCTGCTTTATGGCGTCGCGTTTCGCCTCCCGCTCGTTGATCGCGCGGGCGATATCGACGGCCATCCGCTTCTTGTTGGCTTCCCGTACGTACGCGTCCGTCACCGTCATCGAGGAATGTCCCATCGCTTCCATAATGGCGCGTGCCTGGATGTTGCATTCGGCGAGATACGTGCCGAAGGTACGCCGGAGCCCGTGCAGGGTGTAGCCCTCCGGAATGCCGGCCTGCTTGTTCCAATGTGCCATCATGCCGGTGAGGCTTTTTTCCGCAAACGGACGCCCATAGCCATTCCTCAATACCGGTCCACCTTTCGAACGGTCTAGCGGCTCCAGAGCCTGCGCCAGCTTGTCCACGACGGGGATAAACACTTCCCTGCCGCCGTGGCGGTTTCGGTTCTTTTTCTGCCGGAACTCGAAGGCCTCGATCAAAACCAGCGAGCCATCGAACAGTTCGATTTCCTCGCTGACCAGATCTTCCCATTCCAGTGTGGCGATATCGCCGCGTCTATTCCCGAGCCAGAAGCCGAGGGCATAGCAGGTGCGCGCCGCTGTGCCGACCGCATGGCGCGACTCGAACTTTTCACGAATGGCCATCGGCCACCCGGGATTGGCCGTCGATTTGGGAATGCGAACGCGAATTGACAGCGAAGGATCGTCCTGCGGCTTGATCCACTTCTCAACGTCAATCGCCACCCAAAGGAGCTTTTTGATTGCTACCAGCAGGTGCTTTGCGACTGTCCGTCTGGTGCCAAAGACGCCTTCGATAATCGCACGCAGACGGTCGGCATCGAGATGCTCGATCGGCGTGTCGCGCCAGGTCAGCGGATAGGCGGGATCGACCTTCATCTCAAGGAAGCGTTCAATAAGCCGAGCATTCTTCTGCTGGGTCGCTTGGTCGAAGTCCAGCCATTCCATCGTCGTTTCAAGTCGGCGGGCAGCATGACCGAAAGTCTTTGGCAACGCCCGTCCAGGCAAGTCGATGATCACGGCCTTCTGACTCTGGCCTTGAGTTGCCCGTCCATAGGCGGCTTCGAACTCTGGATCACCCGGCCGGCCTGGAAGCCGAATTTCGGGCTTTCCCTTGCCGCGGTAACGATAGACGAGCTTACCGCTTTTCAGGCGCGACGAGACTCCGGGATATTTGTCATCCTTGAATGGCCGGCCCATTAAGCCCTCCTTCCAGCCTTCTGCTGTTCCAAGCGCCGGGGCACCTCGATCGTCGCCGGAGACGAAGGGCTTTTGCTCTCCATGGCGACCCGAAGGAGCAACGGGTAAGGGAAGCCCCTGCCTTGCTCAATGCCTTCAAATGTGCGCTTGGGTATCCCAAGCACCTTGGCTGCGGCTTCGGCCGTGAATCCTGCCTTGGCGCGCCAAGTTTTAACTTCATGCGCAAGCTTTTCACGATCGTTCACGTCGCGTGTTCCGTACGAGCCCGCGACTTTATTACGCCAGCAGCGTATGCGCAAGCTGCCTATTCTATCTCCTTGCTTCCTTTTTTGCTCCGCTCCAAAAGCTGTTGCAGACCGTTGTGTTTGTCGGGTAACGAGGTGAACGCGATATCGAGCGCTACACGGTCCCAAACGGCCCGACTGTTGATGTGTTTAGGTCTGGGCATGCGCCCGTCAGCAACCATCTCTTCAAAAAGCGTCGATCCGACACCGACGTAGCGTGCGGCTTCGTCGCGAGAGAGTCCTCTCGGCGGGTAGGAGATCGCGTCACTCTTCATAGACGCTGCCTCGGAGATATCGGCGCGAAAAGGCCGCAGCCGCGCGAAGCCAAAATAGGCAGTTGCTTCGGCAGCTTCGTGGCAAAGAAACAGGGCTATGTTGCCATGAGTGCAACCAGATCCGCATATCCATATCCCCCAACAGGGCGAGATCGTCCTGCCATAATAGGATGTGGCTTTGTGCGGAAGCAGCCTCAATAGTTCGTTCGGCAAAAGCGAACAGCGACGTGTAAATCGGACAAATGATACTCCACAGAATGTTCCGCTGCAAATGTGGGGGGCCGAGTCGCTAGACCGCTACATCGCAAGACCCCCTATCGAGGAGGCGTTCTTTTGCTATCGTCGGCAAGCGGCCTGACAACAAATCGAGATCGAGCAACCACGAACTCGAAATTGCGAGTCGGGACGATGATGGATGGGACGGACTGAGCCGGGAAAGCTAATAAAAATCAAAGCTAAGAGGATTCAAGTTGGCGATGCAGTACCAAATGCAGCACCGACTGAAGCGCAGCCCATGATGTTTTCAGGGTCGTAGGACGGACTTGCCGTTGCGAACGTCGGCGCGACAGAGCACTTACGGAGCCCGTGGTGGCAGAGGTTGCCCGAATGCACATTCGAGACCGGCTGAATCCCAGTCCGCGAGGTCTGCGGCGGCGCGATATGTGCTCTCCAGGAAGACATGAGGCTTGCTTTCGGATCGGTAACTCTGCGGATCGCATAAGGCAGCAGGAATTCTCCAAGTCGTAGTGGGCGGCGGCGGCAAAAATCTTCGCTGCCGGGAAGCCTTTTGGTCGGGCGGTGGAGCGGTCGACTTTCCGGTCTTCTATTCCTACCGCCTGTCCGAAACCGCTGCTCCTCTGACGCGTCTCCTTCGCACGGACCCGTCGCAGCCCTCTTGGTGCGCGGACGCGCGATGCGCACTCTTCGGCGCTCCGATCCGTTTTTCTAGCGCGAAGCTGACCTGCGCAGTACGACCGGAAGTCACAACTTGTGGCCCGAGGACAGAGTTGACAACTCTCTGCTGGTCAAAAACCTTCAAAGACGCCATCATGCAACAAAAATTGCAAGGATGTGCATCGTGGACGAGAAGGTCGAGGCTCCCAAGGACTATGAGGATCTCATCCGCGCGATACACGACCGGTATGATGGGATGAGCAAGTCGTACCAGAAGATTGCGTTGTATCTCACCCAAAATCCGAATGACGTCGCGGTGCGATCGGTGAACTCGATCGGGGAAGGCAGCGGCGTTCACGCGTCCAGCTTCGTCCGATTTGCCCAAGCATTGGGGTATGAGGGGTTCAAGGACCTGCAGAGCCTCTTCCAGAAACGATTGTCCACCGCGGCTCCCGGCTTCGAAGCCCGCGTCAAGGCGTTGGAGAAGGAACTGGGGGAGCGGACGGATCGCAGCGAGATGGGATTCATGCACGATCTGGTCGTCCGTGACATCGCGTCCCTGAAAGAGATGCTCACCGGTATTCAGCCCGAGGATCTGGCGGAAGCCGTTAGCCTGCTCGAGAAGGCCGACGTCGTCTATCTGATGGGACAACTTCGCTCGGCACCGGTCGTCGAACTCCTTCGCTATATACTGACCATGCTGGGTAAGCGCTGCGTGCTCCTGGATCCGGGCGGCGGACTGGCCACGCATATGGCCCGCGCGATGCGGAAGACGGACCTGCTGTTTGCGGTGTCGTTCCGCTTCTATGCGAACGAGGTCGTCAATGTTGTGGAAGAAGCCGCGGGGAGAGGTATACCCATCGTGGCGATCTCGGACAGCACGCTGTCTCCATTGGCCAAGAGCGCGCGCGTTCTCTTCGCCGTTCCGGAGCACGAATACACTTTCTCGCGCTCGCTGGCGGCTCCTATGTGTCTTGCCCAGGCTTTGACCGTGGCCTTGGCGGCCAGGCTTCAGAACAACGCAGTCAATCCCCGCATTCCAACGGTTACCGAGCGGTAGGGACTCCAAACCGCGAAACCTGTCGCAGCACCGGCGATCCTCCGGCCGTCGATTCTCAATCGGTGTCGGAAGCTTAAAACGCCATCGCCTTTTCAGGCACGGCCATGGGGCCGGATGCGGCACCAAGGACTGTCTGGTCGTAATCCACCACCGAACCTGTCATGAGCCCGGCATCGTCCGAAACAAGGAAGTTTACCGCCCGCGCGACCTCGCGGGGGTCGATCAGGCGCCCGAAGGGCAGGTTTGCGACCGCTTTCGCTTCCCAATTGGAATCGCCCGTCTCACTCGCCTGTAACTCCCGCTCATGGTCGGAGGCCATCCAGCCGACATCAAGCTGGTTGACGCGGATGCGGTTCTTCATCACGGAAAACGCCGTGTTGCGGGTCAGCGTCGCCAGCGCCGCCTTAGTGGCACAGTAAACGTTGATGAAAGGCTGGCCGGCATGTTCCGAGATCGAGCCGATGTTGCAGATGGCGCCTTCAATGCCGTCGCGGATCATGCGGCGGATGGCCTCCTGCATCAGGAAGTAGGGTCCGCGCACGTTGACGGCGAACAGGGCGTCGAAAAGTTCGGGCGAGGTATCGAGGATGGTGCCACGGTCCGTGCGGGCACCGGCGTTCACCAGCACATGTATCTTGCCATAAACGCGCTCGGCCTCCGCCATCACGCTTCGGCAATCTTCGACTTTGCCGAGATCGGCCTTGACAAAGTGGACAGGCACGCCGGTGTCGTGCGTGATCGCCTCGGCCGCGGCACGGCCCTTCGCCTCGTTGCGGCCGAGAGTGACAAGACCGGCAGCGCCGGCTTCCGCCAGCCGGCGCGCAATGGCCGCTCCCAACCCCTGCGTTGAACCCGTGACAACGCAGACCTTTCCATCCATGCGATTCATACTTCAGCTCTCCACAGTGTAGCCAGCCGCGGCCATGACGCGCCGCAATTCCTTATGCCCGATCTTCGCCATTTCGAGTGGCGGACTTTTGACGGGATCCTGCTCGGCTTCAACGACGAACCAGCCTTCGTAACCGTAGGAGGCCAGCCGCTTCACGATCGCCTCGAAGTCGAGCGAGCCGTCACCGGGTACGGTGAAGGCCCCCTTTACCACTGCGTCGAGAAAACTTTCCCGGCTGCGGTCGAGCCCGTCCACGACCGCTTGGCGGATGTCCTTGGTGTGTACATGCGAAATGCGGGCGTGGTGCTTGTCCACCACCCGCAGCACGTCGCCGCCGGCAAAGGCCATATGGCCGGCATCGTAGAGCAGGGGCAGACCCTCGCCGGAATGCTTCATCAGCAGATCGACGTCCTGTTCGCTTTCGATCGGCGCGGCCATGTGGTGGTGGTAGCAAATCGGCATGCCCTGACCCGCGCACCATTCGCCGAAAGTGGTGAGCTTACGGCCGTAGGCCTTGATCTGATCGTCGTCGAGACGCGGGCGCATAGCCAGCGGCGTTCCGCGGTCGCCCTGAATGGTGCGACCCGTCTCGCCATAGACGATGCAGGGCGCGTTGGTCGCCTTGAACAACTCCATCTGCGCGGCGATGCGGTCCTTCTCTTCATCGATATTGCCGACCAGCAAGCGGCCGGAGAACCAGCCGCCACAGACGCTCATGGCATGCTGCCTCAGGATGGGCTCAAGCACGGCCGCGTCCATCGGGAAGCGGCGGCCAGTCTCCATGCCGGTGAAGCCGGCCTCACGGGCCTGCCGCAGGCACTCCTCCAGCGAGACGTCGTCGCTCAGTTCGGGAAGGTCGTCGTTCCACCAGGCGATCGGCGCGATGCCAAGCTTGGCTCTCATCGTCATCTCCAATCATGATTTTCGAATGCTGCTGGCTGCCTGCGCAGCGACAAAAAACTGCCGGAACAATGCTCAGGGAGTTTTGCATCGTTCCGGCAGGGGACGCCCCCGCGCGCCCGAACGGTTCAGACACCCACGCGCTGCTTCTTGCGACCTTCGGTTTGCGCGGCATGCGCGTCGCAGACCTGCTGGCGCCCGCTGATCTCGGGCACGCCGACGTCCCACCATGCATCCCCGGGCGTCCAGCTGAAGGCGTCGGAGACGATGGCAATGACGGTGGTTCGGTCGGTGGTCTTCGCCCATTCGATCGCTTGGCCGAGATCGGCAAGGCTTTCGACACGCCGCGCCAGCGCGCCCATGGCTTCCGCGTGCTTGGCGAAGTCGACCGAGAACGGCTCCTTGACCCGGCAGTCCTTGATAAGGTTATTGAAGGAGGCGCCGCCCTTGGCGTTCTGCAGCCGATTGATCACCGCATAGCCGCCATTGTCGCATACCACGAGAATCATCTTGTGGCCGGCGAGCACCGACGAATAGATGTCGGAGTTCATCATCATGTAGGTGCCGTCGCCGATCATGACGATCGGCGTGCGGGTAGGGTCGGCCATGGCCGCGCCCCAGCCGGCAGAGATTTCATAACCCATGCAGGAGAAGCCGAACTCGCAGTCGAAAGTGTTGGGTTCCTTCACCCGCCAGTTCTTCATCACCTCGCCGGGCAGTCCGCCGGCCGCGGTGATCAGCAGGTCACGCTCGCCCGCCTTGGCGTTCACCACGCCTACGACCTGCGCATAGGTCGGGACCGGCTCGTTGGTCGGCTTCTGGAAGCCGTCAAGCATCGTGTTCCACTTGGCGAACTCGATGCGACCCTTGTCTGTCCAGGCCCTCTCCGCTTTCCAGTCGCCGAGGGCACCTTCGAGTTCGCTCACCGTCTCCAGCGCGTCGCCGACGACGGCGAGCGCCCGGTGCTTGGTGGCATCCCAGCGTGCGGCATTGATCGAGACGAACTTTGCGTCGGCCGAGAAGGCGCTCCAGGATCCGGTGGTGAAGTCCATGAGCCGTGTGCCGACGGCGATGATCACGTCGGCTTCCGCCGCCAGCGCGTTGGCGGAGGTTGAGCCGACGATGCCGATCGGTCCGACATGCGCGGGGTGGTCGTGCGTAACCGTGCCTTTGCCGGCAATCGTCTCCGCGAGCGGGATCCCATGCCTTTTGGCGAAATCGCCAAGAACCTTCTCGGCACCCGAATAACGCACGCCACCACCCGAGATGATCAGCGGCCGCTTTGCGCCTTTGAGGAGGCGGGTCGCTTCGGCGAGCCGGCTGCGATCGGGCCGGGGGCGCGGCACCTCATTCACCGTCTGTTCGAAGAAGGCTTCGGGATAATCCCAGGCGATCTCCTGCACATCCTGCGGCAAAGCGATGAAGGCAGGCCCGCAATCGGCCGGATCAAGCAGCACCGCAACCGCCTGCGGCAACGACGAGATGATCTGCTCGGGATGGACGATGCGGTCCCAGTAGCGCGTGACCGCCTTAAAGGCGTCATTGACGTTGATGGTTGGGTCGCCGAAGTGCTCGACCTGCTGCATGACCGGATCGGGCCGGCGACTGACGAAGGTGTCGCCTGAGAGCATCAGCACCGGCAGCCGGTTCGAATGGGCGACACCCGCCGCCGTCACCATGTTCAGCGCACCCGGACCGATCGAGGTCGCCGCAACCATGATCTGGCGCCGGCGCTTCGCCTTTGCAAAGCCGATCGCTGCAAGCGCCATCGACTGCTCATTCTGGCCGCGCCAGGTCGGCAGCACGTGCTTCACCGCCTCGAGTGCTTCAGAAAGGCACGTCACGTTGCCGTGCCCGAAGATGGCGAAGACTCCCGGAAAAAGCGGAACTTTCTCGCCGTCGACGACCGTGAACTGGTTGCACAGATAGCGCACGAGCGCCTGTGCCATGGTCAGACGGACGGTGGCCCTGGTCATCTTTGTCTCCTCCCTAACGACGGTCTTTCCAAATCTATACGGAATGCCCATTGACAAATCAATATGTTTGCAACGATCATTGCAAAAATTCAAACCGGGAGGATTTCTTGCTCAGGATTGCTGTGCTCGGCTGTGGTCGGATAGGTAGGATGCATGCGGCAAACATCACCGCGCATCCCCGTGCGGAACTGGCCACCGTCTATGACATCGACGAATCGTCCGCGGAGGCTGTCGCGGCGCGGCACGGCGTTCGCGCTTCGGGATCCGCCGACGAGGTATTTGCCTCGGCAGATGTAGATGCGGTCCTTGTCGCGACGGTGACTGACACGCATGCCGACTACATCGAAAAGGCGGTGGCCGCTGGCAAACCCGTGCTCTGCGAGAAGCCGATCGATCTTAGTCTGGAAAGGGTGAACCGTTGCGCCGAAGCAATTTTGTCCAAGGGCGTGCCGGTCCAGATCGGCTTCAACCGACGTTTCGACCCCGGTCATCGTGCGGCGTGGAACGCCGTACGATCCGGCGAGATCGGCGACCTGCACCAGGTCATCATCACCTCGCGTGATCCTGGCATGCCGCCCCGTTCCTACTACGAGGTCGCGGGCGGGCTTTTTCGCGACATGACGATCCACGATTTCGACCTCGCCCGCTTCATGCTGGGAGAGGAGCCGGAGGAGGTGTTCGCCATAGGAGGCCGGCTGATCGACCCGGCGATGATGGAGGAACTAAACGACTACGACAGCGTCATGGTCGTGATGCGAACCAAAAGCGGCAAGCAGTGCCACATCAACAATTCCCGCACCTCAACCTATGGATACGACCAGCGCGTCGAGCTTCTGGGCAGCACCGGCATGGTGATCAGCGGCAACCGGAAGCCTCATGAGTTGCGCCGTTACTCGGCCGCGCGGGCCGAAGCCACCACGCCCTACCTCGACTTTTTCATCGAGCGATACCGCGAAGCGTTCGATGCCGAGATCGACGCCTTCGTTACCTGCGTCGAGAAGGCCGAGCGGCCGCTGGTCGGTTTCGAGGACGGGCGCCGCGCTCTGGTCTTGGCCGAAGCGGCGATGAAATCGGCGGTCGAAGGCCGCTCCGTGAAGGTCAGCGAGATCGGATAAGCCATGTACGCGAAATACGGATTGTTTATCGATGGTCGTTGGCGACCGGCGTTCGGAAATGCCACCTCCACGGTCCTGAGCCCGGTCACAGAAGAGTCACTTGGGAATGCGCCATCTGCCGCCTTCGTCGATACCGAGGAGGCTCTGGAAAGTGCGGTCCGCGGCTTCGCCGCCTGGAAAGTCAAAAGCGCCTTCGAGCGGGCTGACGCGCTTCACGCCATCGCCGACGAGATGATCCGCCGCAAGGACGAAGCGACGCGGATGATCTCGACCGAGACCGGCAAGCCAATCGCCCAGTCTGAGCGGGAATGGGGACTCTCGATCGACCAGTTCCGCTGGTATGCCGAAGAGGCGCGGCGCATCTATGGTCGAGTCATCGAAAGCCGCGTACCGGGCGGCCGGTTTGAGGTCCTGCGCGAACCGGTCGGGGTTGCGGCAGCGTTCACGGCCTGGAATTTTCCGGCTGCTCTGGTTGCCCGCAAGGTGGCGCCGGCGCTAGCTGCCGGCTGTTCGACTATCATCCGTCCGTCGAGCCAGACTCCCGGCGTGGCGATGGTGATGGTCGACTGCATGCGCGCCGGCAGGCTTCCTGCCGGCACGGTGAACCTCGTCATCGGCCTGACGGACACGACTTATGCGCCCATCATGGCTTCGCCTGCTGTCCGCAAGGTATCGCTGACCGGCTCCACTCGAGTCGGCCAGCAAATGATCCGCGATGCCGCCGACACCGTGAAGAAGGTGTCAATGGAGCTTGGCGGCAACGCGCCGCTGATCGTCTTCGACGATGCAGATCTAGACACTGCGCTCAACCTGTCGGTGCCAACCAAATACGCTAATGCCGGGCAGGTCTGCGTGACGCCTGATCGCTTCTTCGTCCACGAAAGCCTCCACGACTCTTTCGTCGAAGGCTTCGTCGAACGCGCAAGAGCATTGAAGCTGGGCGACGGCCTCGACCCCTCGGTTCAGATGGGACCGCTAATCAGCGACCGCCGGCTTGCGGAGATCGAAGCCATCGTCGACGACGCGGTGGGGGCCGGAGCAAAAGTAGCGACCGGAGCTGGTCGCGCCGCCTCGTTCAATGCGGGCCATTTCTATGAGCCCACCGCTCTCAGTGACGTTACCGACAACATGACGGTCTTTGCCCAAGAGAACTTCGGACCCATCGCGGCGATCGCCAGATTCAGCTCCGACGACGAGGTGCTCGCGCGAGCAAATGCTTCGCCGGTGGGGCTTTCGGCCTATGCGTTCACCCGCAGTCCAGACAGGGCCAGGCGAGTTGTCGCGGAGCTCAAGGCGGGCATGGTGGGCATCAACAGCTTCGCTCTTGCCGCGTCCGAGGCTCCGTTCGGCGGCACGAAATATTCCGGAATGGGTCGCGAAGGCGGCAGCGAAGGTATCGGTGACTACCTCGACACCAAGCTTGCGCAGATCGTGTTCTGAGGAGGCCGCCTTGATCAAGAACGAGCTCAAGCAGATCTGGGCCGAAGGGCGGCCCACGATCAATGGCTGGCTTTCGATCGGCAATCCATTCACCGCCGAGATCATGGCCGCGCAGGGCTATGACAGCGTGAGCATCGATGTCCAGCACGGCGCGCTCGACTATTCGATGCTGCTTCCGATGTTCCAGGCGATGCGTGCATCCAGGGTGGTGCCCATGGCGCGCGTGCCGTGGCTGGAGCCGGGCATCATCATGAAGGTGCTGGATGCCGGCGCCTATGGCGTGATCTGTCCCATGATCAACACGCCGGAACAGGCGGCTCAGCTCGTCAGCTACCTGCGCTATCCGCCGGCCGGCCAGCGCAGTTTTGGGCCGACGCGTGCCAACTTCTCGGCGGGTGCCAACTACGCGGCCGAGGCCAATGACGAGATCCTGGCTTTCGCCATGGTCGAGACCGCCGAGGCAATGCGCAATCTCGATGCGATCGCCGCAACGCCAGGGCTCGACGGCATCTATGTCGGTCCCGCAGACCTGACCTTCAGCCTGCACCAGGGGCGTCTCGCGCCGTCCTTCGATCGCGAGGAGCCTGACATGATCGCCGCTCTGCGGACGATCGTTACGGCCTGCAAGAGGAACGGCAAACGCGCCGCGCTCCATTGCGGCACGGCCGACTACGCCGCACGTGCCGTCGAATGGGGTTTCGAGATGACAACCATCTCGGGTGACTCCCGACTGCTTGCCTCCGCCGCGCAGGCAAGTGTCGCTCGCTTCCGCGAATTGACGGGTGCGAAAGCCGTCCCGGCCGAAGCCGGCAAGGGAGGCTATTGATGCCCCACGTCCTGGTCGCCGGAAAGCTTCATCCGAGCGGCATCGAACTTCTCGATGGGTCGCCCGGCGTCACCTACGACTATGTCGAAGATGTCTCCGAGCCAAGCTATGCACCTCTGATCGGCAAGGCCGATGGTCTCGTCATCCGCACCCAGCCCTTGTCGGCTCCGACCGTCGCACGCGCCGAGAGACTGAAGATCGTCTCGCGCCATGGCGTCGGCTACGACGCCGTGGATCTGCCTTCTCTCAACGAACGTGGTATCGCGCTGGCGATAGTCGGCGACGTGAATTCGGTGTCGGTGGCCGAGCACGCTATGATGCTGTTGCTGGCGGCAACCAAGCGGCTCATCCGCGCGGATCGTTCGGTCCGCGACAACGAATGGGGTTGGCGCAACCGGCTGGAGCCAAACGAACTCGCGGGCAAGCGACTGCTGATCCTCGGGTTCGGCCGGATCGGCCGCCACTTGGCGCGCATGGCGGCGACATTCGGCATGAACGTGCGCGCATATGATCCATTCCTTGCAAGGCAAGGCTGGCCGGAGGGGCCGGTCGCGTCGGTGAGCGACTTGCAAACGGGACTCGCCTGGGCCGATGCGATCTCCGTCAACGTACCCAAGGCCGAGCGCCCGGTGATCGGGCCAATGGAACTCTCGGCGATGAAGCCGACTGCCGTACTCATCAACACTGCGCGGGGCGGCGTGGTCGACGAGGCGGCGCTGATCGCGGCGCTGCGAGAGGGGCGCATCGCCGCAGCCGGTATCGACGTCTTCGACGATGAACCGCCTGCCGCGAACCATCCGCTCTTCGGCTTCGACCAAGTGATTCTGACGCCGCATCTAGCCGGGCTCACCGCCGAATGCGGAGAACGCATGGCGATCTCGTCCGTGCGGAACGTGCTCGATTTTTTCGCCGGGCGGATTGACTCGGCGCTGGTGGTAAACGGAGCCGCGTTGAATGGCCGGTGAAAAACCTCAACTCAGAATCGGCCTGATCGGCACCGGCTTCATGGGCAAGACCCATGTGTTCGGCTTTGCTGCCGCACAACGTGTCTTCGATCTTCCCTACGAACTGGTGCTCCACACGGTTGCGGACAGAACCGATGACCTCGCCGCGCAGGCGGCGCAGGCCTTGGGGTTCGCGCGGGCGAGCGGGGACTGGAGGCGTCTGGTCGAGGACTCGGAGATCGATATGATCGATATCACGGCGCCGAACGCCTTCCACAAGGAGATGGCGCTCGCCGCCATTGCCGCCGGCAAGCACGTCTATTGCGAGAAGCCGCTGGCGCCCGTTGCGGCGGATGCCCGACGGATGGCCGAGGCGGCGGAAGCGGCCGGCGTCAGGACGCAGGTCGGGTTCAATTATCTCTGCAACCCGCTGCTCGCGCTGGCGCGGCAGATGATCCGCGCGGGCGAGTTGGGCGAGATCCGCAGCTATCGCGGCATTCACGCCGAGGATTACATGGCGGATGCGGAAAGCCCATTTACCTTCCGGCACGATCCTGTCGGCGGTGGCGCATTGGTGGATCTGGGCAGCCATGCTCTGGCCACGGCGGAGTTTCTGCTTGGCTCGGTGGAACGGGTCCTCGGCGATTCCGTCACCGTCATAGCGAGCCGTCAGGATGGCCGAGGCGGGCGCCGGACCATCGAGGTCGACGACATCGGTCGCGCATTTCTGCGTTTTGCCAATGGTGCATCCGGCAGCATCGAAGCGAGCTGGGTCGCCACCGGCCGCAAGATGCAGCACGATTTCGAGGTCTATGGCACCAAGGGGGCGCTCGTCTTCAGCCAGGAGCGCTTCAACGAGCTGCATTTCTACAGCACGGCCGATCCCGGCGGCCGGCGTGGCTTTCGGCGCATCGAGGCCGGTCCGGATCACGATCCCTATGGATTCTTCTGCGTCGCACCAGGCCATCAGCTCGGCTTCAACGATCTGAAGGCTATCGAGATTGCGCGGTTCGTCGATGCGATCGCCGGGAAGCGAGACGAGTCTTTCGGCTTCCGGGCCGGCCAACGCATCCAGGAACTCGTGGAGGCAATTCAGGGCTCGGCCCGGGAGAGCAAGTGGCTGCGAACAGACTGATGCGAGGGAGAGTTGGTCGCCGCCCCGCATGCGTCTGAAATAAACGTTGCATGTTTGTACATTTTGCAATATAGATTGCAGCCGGAGAGAGGTACGTCGGCTGAGTGCTCAAGTCGACGTCGCACAGGGAGGAGAATGTGTCTGTGCTGGACGTACGAAGCGTCTCGAAAAGCTTTGGTGCTATCCGCGCCTTGTCAGATGTTAGCTTCGCGGTTGCTGCCGGCGAGGTGGTTGGCCTGATGGGCGACAACGGTGCCGGGAAATCGACCATGGTGAAGCTGATTGCGGGGAACTTCCCACCCTCCGACGGCGAAATCGCGGTGGACGGCAAGGTCTGCCATTTCCACAAGCCGATCGAGGCACGGGGCGAAGGGATCGAGGTCGTCTATCAAGATCTGGCCTTGGCCGACAATCTGACGGCCGCCCAAAATGTCTTTCTCGGCCGCGAGATGAAGAAGGGGTTTTGGCCGCTCCGCGTGCTCGACAAGCAGACGATGATCAACCGCTCGGCAAAACTGTTCGCGGAGCTGAAGTCGGAGACGCGGCCGCGCGATCTGGTCAAAAAAATGTCAGGCGGCCAGCGGCAGGCGGTCGCCATTGCCCGCACCCGGCTATCCAACTCCAAGCTCGTGCTGATGGATGAGCCGACCGCGGCGATTTCCGTCCGCCAGGTAGCCGAGGTGCTGGAGCTGATCCGGCGGCTCAAATCGCAAAATGTGTCGGTAATGCTGATCAGCCACCGCATGCCCGATGTGTTCGCGGTCTGCGACCGCATCATCGTGCTGAGACGCGGCTCGAAAGTGGCCGACAAGGCGACGGAGAAGACATCGCCGGAGGAGATCACCGGCCTAATTACGGGAGCAATCCGTGATGCATAGCCAGAGCGACATGCTGAAGGAAGGCCATGCGTCCATCGGTGATGTGGTCGGCATAATAGAGCAGAGCGTTTTCCAGAAGATGATCGCCAGCCAGGCCTTCTGGGTCGCGATCGCGCTTTTCGTGTTGGTGGTCTTCATGACGTGGCTGGAGCCCAGCTTCGGCACGGTCGACAACGTTACCAACACCACCCGCAATTTTGCACCTATCGCCATCATGGGGCTGGGCATGACGGTGGTGCTGATCACCGGCGGCATCGATCTGTCGGTCGGCTCGGTGATGGGGCTGGTCGCGATCGTCGCCGGCCTGCTGCTCACTTGGCACCAGCCTTGGTATGTGGCGTTTGGCGCGGGTCTGCTCGCAGGCATCGCCTGCGGAGCCTTTAACGGTTTCTTCGTGGCCTATATCGGCATGCCGTCCTTCGTGGTGACGCTAGGCATGCTGTCGATCGCGCGCTCGCTGGCGGTCGTGCTGTCCGGCAACCAGATGCTTTACCAGTTCGGACCCGATGCGCCGATCGTCAAGGCCATCGGCCAGGCCAAATGGCCGAGGCACACGCCTGACGGCTGGGTGCCTCATTGGATCCCGGAACTGTCCTCGCAGTTCTGGGTGATGGTGATCCTCGCGCTCATCGTCGGCTCCGTCTTCATTTTCACCGCCTGGGCGCGCCACCTCTTCGCGATCGGCGGCAACGAGAACGCCTCGCGGATGACCGGCGTCCCCGTCGACTGGATCAAATTCCAGGCCTATGTCTTCTGCGCATTTACCGCATCGATCGCGTCCCTGCTGCTGCTCGGCTACAGCGGCTCGGCCATCAACGCGATGGGAACCGGCTACGAGTTGAGGGTGATCGCCGGCACCGTCATCGGGGGGGCCAGCCTGATGGGCGGCTACGGAACCGCGTTTGGCGCTGTGATCGGTTCGGCCTTCCTCGAGGTCATCCGCAACGCGCTGCTGATGGCCGGGATCGATTCGAACTGGCAGGGCGCCTTTGTCGGGGCCTTCATCATTCTTGCCGTGCTTCTCGGCATGCAGACCTCGGGCAAGTCGCTGCGGGCGACGCTGGAGGGTATGTTTACCTGGAAGCGCAAATAGAATCCGGCGGCCGCAAGCCGTCGGGGATAGTGGACGTCAAAACAAAGTGGAGGAACAGGTGAAAAAATACATTCTGACGGCGGCCGTGGCGTTTTCCGCGCTGATGGCAGGGCAGGCCTATGCCCAGCAGAAATACGTCTTCGCCCTTGTGCCGAAGAACATGAACAATCCTTTCTTCGACCAGGCTCGTGACGGCTGCAAGAAGGCCGAAGCCGAATCCAGCGGCGCGATCGAATGCATGTATATCGGCCCCGGCGAGCATGGCGGCGGCGAGGAGCAGGTGCAGATCGTGCAGGACCTGGTGGCCAAGAAGGTCGACGGCATCGCCGTCGCCCCGTCGAACGCCGCGGCAATGGCCGTCGCGCTTCAGGCCGCCAGGGAAGCGGGCATTCCCGTGCTTACCTGGGACTCGGATGTGCTACCGGAGAACAAGGACCTGCGTGTCGCCTATATCGGCACGCACAATTACGAAATTGGCGTCAACCTCGCCAAGATCGTGCAGACCATCAAGCCGAAAGGCGGCACCATCTGTATCCAGTCGGGCGGAGCTGCCGCGGCCAACCACAATGAGCGCATGAAGGGTATACGCGATACGCTGGCCGGCAAGGAGTCGGCTGCCTCGCCAGGTGATGCCCTGACCGGCCAGAACGGCTGGACGGAAGCACCGGGCTGCCCTCTCTATACCAACGACGACTTCCCTCTGTCGGTTCAGCAGTTCCAGGACTTCATGGCGAAGACGCCAAACCTCGACGCCTTCGTGCCGACAGGCGGCTTTCCGCAATTCATACCGGATGCCAATCGCGCTGCGGTCGAGCCGTACAAGGATAAGATCGCCAAGAAGGAGCTGGCTCTGGTCGTCGCCGACACGCTGCCGGTGCAGATGGACCAGATGAAGGAAGGCCTGTCGCTCGGCCAGGTCGGACAGCGGCCGTTCGAAATGGGCTACAAGACCATGCTGGCGCTGAAGGACATCAAGGACGGCAAGCCCGCGCCGGCCGACCCGACCTACACCGGTCTCGACGTCTGCACCCCCGAAACCGCCGACACCTGCATCGGAAAGTAGGCGGGGGGCGCAACTCTGCGGCGGGCGAGGGATGACTCTTGCCCGCCTTTGCCCCTGAGAGGCGACAACAGACCCATCGAGCGACTGGCTCAAATCGACCGCTGCCGTCAGGCCTCAGAGACGCTCCGCTGGCCACGGCGTGACCATTTTTAGACGAGTGCCGGGAGTGATCCCATTCGGGAGGAGCAATTGAGAAAGATACGATATGCCGTGGTGGGCGCGGGCTGGATCACACAGGAAGCCTTTATGCCCGGTGTGTCCCAGACCGGAAACTCGACAATCACGGCGATCGTCAGCGGCTCGGCCAAAAACGCCGCTAAGCTCGCCGAATTCTACGGCGTGGAACACGTCTTCAGCTATGAGCAGTACGACCAGATGCTCGCATCGGACGTCGCCGATGCAGTTTACGTGGCATTGCCGAACTCCATGCATGCCGACTATGCGATCCGAGCCCTGAGAGCCGGCAAGCACGCGCTCGTTGAGAAGCCGCTGGCCACGACCGAGGCGGAATGCGAGGCGATGATCGCCGCCGCCAATGAGAGCGGAGCGTACCTGATGACGGCGTATCGGCTGCACAACGAGCCCGGCACTGTCGAGGTGCTGGAGCGCATCCGCAGCGGTGAGATCGGCGATCCCCGCATCTTTGCCGCGGTCTTCTCCTTCGTAGCGTCGTCCGACAATCACCGCCTCAAGGCCGCCTATTGGGGCGGTCCCTTGCAGGACATCGGCGTCTATTGCCTGAATGCCGCGCGCCATATCTTTGCCACTGAGCCGATCGAGGCAGTCGCGGTAAGGAGTTTCGGCAGCGCCTCAGTCGGGGAGGTAGAGGAAAGCATTGCCGTGACGTTGCGCTTCCCCGAGGGCCGGCTTGCACAGTTCATTGCCAGCTTCGGCGCGGACAATTCGGATTTTTACCACGTGGCCGGAACGAAGGGGAGCGTAACAGCCGACCCTGGCTTCCGTTTCGAGACTGCCGTGCAAATGAAGCTTCGGCATGGCGACATCAGAACCGAAACGACGTTCCCGCAGACAGACCATTTCGCCGGACAGACCGCGTATTTCTCCGACTGCATCCTGAATGCACAACCGCCTGAAGCCGACGGTGGAGAAGGATTTGCCGACGTGCGCGCCCTGCTTGCCATTGAGCGCGCCGCCAGCACCGGTCAGCCTCAGAAGATAGACACGCCGGCACGGCAGGTTCATCCTACTGCGGATATGATCCGCATCTTGCCTACAACGGACCAGCGGCTGCTTCTCTGACGCGCTTTCGCCCGCGGAGCCGGCCAGGATTCATTGCGAGAAGCGTCTCACGAAACGGCATCGCGTACCGCGTTGTACCGTGCAACCGTTCATGCGGAGGCAGTCACGATCTTGTTTCCGAACGTGCTCGACGGGCTGCGCTGGGTGAAATTCATCCAGGCGGCCGCCGACTCGCACGAGGCCGGAAAAGCCCGGACAACCGGCTGGCTTGACTGAACGCATTGGAATAATACGGAGGTCAACTTGAGTATACGCGTTGGAATTATCGGCGTAGGGGTAATGGGTGCGGATCACGCGCGGATGCTCGCATCACCTCAAGCCCGGCTTGCCGCCCGACGGGAGCATTCCGCGCCCATCATCGCTGCCCTGAAACCATGGTTCGAAAAGCAGCTATCGATGATCTCCTCCGGCTCTGGCCTAGCCGAAGACATCCGGCATGGGCTCGGCCACTGGCAAGGCCTGACCCGCTTCCTGGACGATGGCCGCCTGGAACTCGACACCAACCCGGTCGAAAACGCGATCAGGCCAGTATGCCTGACCAGAAAAAAATGCCCTGTTTGCAGGTCACGAAGTCGGGGCCGAAAATTGGGCGCTGCTCGCCTCCATCGCCACCTGCAGGCTAAACGACGTCAACCCGGTCGCCTACCTCGCCGAAACCCTCGACGCCATCATCAAACGGCCATCCGCAGACCCAGATCGAGGAACTCATGCCCTGGCGATTCCGAAAAACGTCAAGCCCAAATCCACAGGCGATCCGCGAGGCGCTCACCCTAAGCTTTATCATTGACGGTCTGACTTGACGTCTGGCCCGAGGGCGGCGTTCGCTACTATTCCGAAACTTAAGGTTTCGCCCTACCGCGTAGTTGGGGTCGGCTGTCTTAAGAGGGCCGCTGCCCAAGGTGCCTACTTCTTAACGCATTGGCGGACTGGTGCGGCCGAGCAAACTTCGCCCACGCCGCAGTCCAGGTCGCGTGAACAAGGTTCCGGCATTTGCGGTGGCTCCAGCGTGACGAAGGGCGTCCTCGGCTCTTCCCCCGGTCTCGCCGTTCTCGGGAGGAAGGCGCCGGGATCACCGAGCGACTTCACATATCGATAGAATGACCGAATGTCGCTCTCCGGCATGACGCGAACGTTGTACCAAGGCATCGGGTGATGTCCGGGTTTTGCCCAAAGGGACATAGGGGCATCAAATCAGGCGGTTGCTTTCCGCAATTTGACGCGCCCGCCGCACCGTGCCGTCGGTGTCGGCGGACTTTCGTCTTGTTGCTTCGTCGCTTCTGATCGTCAGCCGCTTCGACAGGATTTTTCCAGTTTCGACGATTGGCTTGACCGGTATGGCCGGAGCGTCCGGAGTTTTCATGTACCTCATGCTTATTATCCTTTTAGGCAAAAATGAAAGAGAGCGCGGAGCGGCTGTCCGCCCCGGCACCTTGCACGGCGATAAAATTACGGTCGCACGATCCAGGCCAGCAACGCCGGATTAAAATCGGAGTTGCCGGTATAGTCGCGGATCAAAAGCGCGGCGTATGCCTGCCACTGATCCTCGGGGATCTGCTTTTCAATGACCGATGTTCTGAACGCGTCACGCAGGATACTGCAGTCAAAAGTCGAAATCACATCGGCCGATTGATCGTTGTCCATAATGCGGCTCCCATCGAGGGGGCGGGAGTACGATGGACGCTCTCAAGCGCCGGTGCCCATTGTTCTGTGGCCGGCGACAACGGACTGTACGCCCCGCACAGGTGCTTAGCGAATCATTCCGGCGAATTTGCTCGCCGGTGTGCTAGCTCAGCGGCCGGCCTGTTCCCGCCGCTTGGCGTCTTCATCGTTCAGCCGGCCGACCATGTCGTCCGCTTCGCCGGCATTGATGCCGAGCATGATCTTGTGATCGGACTCGGCGGGCTGGCCGGTGAAAACGTCGAAAACGGTCCAGCTGTCCGGGCGGTCCATGCGAAGCGCGTAGCGGTTTGCCATAGTCGCGTCCTATTCATTTTTGCCGGCACCAATTTGTGTCGATCGGTTCAGGCCTGCACAATGACAAAGACTGCCGCCAGGCCAACGACTGTCCACAGCACCACGCACACCTTCAAAGCCAGGCCCCCGTGCCGTGAGATGCCCTCCCGCATGCGGGGTACCCCGTTCTTCATTCTCCTGCCCGGCGTGGCCGCAACGCCGACCGGCGGCTTGACCCCAAGTCTGCCGAATACCGGAAGCAGCGTCGGCTCACGCACGGGCTTCTCCGGACGCCAAGGTCTCAGTATCCCATGCTGCCGCCGCCACCGCCGCCGCCACCACCAACTGCCGGTGCGGCATCCCGAGCCGGAATGTCGGTGATCATCGCTTCGGCGGTGATCAGAAGGGCGGCGATCGAGCCGGCGTCCTGCAGCGCGGTGCGCACCACCTTCGCCGGGTCGACGATGCCGGCCTTGATCATGTCGACATAGACCTCGTTCTGGGCATCGAAGCCCTGATTGTGATCCTTGCCCTCGGCGAGCTTGCCGACGACGATCGAACCTTCGACGCCGGAATTCTCGGCGATCTGCCGGATTGGCGCTTCAAGGGCCCTGAGCACGATCGAGATGCCTGCCGTCACATCGGCATTGGCTCCGGTCAGCCCCTTCAGCACAGCCTTGGCGCGCAGCAACGCGACGCCGCCGCCGGGAACGATGCCTTCTTCAACGGCCGCGCGCGTGGCGTTCAGCGCATCGTCGATGCGGTCCTTCTTTTCCTTGACCTCGGATTCGG
>NZ_JAMYOE010000014.1:0-124866 GCF_040319695.1 Mesorhizobium sp. M0898 | reverse complement strand
CTTCGCCGACATGAACCCGAATGTTTCATGTGATGCGATGAAGGGGATGTAGCCTCTTCCTTCTCCCCGTCATACGGGGAGAAGGTGCCCGACGGGCGGATGAGGGGCAGCGCGGACTTTCGCGATTGGCCGATCTCCCCACTTGAGGGGGAGATGGCCGGCAGGCTAGAGGGGGGCGCTGTCCCGCCAGCGTGACCAGCTAAAATCCCGCGAAGGCGGCTTCGTCCACAGTTACTTCCTCAACCATCTTCACGCGCACGCCGATCTTCTGCTCCTTGAGCAGGTCGCATAATCCGTCGCCGTCGATCAGGTCGATGGCCGGTGCTCCGTCGCGCACGGCCTCTCGACGAGCATCCGCCGTAAAAGTACCGGTGGTGATAATCAGGCCCTTGTCCGCCCGCCCCACCATGGCGCCGCGAAAGTCTCGCACAACGCCTGCCCCGACTGATCCTCTCCAGCGCTTGGATTGGAACAGCACGTGGAATGAAAGCAGGTTGACCCGCAATACGCCGGTACCGTCGATGCCGCCGTCGCCGCTCCTCCCGGTTACTTCGACCTTGATGAAACCCGCCTCTCGGAGGAGCCGCTGGCACAAGCGCTCGAAGGCTGCTGGGTCCAGCGCCAAGAGAATGTCGAGCAATTGCTCGCGCCAATCCTTCAAAGAGATTTCCGCTGCTTCCGCCTCGACCTCTACCCGCTCAGGGGTGACGACAACCTTCGCCTTGCGCAAAGCGGCATCCGCCCGCCTGACGCTCCGCACGATCTCGTCCGGATTGAGTGACAACGCTGCACGGCCTTCCGCAGTCAGGGCCCACACGCCGCGCTCGCTATTATTCGTAAACCCCGCATTCTTCAGCCAACTCCGCGCCCAGGCGCAGCGATAGTCGAATTTCGACCTTGGCCCATCGCCAACCAGCACCGTCCGCGCCGCGTCGGAAACGTTCATCAACACAGCCGTCTTGTCGTCAATCTCTTCGATCGAAGCCGAGCCACCGAGTGCGTCCAACGCCCTGAGAACCGGCACGAAGAACTCTGCGAAAGGTGGAACGGTTGCTTTCATTGGTCCCCACCCTTACGCCGCCTTAAGCCGTTTCAACTCCAACTCAAAGGCAACTCGCAAGGCCTCGCCCTCTTCCGGCGGAAGCAACAGCGTCAGCTCCGGAACCAGCTTCTCCCAGCTAGCTGTCTCGGCTTCGCTCCACGGCAGCCGCTCAGCTTTGCCGGCAAGGCGAAGCAGTCGGTTGAGGTGCTTGCGGATATAGGCGACGTTAGGAGCGCGAGGCTCCGTGACAGCACGTTCGGTTGCGAAAAACGAAAGCTGATTCATGCAGCTTTCAGCCGCTCCATTTCGGCCTCGAACTCGAACTTCAACTGCGCCGCTTCTTCCTCCGGCAGCCAAAGCGCCATCTGTGGCACGATCTTGCGGTAGAGCCGGACGCTGTCCTGATCCCAAGGCAGCGTTTCGGCGCCGCGCGCCTCGGCGATAAGCCTGTGCAATCGCGCGCGTACCCGGTCCGGATCGCCATGATAATAAACGGTCGGCGCATCCTCATCGAACAGTTCGGACTGTTCTTCGGCGCCAAAAAGGTCGAGTTGATTTCTTGCCATGTCCACGGATGCAAGGGTTCGATTCTGACCCGAACTATGCCTCATCCCGTTTCGTGAAGCGACTACCCGCGATCGGCTTATCCCCGTATTCCTGACGTCGCCTGTCAGTTGACCTTTTCCGCACCGCCGGCTGCGAGCGCCGATTGCAGGTGTGCTACCTTGATCAATTCAGCATCTAGGATGCGCTCCATGAGGTCGCCCTGCGCCGGCTCCAGCGCCACCAACCGGCCAAGCACGTTGAGCAGATCGATCAGGTCGGTCGTGTATTCGGCGAGCCAGTGGTCTGGTTGCACAAAATCTAAGGGCGACGGCGGTCGCTTATCGCCGATCTGCGGACGCGATCGGTCGCGCTTGCGATAGCTGAACCAATGCCAGACCACCTGCTTGCCCGACACCTCGTAGTCCCACATTTCCGGCGTGACATTGTCTACGAAGCCTTTGCCTACATGGAGCCGGCGCTTCACGGGATCGTACTCCATAGTATCCGGAAGTGGCTGCGGTGCGCCGGGGATTGCGCCACCGATCGGAACTGTCGGGGCTGCGTCCCTTACCATCCGGGGCGGCGCCTTCGGTCGACCCGCGGTGGGATCGAAAAACCGCTCACCATAAGTGTGCAGCCAGATTACCTCGCGACCCAACGTCACGGCTTCCGAAAACAGCGAAGGATCGGCGGTCAGCGGCACGCGCAGGCCGGGCTGCACGAGGTCAGGTTGGAAGCGTTTGGTAAAGGCCGGATGTGCCATCACTGCTGCAAGATAGGCGACTACATCCTCGGCCGATATTGGATGGCCGTACGTTTCCGCCAACAGGGCGATCAGCTTCTTTGAGACATTCGGCTCCTTGGCAGCAGCATCGCGCCATAGCGGATGCACGCGGCCGCCGAAGGAGCCTTTATAGTGGTCGTAATCCGGAACATAGCCTGTGAATGTGATTGCCGGTCCGGATCTTGGTGATGCTCGATATAACCCCCGTGAGGTAAACTTGGTGGTTCGAGTGTGTATTCCACAGTGTCGGATTCAATTGATTAATCACCCGCACATCGGGAATAATCCATTGTCGATCCAATGTCCTATAGCCATAGCGGATTGGATTTATTACTGGGCCTCTGTCGAAGATGATTGGTCCTGGTCGGTGTTCATGGCCCCTAACGGCATCCTTCACAATTTTGCGAATATGCTTGTCGCCTGGCACACCGTCACGAAGGTGAGGATGGAATTTCTGCTCCTTTCGATCAGGATCAGCTTCAGATGCTAAGCTCTCCCACCGACTTCCGAGTGAAAGCGAATCCGGCGCGATGATCCATGTTCTGCCCGGCTGAACGCCGGAACCGTTGTATGTGAAGAATTCGCTGAGCTGGGGAAAACTCGACCATGCCCCCGTCGCCGCCGGAGAGAACGGGTCGCGCCAGCCGGTGAGACAGTCCTCCCAATCCGTGCCGTGGAACGAGAGCTGTTCCAGCGCCTTAAACTTCTCCTCGCGACGGCCTTTCGGCAATGCGTGGAAACGAACCCGAGCCGGCTTGTTGTTGTCCTTGGCCAGTTTCTTCGCCGCGAGCACGATACAGACTGGCTGCTGTACGCCTTGAAAGACACGCGTCGGGACATTTGGCTGGTGCCCTTCCGGCGAACAGTCCACCACCCAAATGTCCGAGCAACTGCGCCTAAGGTCGTCGCGCATCTTCTCGAAGCCCGGGCCGTTGAGGAACCCGGCTACGCTGATGAAGCAAACAATGCCTTCCTCGTCCTTGTCGGGCAGACCGGTCGATGCGTTGAGCCCCGAGCCAAAAACCTTCCATGTCGCCCAGCGCCAGAAATAAACATAGAGATTTTTCAGATGCTTGGCGTGCGCGCCCACGCCCCAACCGTTCGGCGGCGTCCACCAGCTCATCGGCGACGGCCGACCCTTCGTGCCGGCCTCGATCCAACCGCCGCGTCCCTTGGCCTTTTCCTTGTAGGGCGGGTTCCCGATGACGACAGTGATCTTTTGAGTCTTCTTGATCGTGTTGGCATCACGCCGCGATTTTGCAACGGCGCCAACCTGAACAAGCGTCTCTTCCTCAACGAACGGATTGCCGAGCGTGTTGGTAATGAATAACCTCAATTCTGGGACATGCGGCAGATCGCCATCGTTCGTCTTCATCAACGTCTGCATCTCGGCAATAAGACGAAGCTGCGCCACCGCGAACGGGCCAAACTGAAGCTCGAAGCCGACCAGTCTCTGCGCCGCCGCCGCGATTGAGCCGCGCACGGCACCTTCGCCCTGATCGTTGGCCACCGTTGAAGCGATATGGCGCAATACACCTAGCAGAAAGGTGCCGGTGCCGACCGCCGGGTCGGCAATCGTCACGTCGGCCGACGCAAGCCCGGCGTGGCGCTCGAACAAAGGGCCACGCAACGTCTCATCGACCAGTCGCACCATCGCGCTGACCACTTCTGGCGGGGTGTAGTATGAGCCGGTCTTCTTCCGCAGCGTGTTGTCATAGACTTCAAGGAAATCTTCGTAGAAATAGAGCCACGCTTCCGGTTTATCCTTGCTGATCGTGTGCCAGTTCACCTCATTGAGAACGCGGGTCAGCGTTTGCAGCGATGTCTTCAGCGCCTGCTGGTTGGCCTCGTCGTCGGTCAGAAGCCCGAGCGCGGTGCCGATCAGAGAATTCGTCTTTCTCAGCTCGTAGGCCGCTTGGTGAATGCCGCCGGTGAGTGGAATATCTAGGGCTCGTGCAACGAGAAGGCCGAAGGTCACCGCTTGCGCGTAACCATCAGCGAATTGGGCGTCGTCGGCTTCCGGAAACAGCAGCTTGCGCCAGTCTTTCGCCAGCGCCGTCAATCCTTCGCTGCCACGGGCCATCTGCTCCACGACCTCGTCGCGTAATAGCCGGCAGAGCCGCGCGCTGACTTCCGCCAGGCGCCTTGCATTTGGCGGCGCGATCGGAGCCCAGGTCAGAAAGTTATTGATCAACGGAAGAAGACTGGCTGGCGCACCCAGCTTCGCGCCTGAAGAGACAACGTCACCATCCAGCAAGACGACTTTGCCCTGCAGCACTCCATCTTGCCAAAGGCTGAACGCATTGCCATCGGTGTAGAGCAGATTGGGTAATGACTTCAGCTTGTTCCACTGGTCTTTGTCATGCGGGTCACTGAAATGGCGAGGGTCAGCGCCCTTCCCGGGCTGCTTGACCTCGATGAAGCCGACAAGCGCATTGTTGACTGTTACGGCGAAGTCCGGACGCGTCTTGATGTCAGCAAGACTTGTCTCCCCCACGAGGTGGACCGATCCGGCGGCGTATTTTGCCAGTTCGGCAAGCTCGTGCACCAGCCTTTCGAGCGGTCCGCGAAGCTGATCCTCTGGTGCGCCTCCGATTGCCGGATTTGAAAGCTTCGGCTTAAGCGATGCGCCGTAGGCGGATACCGCATCAGCGACAGTCTTTTCCGTCATTTCTCCCCCGGGCCGCGCAAGAGCGTGATTAGTCTTGTTCCGCATCAAGACTCGAATCGAGCATAACTAGGAAGCTCGCCCATGCCAGCAGATTTTATTTGTCGGCGTCCGCTCGCATCGCCATGCGGCCGGCATGATCAGAGTGCGGGCCCCCTCCACCGCCCACCCAACCGTTTCTTAATGTGTCTCCGCTACATCTAACCCCTGTAAATTGGCGGAAAACGGAGAGTATTGGGTGCGCTTTTCCGCGGCGACGACAGCCGGGCGGTTCCTGCCGCAGCGCCTTGCGCTGCGCATAAGGCCGCTGCTTGGCCTGATCGATGCCGTCCTGTTCAGCGCCGGCGCGCGCGGCGAGGCCGGCCGCATGTCGCTGATCGCCTTTTCAGTCCGCATCGTCAGCGCCGTCATCGCCTTCGTCAGCCAGGTCTTGATGGCGCGCTGGATGGGCTCGTTCGAATACGGCATTTTCGTGCTCGTGTGGGTGACGATGGTCATCGTCGGCAATCTCGCCTGCCTCGGCTTCCACACCTCGATCATCCGCTTCATTCCCGAATATCGCGAGCGTGGCATGATGGCCGAACTGCGCGGCATCGTGCGGGCCAGCCGGCTGTTCGTACTGGTTGCCTCGACGCTGATCGCCGGCCTCGGCGCGCTCGGCGTCTGGCTGCTGTCGCCCTTTATCGAGAACTACTATGTCGTGCCGTTCATCCTCGGCATCATCTGCCTGCCGATGATTGCCATGTCCGACCTTCTGCAAGGGCTGGCGCGGGCCAATTCCTGGGCACTGTTTGCGCTGTCGCCGACATTCCTGGTGCGGCCGCTGCTGATCCTGGCGTTCATGGCGCTGATGCTGCTGGCGGGCTATGCGCCCGACGCCAAGACGGCGATCTTCGCCGCGATCGCCGCCACCTATGCCACCACGCTCGGCCAGCTCATCGGCGTGACGTCGCGCATCGACAAAAGAATCCCGGCCGGACCGATGAAATTGCATTTCGGCCAATGGTTCATCGTCTCGCTGCCGATCTTCCTGGTCGAGAGCTTCTTCTTCCTGCTCACCAATGCCGACGTGCTGATGGTCGGCGCCTATCTCCATCCCAACGACGTCGCCGTCTATTTCGCCACCGTCAAGACGCTGGCGCTGGTGCATTTCGTCTATTTCGCGGTCAAGGCCGGCGTCGCCCAGCGCTATGCCCAGTTCACCCATGGCGAGCCGCAAAAGCTCGCCGCCTTCGCCCGCGAAACCGTGTCGTGGACCTTCTGGCCGTCGCTGGCGATGGCGCTGCTCGTGCTGGCCCTGGGCGAGCCGATGCTGACCCTGTTCGGCCCGGAATTTTCCGCCGGCTATCCGCTGCTGTTCGTGCTGGTGTTCGGCGTCGTCGCGCGGGCCGCCGTCGGCCCTTGCGAAAGCCTGCTCACCATGAGCGGCAACCAGAATATCTGTGCCGCTGTCTATGCCATGACGCTGGCCTTCAACATCGCGCTTAGCGTCGTGCTGATCCCGCTCTTCGGTCTGTGGGGCGCGGCGATGGCCACCGTCTTCGCCATGATCTTCGAGGCCGGCGCGCTGTCCTTTACGGTCTGGCGCAAGCTCGGCATCGCCATGGTCATTTTCGTGCCCGCCAAAGGAGCCGCCTGATGGCTGCCGTCCCCTTGCTCGAGGAAACCAGCGGCGGCCCGGCCGGCGCCATGGTGTCCTGCCTTGCCGGGCTTGCCCGCGAAGCCGATCCCGCCCATGTCGAGATCCTCGCCAACAACCGGCCCGAGCGCAAGCTTGCCATCTATCCGGCCTCCGCCGGCTTCGACCTGGTCGAGGAGCTCGACTATCTCTGCACCCGCACGATCGAGCCCAACGTCTTCTTCAATCCGCGCTTCCTGGCGCCGGCCATGCCCAGACTGGAGGACCGCGAGGTGCGGCTGGCCGTCATCCGCGACGGCGACCAGTACCGCAACCGGCTGCGCCTGCTGGTGCCGTTCTCGGTCGAGCGGCCGGTGGTGCCGCTCGGGGTTCCAGTCATGCGCACCTGGTCGAGCCCGTTCGGCCCGATCGGCACGCCGCTGGTCGACCGCGACGATCCGATCGGCGTCATCGAGGATTTCTTCGCGATGCTGTCCAGGCCGCATCTCAAGCTGCCAAAGGTCTTCGGGCTGCCCGACATAAGGCTGGATGGCCCGGTGGCGAGCCTGCTCGCCAGCGTCGCCGAAACGCGCGGCCTGACGCTGGTCACCACCGGCAAGGCCGAGCGCCCGGTGCTCGAAAGCGAGCTCGACGGCGAGGAATATCTGAAAGCTTCGCTGCGCGCGCACCATTATCGCGAGTTCCGCCGCCTGAAGCGCCGCCTTGCCGACCTCGGCCGGCTGGAGCATGTCGTGGCGCGCGGGCCGGACGAGATCCGCCATGCCATCGAGAATTTCCTGACACTGGAGGCCGCCGGCTGGAAAGGCCGCGAGCGCACCGCCATGGCCATCGACCGCTACCGCGCCGCCTTCGCCCGCGAAGCGGTGCACCGGCTGGCCGAACAGGATCTTTGCCGCATCCATTCGCTGACGCTCGACGGCCGCACCATCGCCTGCCTGGTCGTCTTCGTCGAGGCCGGCGTCGCCTACACCTGGAAGACCGCCTATGACGAGACGCTCGCTGCCTATTCGCCGGGCACGCTGCTGATGATCGAGGTGACCAGGCAGCATCTCGACGACCCCAACATCATGATGACCGATTCCTGCGCGGTGCCCGACCATCCGGTGATGAGCCGGCTGTGGAGCGAACGCAAGCCGATGGGCACGCTGGTGATCGGGCTGACGCCGGACGCCGACCGCCCCGCCCGCCAGGCGGCGTCGCAGCTTCACCTCTACCGCGAAACCCGCAACATGGCGCGCCTGCTGCGCAACCGGATGAGGAGCCTGCTGCGCCGCCGCTAGTGCATGGGGTCCAAAGTGGGACCCGGCCCGTCCGTCTCTGCACCGTCGGCTCTCTCGGGCCTAGGTCGTCAGGGTTAATTCTCCCGATCAGCGGAAAGGATTAGCATCGACGCAGTCCCAACCGGGATGAGGCGATCAATTACGGCCGCGCGTCCAGCATCACTGCCGCCTCGGTCCTGCACGGCCAGAAGAAAAAAATCTGGGAGGAATGCATGATGAAAACAACTCACCTCAGGCGTGTCGGTATCCTCACCTTGGCAGGTCTCATTGGCGCGTGTCTGAACGCCGCCACTCCTCGGGCGGCCGAACCCGACAAAGCCGAGATCGATGCCCTGCGTAAATCGCTGTCCAGGTATGAAGACTACAAGGTTGCCATTCGCGAGCTTTATCTATCGACGGTAGGATGCGTCTTCTACAGCGGTGAAAAGGTAGAGGGGGCGATGGACTACCCGAAGGGCGCGATGGGCATCCATTTCGTCAACGTCACGACTGTCGGCCCGACCGCGGATCCGACGCGCCCCAATGTGCTGATCTATGAGCCGGTCGGCGGCGAATTGCGCCTGGTCGGCGCGGAATGGCTCGTGCCCTTGACGCCCGACACCAAGGAGCCGCCGAAGCTCTTCGGCCAGACATTCCAGGGGCCGATGGAGGGGCATTATCCGCTCATCCCGAAGGAGTTCCACCACTACGACCTTCACGCCTGGCTGTTCAAGGACAACCCGCTCGGAATGTTCAGCCCGACGAACCCGGACGTGAAATGCGACAATTATGCGTTCCCGATGCCGGAGCAGCCCACCAAGATGGTGCCGGGGCCGATGTGAGCGACCTCGCTACCGCCTGAGGCTGTCGGAGGGGCGGGCCGCGGCCCCAATAGCAGTTATCCCAGGGAGGCTCCCTGGGATAACGCCAGCCGAGCTCGCTTGAGCGGCCGGATATGGCCTATCCTAACTTTATCCGGCGGTTAGCCAGGACGCTCGTTGCTCTCGGTCGATTCCCGAAAGCCGTGTCATTGGACCTGGCCGCAGCCTCGCTCCGATCGCCGCCGCGAAGCCACATGACATCGCCCTGGCCGACGCTGTCGGCAGGTCGTCACGAAGCGGACGCGGTGACTTTGGGGCGTCCGAACTCGACGTCCCAGCTGCGCTCCTGGGGTGCGGCTTCGCCATTCAGGCCGAGTTTGGGGAAAAGCAATTCAGCGACGTTGAACGCCTCTTCCAGATGCGGATAGCCGGACGCGATGATGGTTTCGATGCCGATCTCCTGATACTCGCGAATGCGCGCGGCAACATTGTCGGGATTGCCGACCAGGGCCGTCCCCGCACCGCCGCGCACCAGCCCCGGTCCCGCCCATAGATTCGGGCCGACGACCAGCCGGTCGCGGCGGCCTTGATGGAGCGCCGACATGCGCTTTTGGCCGACGGATTCCGAAATGTGGACAAATCCCTTCTGGGCTTCGGCGATCAGGTCGTCGGTGACGTGGCTGATCAGCCGGTCGGCCGCCGCCCACGCCTCATCCTCCGTTTCGCGTACGATCAGGTGAACGCGAAGCCCGAAGCGCATCATGCGGCCTTGCGCCGCTGCTGCCTGTCTGACGCGGCCGATCTTTTCGGCAAGCTGGTCCACCGGTTCACCCCAGCTCAGATAGGTGTCCACGTGCTTGGCGGCGATCGCGATGCCGGCATCCGAAGAGCCTCCGAACCAGAGTGGCGGATGCGGCCGCTGAACCGGCGGGAAGGAAATGTCGATGCCGTGGGCGGAAAGATATTTGCCGTCGAAATCCGCCGGCTCACCCGAAAGGATCCGCCGCCAGATCGTCAGGAACTCGTCGGTCTGTGCATAGCGCTCGTCATGACTGAGCTTGTTGCCGTCGCCGGCGAGATCGGCCGGGTCGGCTCCAGTGACGACATTGAGCAGGACACGACCACCGGAAATGCGGTCCAGAGTGGCCGCATGACGCGCAAACAGCGCCGGTGTTCCGCTGCCCGGCCGAAGTGCCACGAGGAACTTCAGCCGTTCGGTGAGCGGGATCAGCCCGGCCGCCACGATCCAGGCGTCTTCACAACGCGTTCCTGTCGGCAGGAGCACGCCCTTGAAGCCAAGCCGGTCGGCGGCCTGTGCGATCTCCCTGAGATAGCCGAAGGTTGCCGGGCGGTGCCGCTCGTCCGTGCCGAGATACGGTCCATCGCCATGGGTCGGCAGATACCAGTAGAGGTCGAGCGGACGGGTGTTGCTGGACATCGGATTGTTTCCTTCAGCGATTGCGGAATGTCTAGGCAAGCGTCAGATCTTGCCCTTCCAGGGGATGAGGCGATGCTCCAGCCAGCGCATGCCGCTGGTAAAGGCGAAGGCAAGAATGGCGATGACGATGAGGCCGACGAAGACGACGTCGGTGGCGAGGAAATTGGCCGCCGACATGATCATGTAGCCGAGGCCCGACTGGGCCGCGATCAACTCGGCCGCTACCAGCGTGGACAATCCGGCGCCGATGGCAATCTTAAGGCCGGTCATGATTTCCGGCAACGCGGACGGCAGGATGATGCTGGTGAAAAGTTGCAGCCGGCTCGCACCGAGCGACAGCGCGGCATTGATGCGTTCGGCCGGCACCGACCGGACGCCGGCCTGTGCGGCAAAACAGATCGGGGCGAAGGTCGACAGCGACAGGAGCACGATCTTGGACGTTTCGCCGATGCCCAGCCAGATGATCAGCAGCGGCAGGTAGGCCAAAGGCGGCAGACCCCAGTAGAGATCGATCGGAACGCTGAAGATGCCCTTGACCCAGCGATTGAGTCCCATCAGCAGGCCGAGCGGAACGCCCAGGAAAATGCCGCCACCGAGCGCCGCGGCGATGCGGCCGAGGCTGGCGAGTGTGTGCTCGAGGAGCGTACCGTTGGCATAGCCATCGGCCCAGACGGCGCTGAACTGGGTCAGTACCTCGGCGGGCGACGGCAGGAACAGCGGCGACGCCCAGCCGAAGCGCGTGGCCAAAAACCACAAGGCGATGAGCGACGCCAGGGTGACCAGGCTGATGCCGAGCGTGCTTGTCGAAGCGGACCGGCGCGTCTTGGGAGACGGCGCGCGTTGAGCTATCGAAGACGAAAAAGAGGTTCCGGAATTGGCGGCGAGCGTCATTGCAAGGTTCCTGTGCGGGCGCCTTCCGGCTGGTGGATGAGCGAGCGGATTTCCTGCCGCAGTTCGATGAAACGCGGGTGGGACTGGATCGGCCCGATGTCGCCGCTCTCAGCGAAGTCGCGAACGAAGTCGGCGTCGAACCGGGCAACGATGCGGCCTGGTCGAGGCGACATCACAACGATGGTGGTGCCGAGCGTGAGGGCTTCCTCGATCGAATGGGTAATGAACAGGATCTGCTTGCCGGTCTTGGCCCAGACCGAGGCCAGAAGCTGCTGCATCGTCTCGCGCGTCAGGCTGTCGAGGGCGCCGAACGGCTCGTCCATCAGCAGGATCTTCGGATCGGTGGCCAGCGCCCGCGCGATGCCGACTCGCTGGCGCATGCCGCCGGACAGTTCATAGGGCGGCTTTTCGGCGAAATCGGCGAGCCCGACCAGTTCCAGCAGACGCCTCGATCGCTCATGGCGTTCACCGCGCCGCACGCCCCGGTATTTCAGGCCGAGAGCGACATTGTCCAGCACATTGGCCCAGGGCAGCAAGGTATCTTTCTGGAAGACGACGCCACGATCGCCGCCGGGCGCGACAATTTCTTTTCCGTCCAGTGTGATCGTGCCTTCGGTGAGCGGCAGGAAGCCGGCGATCGCGTTGAGCAATGTCGACTTGCCGCATCCGGAAGCACCAACCGCGACAACGATGGAATCTGGAGCGATATCGAGCGAGACGTGATCAAGCGCGTGTACGTCCTGGCCATCCGAGGCCGGAAAAGTCACGCTGGCATCGCGGATTCGAAGCATGGTGGGCCTCCAAGCAGTCTGGCTGGCGAGAATTCCGCCAGCCAGAACCTGAATGTCGTCAGGTGATTTCTAGTTGGAGGCCTTGGCAGCGTCTGCGTATTCCGGATCGGCGAACGCGGCGTAGCTGTCCTTGATGGCGGTGATCTTGTGCTGGTCCTTCAGGAAGCCCGCAGTGTCCTTGAGGATTTTCGCAACGGCGCTCTTCTCACCACCGCCCAGCCATTTGTCGGACACCTGCTCGTCGAGCGGCGGAACCACTGTTGTCTTCAACTGCTCCGAATTCTCGGCCGCCGTGCCGCCCTGCAATTTGGCGATCAGCTTGGCGCTCTCGGAGTCCGGTCCCCATGCGGCCGGGTTGCTCAGGTAGGCGGTGTTGTAGCCGTCGATCAGCCGGACATACTGGCCGAGGAAGTCGGGATTGGCCTTGGCGAAATCGCCGGTCACGACCAGCGCGCTGAAGGTCGGCGCTCCACGGTCGGCGACCTGGCCGGCTGTGAGCAGAACCTTGCCGTCCTTTTTGAGTTCAGAGAGTGCCGGATCCCAGACGAAGGCCCCGTCAATGTCGCCGCGCTTCCAGGCAGCGACGATTTCGGGCTGCGGAATGGCGATGACCTGGGTTTCCTTCTCCGAAATGCCTTCCTGCTTGAGGACGGCGAGAAGCTGGTAATGATCCGTCGATACCGGCGCGGCCGCGAGCTTCTTGCCCCGCAGGTCGGCTGGCGACTTGATATCGGGCCGCACCACCAGGGCTTCTCCGTCACGGGAGACCGAGGAGATGTAGAAGGCCTTCACGTCGATGCCCCTGCTGACGGCTGCGGCGAACGGGCTTGATCCGACATCGCCGATCTGGACGTCGCCGGATGCGATGGCAGCAAAGATGTCAGCACCGGAATTGAAGCGGCGGTATTCGATGTTCCAGCCGGTTTTCTTGGCAAGATCGCCATTGGCAATGCCGAGATTGTAGGGATTGGCACCGGTCTGGTAGGCGATGACGACTTTCTTGTCGTCGGCATGCGCTGCAGCGGATGTGGCCGCTATGGCAAGCCCGACAAGGGCGGCGGAAATAAGTTTTCGCATGGAGCCTTAATCCTTTTGAACAGAGGGCAAACCCCTCGACTGCCCGCCCTATTCAAAGAGCGTTGGATTAAAGTCCACTGATATTATAGACTTAGATAGCAATGGAATTCTTAAAATCAGCTCGCGCTTAAAAAAGAATTCGGATTTAGACGGCACGCTGTCGCCCGCGGGATTATTCAGGCGCAAAATGCGGAGTGCTTACGGGCCGCGCCTTGGCCATATATCGCCTATCAGGCACTTGCCTTGGGACTTTATCCGTCAGCCCGAAGCCGCCCGGACCGGTTGGCTCTTCGGCTGGCGCGCTGAAAGCAGGGCAACGAATTGATCCACGGCCTGCCCGGCCCGCGCCAGAACCAGCGAATCTACGAGCTTGCCGCCGGCAAAGTCGCTGTCACTGCCATAGACGGCGCTCGGCACCGTCAGGGCGGAGTAAAAGCCAAACAGCGGGCGAAGCTGATGTTCGACTACCAGCGCGTGGCGCTGGCCACCACCCGTCGCGCCGATCAGGACCGGCCGATCGACGAGCGCCAGTGGATCGATGAGGTCGAACAGATGCTTGAACAGGCCAGCATAGGACCCGTTGTAGACCGGCGTCGTGACAATCAGCGCGTCGGCCTGTTCGACCGCGTTTACCACATTCAGCGCCTCCGGCGTCAATTCCCTTCGCGTAAACGCAGCACCCAGGCCACGGCCGGCATCGACAAGATCGAGGAAATTTACTGTGACAGACAATCTTTCGCGCAGCGCCTCGCCGAGATGATGCGCCAGCGTCCGCGACTTCGACGGCCTGTGGGTGTTGCCCGAAAGCACGACGATGTTGTGGCGCAACCGTTCGACGTGGAAATTCATGGGCTCTCTCATCTGTCCAAAGCAATTGGAAACGCGGGCGGGGCCGCCGGCCCCGCCATTTCGTCGGCGACCGTCAGGCGGCGCGCAGAGGCCGTGTCAGCGGGATCGGCGCGGCCGGCTCCGAACGCGGCACGCGGCCTTCGACCGGATGGCTCGGATCATTGAACCCATGCGTTGAGGCATGACCGGCAGTGACGAGGCGGTCGACAAAGGCCTCGTCCTCGGCGCTCAGCCTGAAGTCCAATGCCTTCGCATAGCTGTCCCACTGTTCCTCGGTACGCGGGCCGGCGATCGCCGCCGTGATCAGCCGGTTGTTCAACACCCAGGCCAGCGCGAAATCGGCGGCCGAGACGCCGCGCGACTTTGCGTGCGTCGCGATCTGCCTGGCGATCTCGATCGATTCCGGGCGCCACTCGGTCTCGGCGATGCGCTTGTCGCCACGGCCGGCCCGCGTGTCGGCGGCAGGCGCCTGGTTCGGCTCGTATTTGCCGGTCAGCACGCCGCGCGCCAGCGGGCTGTAGGAGACGACGCCAAGACCGTAATAGGCAGCCGCCGGCAGCTGTTCGGCCTCGGCGGTGCGGTTGACGATGTTATAGAGCGGCTGGCTGGCCACCGGCCGGTCGATGCCGAGTTCATCGGCCAGATGCGCGACTTCGGCGATGCGCCAGCCACGAAAGTTGGAGACGCCGAAATAGCGCAGCTTGCCCTGGCGGATCAGGTCGGCGATCGCCCGCACCGGCTCTTCCAGCGGCGCATCGAAGACGGCGCGGTGGAAGTAGAACAGGTCGATATAGTCTGTTCCCAGGCGCCGCAGGCTGTTCTCGACGGTCTGGATCACCCATTTGCGCGAATGGCCGCCGAGATTAGGCCCCTTGTCATGCGAGTTGACGAACTTGGTCGCCACGACCCAATGATCGCGCGTCACCTTGATACCGCGACCGACGA
Source organism: Mesorhizobium sp. M0898 (assembly GCF_040319695.1). NCBI lineage: Bacteria > Pseudomonadati > Pseudomonadota > Alphaproteobacteria > Hyphomicrobiales > Phyllobacteriaceae > Mesorhizobium > Mesorhizobium sp. M0898. The sequence continues at coordinate 110,116 of NZ_JAMYOE010000014.1, read as the reverse complement.
CTTCCTCGGACTTGCCGTTGTGATAGACGTCGGCGGTGTCAATGAAGTTGATGCCTTGCTCGCGCGCCTTATCGATGATGCGATGCGCGACCGTCTCCTCGGTCGGCCCGCCGAACATCATCGTGCCGAGGCTGAGCGGCGAAACCTTCAGGGCGCTGCGGCCAAGATAGCGGTAGTCGGACATTTTTCTGCTCCGTTGAATTTCAGTTGATGGTTGGTTCGGCGTAGTGGCAGGCGACATGGTGTCCGGGCGAGATCGCCCGGAACGCCGGTTCCTGCGAACGGCACAGATCGGTCGCCAGCGGGCAGCGGGTATGGAAACGGCAGCCGCTGGGGATGTTCTGCGGGCTTGGCAGATCGCCATGGATCGGCGCGGCCTGACGTCGGCGCGCCGGGTCCGGCACGGCATCCATCAGCGCGCGCGTGTAGGGATGCTTTGGCGAGGTCCACAGCGCCGCATTGTCGGCGCTTTCGACAATGCGTCCGAGATACATCACCAGCACCCGGTCGGCGAAATAGCGAACGACTGATAGATCGTGCGAAATGAAGAGATAGGACAGGCCGAGCTGACGTTTCATGTCGACCAGCAGGTTCAGAATCTGCGCCTGGATCGAAAGGTCGAGCGCCGACACCGGCTCGTCGCACACAACCAGTTCCGGATTGAGGATCAGCGCCCGGGCGATGCCGATGCGCTGGCGTTGCCCGCCGGAAAATTCATGCGGGTAGCGGCCAAGCGAATCCCTCGGCAGACCGACACGCTCGATGATGTCCTCGACGATGGTGCGCCGCTCGGCCGTGTTGCCGATGCCATGGACCTTCAGTGGTGCTGTCAGGATGTCGCCGATCGTGTGGCGCGGATTGAGCGATGCGAACGGATCCTGGAAGATCATCTGGATATTACGGCGCGCCGCCTTCAGCCGGCGCGTGTCGAGAACGGTGATGTCGGTGCCGTTGAACTCGATCCTGCCGCTAGTCGGGTCGACCAGCCGCATGATGGTCTTGCCTAGCGTCGATTTTCCGCAACCGCTTTCGCCGACGAGACCAACCGTCTCGCCGCGTCCGACTTCGAGGGATACGCCATCGACGGCGCGCAGCGTGCCGCCCTGGGCGTGGAAATGGGTGGAAAGGTCAGAGACCGAGAGCAGCGCCATGCGCAACCTCCGGAATGAAGCTGTAGGGGCAGGCGACTAGACGATCCTCGCTCACCTCGACGAGGGCGGGTACGAAATGGGCGCAGCTGTCGCGCGCCACCGCGCAGCGTGGGCGGAACGGGCAGCCCTTTTCGCCGGCGGCCGAGACGATACTGCCGGGAATCTCGGTCAGCCTGGCGTCGCGGTAGTGGAGATTGGTCTTCAGCCTTGGCGACGCCGCCAGCAGGCCGCGCGTATAGGGGTGAAGGGGTGTTCTGAACAGTGCGTCCGGCAGCGCCTGTTCAACCTTGCGGCCGGCATACATGACGACGACCTTGTCGGCCCATTGTGCGACGACGCCAAGATCGTGGGTGATGAGCATGACAGCCATCGACAGTTCGCGGCGCAGCGTATCGAGCAGGTCGAGCACCTGCGCCTGGATGGTCACGTCGAGCGCCGTCGTCGGTTCGTCGGCAATCAGCAGGCGCGGTCGGCAGGCAACGGCGATGGCAATCATGACGCGCTGGCGCATGCCGCCGGAAAGCTGGTGCGGATAGTCATCGATGCGCCGCTGCGGATCGGGAATGCGAACCAGATTGAGAAGCTCGATGGCACGGTTCCGCGCTGCCTTGCCGCGTATGCCTTCGTGCAGCGTCAGCACCTCGGTGATCTGCCGGCCGATGGTCAGCACCGGATTGAGCGACGTCATCGGCTCCTGGAAGATCATGGCGATCTCGCGTCCGCGCAGGCTCCGCATAGCCTTCTGGTCGAGACCAAGCAGATCCTTGCCGGCGAATTCGATCCTGCCATTGGGTATTTTCGCCGAGCGCGGCAGAAGCTGCATCAGGGCGAGCGCGGTCAGCGACTTGCCGGAGCCTGATTCACCAACGATCGCCAGCGTCTCGCCCTCACCGACCTCGAAGCTCAGCCGGCTGACCGGCTCGGCGGTCGGGAAGCGAACCGTCAGATTGTCGATCCTGAGCAAAGGAGCCGCCATCTCTATCGCTCCTGTGAGAAGCGCGGGTTGAGCGCGTCGTTGAGGCCGTCACCGATCAGGTTCAGCGCCAGCACGGTAAAGACGATCGCCAGTCCCGGAAGCGCTGTCAGATACCAAGCGGTGCGGATCAATTCCCTGCCCGCTCCGATCATCGAGCCCCAGCTGACGACGTTGGGATCGCCGAGGCCCATGAAGGACAGCGCCGATTCCATCAGGATCGCGGTCGCCACCATCACCGACGAGGTCACGATCAACGGCGGCAGCGCATTGGGCAGGATCTCGCGGAAGATAATGCGGACATGGCCGTAGCCGAGGCTGCGGGCGGCCATGACGAAATCCTTCTCGCGGATGGCCCGGAACTCGGCGCGGGTCAACCGCGCCACCGTCGGCCAGGTGATGACGGCGATCGCCACTGTCACGACAGGCGCGGTCGGCTGCGCGATCGCCACCATGACGACCAGCAGCACGAAGCTCGGTATGGTCTGAAAGATCTCGATCAGGCGCACCAGCAGGTCGTCGATCCAGCCGCCGAAGTAGCCGGCGGCGGCGCCGACCAGGATGCCGAAGCTGAGGCCGAGCGCGGTCGCCACCAGGCCGACGAACAGCGAAATCCGTGCGCCATGCAGAATGCCCGAAAGCACATCGCGGCCCATGGAGTCCGTGCCCAGTGGGAAGGCTGGGTTCTGGCCCGGCCACAGGAAGGGCCGCGCCACCATCGATAGCGGATCGGCCGGATAGAGGACTGGTGCCAGCAGTGCGGCCAGCACGACCAGTGACAGGAACACAACGCCGAACATGGCGTTGGGATTGCGCAGGAAAACCTTCAGCGCACGCCCGCCAGCGGCTATCGGCACCGACGCTGCCGAAGCGGAGCGTGCGTCGGGCGCGTGGAGATTGCTCCAACTCTTTGCCTCGGGTTCAGGCGGTGCCGCGGGCCCGCGGGCATCGGCATGGAGACGGCGGGAACGGGCATCGCCCGCGGCGAAATCGGTGGAAGCCATCAGCGTACTCCGATGCGGGGATCGAGCCAGGCGTGCAGAAGATCGACGGTCGCGTTGGCGATGATCACCAGCAGCGACGACAACAGAAGGATGCCGAGCAGCACGGTGAAATCGCGGCCCATGACCGCTTCGAAGGCGAGACGCCCGAGGCCGGGCCAGGAATAGACAGTCTCGACAACCACGGCGCCGCCGAGCATGCCGCCGACATGCATGCCGGCCATGGTGGTAATGGGGATCAGCGCGTTGCGCAGGACATGGCGAATGGTGATGATGGCCGGCGGCAGGCCCTTGGCTGCGGCGGTGCGCACGTAGTCCTGCGACTGGACCTCCAGCATCGCCGCTCGTGTCAGCCGCGCATAGATCGCCACGTAGAACAGCGCCAGCGACAGTGCCGGCAGGATCATGTAGCGCGCCCTGTCCCAGAGCCCGGCAAGGCCGGTCAGGTTGCTGCCGATGGTTCCCGAGCCGCCGCTCGGCAGCCAGCCGAGCTTGACCGAAAACAGCACGATCAGCATCAAGCCGATCCAGAAACCCGGGATTGAATAGAACAGCAGCGAAATAACGGAGAGCACACGATCCGGCAGGCGCCCGGCAAACACCGCCATCACCGATCCAAGGGCGAGGCCGAGCACAATGGCGACGGCCAGAGCCACCGCCATCAGCACTAGCGTGCCGGGCAGCCGCTGGCCGATCAGGTCGGCGACCGGCATGCCGTAGCGCGGCGAAAAGCCGAGGCTGAAATGCGCCAGATTGTAGAGATAGTTGAACAGCTGGACGAGAAGCGGATTGTCGAGCCCGAAGCGCTGGCGAAGCGCCGCCATCGTTTCGACAGTGGCCGAGCCAGCCTCGCCGGCCATGACATCGGCGGCATCGCCGGGCGCGAGCTGCAGCAGGAAGAAGTTCAGGATGACGATGCCCAGAACGGTCGGCACCGCCTGGATGGCGGTGCGCCGGAAGGTTCTGCCAATGCGCGTCAGGGTCGACATCGTTTTCGCTATCCCGGCTGTGGCTGACGATGCGGGTTTGCTGTTTCCCGGAAAGTTCCGCGCTTTTTAGTTGACAAGATTTATAGACATTGTCAAACCTGATTTAAGAAATTTTATCCTGCAAATGGCTTCATTGCAGAATAGAATTTTATTTCATACTACAAACTTAGCTGTTTGAAGTATGAAATCTTAAGCGCGGGAGCAGGTCGGCCAAATCTTTTCGCAAACGGGCCCGCTCTTGGAACGACGGATTTTTAGCCTGGCGGCCGACGATCGGCCGATCGGGTCCGGCAGCAAAAAAGGACCAGGACGCTATGTCTCATTTCCTCAGTCCGAACCGCCGCAGGTTCCTCGGCATCTCGGCGGCCGCGCTCGGAGCGACCCTGTTGCCTGCATCGCGCAGCGCCTACGCCGCCGAGCCGAAACAGGGTGGAACGGCGACGCTGGTGCTCTCGGCTGAGCCGCCTGTGCTGACGACCATCGCCCACACGGCATTCAATTCGGTCTACGTCTCGGCAAAGACCACCGAGGGCCTGCTGACCTATGATTTCGATCTCACGCCGCGCCCATCCCTGGCCAGACAATGGTCAGTCAGTGGCGATGGGCTGCAATACACCTTCAAGCTGCGCGAAGGCGTGAAGTGGCATGATGGCCAGCCGTTCACCGCCGCCGACGTCGCCTATTCGATCACCACGATCAGAGAGGTTCATCCGCGCGGCCGCAACACCTTCCTCAACCTTGTAGACATCCAGACGCCGGATCCGCTGACCGTAGCGCTGGTTCTGTCGAGGCCGGCGCCTTACTTGATCACGGCCCTGGCTGCGGCCGAAACGCCAATCGTGCCGAAGCACCTCTATGACGGCACAAAGGCAGCCGAAAATCCGGTCAACGTCGCTCCGGTCGGCACCGGCCCGTTCGTCTTCAAAGAATGGGTGCGCGGCAGCCACATCGTTTACGAACGCAATCCTGACTACTGGGACGCACCGCGCCCCTATCTCGACCGGTTGATCGTGCGCTTCATCCCGGACGCTTCGGCGCGCGCGCTGGCGCTGGAGACCGGCGAGATCGATCTGGCGCCGGCAACGCCGATTCCGTACAGCGATTTGCAGCGTTTTGAGACGCTGCCGCATATCGGCTTCGAGAAGCAGGGCTACCAATATTCCAATGGCATCAGCCGGGTCGAATTCAACCTGGAGAAAGCCTATTTCCAGGATGTTCGCGTCCGCCGTGCCTTCGCCCATGTCATCGACCGCAACGTCATCCGCGAGACGATCAACTATGGCTATGGCGAAACCATTCCAGGCCCGATCAACCCCAATCTGAAGAAGTGGTTCGTCGCCGACCTGAAGACCTATCCGGTCGACACGGCCGCCGCCGATAAACTGCTCGATGAAGCAGGCTTGCCGCGCGACGCCAACGGTACCCGGCTCAAGCTTGTCCACGACTATGTCCCGAGCGGCGAAACCTACAAGCGCGGCGCCGATTACATCAAGCAGGCATTGGCCGCGGTCGGGATCGAGGTCACCGTGCGCAGCCAGGATTTCGCCACCTACACCAAGCGCATCTACACCGACCGCGACTTCGACTTCACCTTCAACGGCATGAGCAATCTGTTCGACCCGACGGTAGGCGTACAGCGCCTCTACTGGTCGAAAAATTTCAAACCCGGCGTGCCGTTCTCCAACGGTTCGAAATACAGCAATGCCAAGGTCGACGAACTTCTTGAAGCGGCCGCCGTCGAGGTCGACCACGAAAAGCGCTTCGAGCAATGGGCCGCGATCCAGCAGATCCTTGTCGAGGACCTGCCCGATATCGGCATCGTCAGCCAACCGGAAATCACCCTCTACAACAGGCGCATAGCCGGTCACACGGTGGGCGCCGAGGGCAATGCCGGCTCCCTCGCAACCGCCCATATCGTCGCCTGAGCCTGACCCGTGCGCGGTCCTTCGCACGGGTTCCCTTCCTCCACCCGAGAAAGTTCGCCATGACGCTCGCCCACAAGCCTGGTTCCATCGTCGGCACGCCCTTCTTCAAGGCGCCGACCGACTATCCGGACAGCCCGCTGTCGAAAGCGCTTCAGCAGCCGGTGCTGCTCGGGCTATTCTTGCCGATCCAGGCCGGTGGCTGGACCAACTCGACCTTGCCGCGCTCGACCGACTGGCGCTTCGACTACAATCGCGACCTGACGTTGAAGGCCGAGGAGCTTGGCTTCGACCTCGTCTTCGCGCTCAGCCAGTGGCTGCCCAAGGGCGGTTATGGCGGTGTCTTCAACGGCCAGGCGCTGGACAGTTTCGTCTCCGTCGCGGCCATGGCCGCGATCACCAAGAAGATCATGCTGATCTCGACCATGCATGTTCTCTACGGTCCCTGGCATCCGCTGCATCTGGCGAAATTCGGCGCCACGCTCGACCACATCTCCGGCGGCCGCTGGGGCATCAACGTCGTCACCGGCCATCGCGCCGTCGAACATGAAATGTTCGGCTGGAACCGCATCGAGCACGACCGCCGCTATGAACTCGCCGCCGAGTTCGTCGAAGTGCTGCAGCGACTGTGGCAGGACGACGAGAATTTCTCATTCTCCGGAGAATCGAGCTGGAAGCTCAATGGCGGCTTCGTCACGCCCAAGCCGAATTACGGCCGGCCGATCCTGGTCAATGCCACCGGCTCCGACGCCGGCATTTCCTTTGCCGGCCGCTATTCCGACATCGTCTTCGTCACCAGCCCGGCCGGCTCCGACATCGCCAGCGCGCTGGAAGCGCTGCCGGCGCATACGAAGAAGGTGAAGGACGCAGCCCTCGGCGTCGGCCGCACCGTGCGCACGCTGCTCAACCCGCTGGTCATCAGCAGGCCGACCGAGAAGGAGGCCTGGGCGGTCGCCGATGAGATCGTCGCTCATGCCGACAGCCGCACGCCGAAAGGCTTCCAGACCTTCAACAGCGATGCCCAGGCCTGGAAAGGACGCGAGGGCCGCGACGATCCCTACGCCAAGGTCGGCGGCAACATCTATCTCATCGGCACGCCCGAACAGATCGTCGACCAGTTCGTCAAGTTGAAGGACGCCGGCATTGACGGCCTGCAGCTGTCCTTCTTCGATTTCAAGCCTGACCTCGAATTCTTCGGCGAGAACATCCTGCCGCTGATGAAGCAGGCCGGCCTGCGCAACACCTAAGGAGCCATCATGACCGCGACTGCGATCTCCGAAATCTGGTACACACGCTGCCCGGTGCCGACGCCTGTCGGGCTCGCCGCACAGCTCGGGCTTCTCGACGAGACCTTTCGCAAGGAGGGGATCGAATTGAAGTCGATCATCGATTCGCCCAATCGCGACATCCGCCAGAGCCATTTCAACCATACGCTCGACTGGTCGTTCCGCCACGGCGGCAACGTGCCGCCGATCCGCGCGCGGTCCGAAGGGCGCAAGACGCGTCTCGTCGGCATCACCTGGACCGACGAATTCCAGGCAATCATCGCCCTGCCCGGTTCCGGCATCAGGACAATCCAGGACCTGAAAGGCCGTCGCTTCGGCATCGCCCGGCGCCCCGAGGGAATCGTCGACTTCATGCGAGCGACGGCGTTGAAGGGACTGGTCTCGGCGCTCTCGCTCGAGGGCCTTGGCTATGGCGACGTCGAGATCGTCGACATAGCGCTGGCCGACAGCGTGCTCGACGGCCAGGAAGGACCGTCGCTGTTCGGCCTCAAGCGCAAGCAGCCCTATGGCGAGGAAGCCGCAGCCCTGATCCGCGGCGAGGTCGACGCCATCTATGTCAAGGGCACGGCCGGCATCAATGTCGCCAATCTGATCGGCGCCATCCAGGTCGTGGAATTCGGCTTCCACCCCGACCCGAACATCCGCATCAATTCCGGTTCGCCGCGCGTGCTGACCGTCGATGAACTGCTGGCGGAACAACGCCCCGATCTGGTCGCGCGACTGATCGAGACCATCCTGCGCGCCAGTGCCTGGGCCGAGGCGCATCCGGAAGAGACGCAGCGCTTTGTTGCCCGCGAAGCCGGGGCCACCGAGGAACAGGTGCTGGCCGCCAATGGCCCGGATGTCCATAAGCATCTCGGCCTCGGACTGCAGCCTGAGCTCGTCGCAGCGGTTTCCCACTACAAGGATTTCCTGCGCGACTGGGGCTTCCTCGCCGGCGATTTCGACGTCGAGCACTGGGTCGATCGCCGGCCGCTCGATCTGGTGAACATTCGGGCCGCCGCCTGAGAGAAAGCCAACGTCATGATGTCGACAATTGCCGAGTTTCCGCAACTCCTCGAGAAAGTGGCCGGCCTCGCCGACGACTTCGCGCTGACCGCCGCGCATCACGACGCGACCGGGGAATTCCCATTCGCCAATTTCGACCGGCTTCACCAGGCGGGGCTGCTTGGCCTGGTCACGGCGCGCGAACATGGCGGCTTCGGTGGCGGGCTGACGGAAGCACAGGCGGTGATCGCCGAGATCGGTCGTGGCGAGCCGTCGACAGCGCTGGTGCTGGCCATGCACTACAACAGCCAGTATGCGATGCGGAAATCCGGAAAATGGCCGCGCCATCTGGTTCAGCGGATTGTCGAGGCCGGGCGCCTTGGCCCTGCCCTGATCAACGCCGCCCAGGCCGAGCCCCGGATCGGCTCGCCAGCTCATGGCAAGCCGCCCGAAACCATTGCCCGGCGGGACGGCAACGTCTGGCGGATATCCGGCCACAAGAACTACGTCACCGGCATTCCTATTCTGAAATGGGTGAACTTGCTGGCGCTGACCGACGAGCCGCAGCCGCGTCTGGCTTCATTCCTGGTGCCGACCGACGCGCCTGGATTTCGCGTCGAAAAGACATGGAACGCCGCCGGCATGCGGGCGACGGCCAGCGACGACATCATTCTGGATAATGTTGCGGTTCCTGCCGAAGACATCACCGAGGCGCAGCCGGCATCCGAGCCGCTGAGGCGCGAGGAAAGCGCGACGGCGTTCTTCTTTTCGCTGATCGGCGCTGTCTACCACGGTGCCGCCCGTGCTGCCCGTGACCGGCTGGTCTCCTTTGTCAGCACGCACGCGCCGGCAAGTCTTGGTGCGCCGCTGTCGACCGTGCCGCACATCCAGTCAGGGCTGGGCGACATAGAGGTTCGGCTTGCGAGCAGCGCGCGGCTGCTGCGTTCACTCGCCGAAGATGTCGACGCCGGCCGGCCTGTGGGCACCGACGGCATGACGGTCAGGCATGTCGTCATCGACAATGCCGTTGCCGTCACCTCGCTGGCGCTGGAGCTTGCCGGCAATCCAGGCCTTAACAGAGATTTCCAGCTTGAGCGCCACCACCGTGATGCGCTGACCGCCCGTTCCCACGCACCGCAGAACCACATGATCCGCACGATCGCCGCCAAGGCGACGCTCAGCCGCCATATCGCCCGGCAGTTGGCCGAGACGCCGGCTATTGCCGCGGGCAAGCCCAAGCTCGCGGCGGTCGGTTGAGCGCCATGACAACAGAACATGTCGAAGTCGCCATCATCGGCGGAGGCCCCGGCGGCCTGACACTGGCGCAAGGCCTGAAGAAGAACGGCATCAGTGTCGCGGTCTTCGAGAAGGACCGCGCCCGCACCGACTATGTCCAGGGTTTTCGTCTGCGCATCCGCCAGCGCGGCATCGATTCCCTGATCGCCAATTTGCCGCCGGAACTCTACGACGCTTTTGTCGCCACGCTCGGCCAGGCGCCGGATCGCAACATCCTGCTCGACGAGAATTTCAACATTCTGGGCGAGGATGCCTGGGGCGGCGGCAACGCGCCGGGCGAGGCCGACGACACGCATATCGAAAAATCGGTAAGCCGTATCACGCTGCGCCAGGTGCTGTTGTCCGGCCTCGACGGCATCATGCGCTATGGCAAGGTCTTCTCTCGCTACGACGAGCAGCCGGATGGTTCGGTCGTCGCGCATTTCGAGGACGGCTCGGCAATCCATGCCGACGTGCTGGTCGGTGCCGACGGCGCCCGCTCGCGGGTGCGCCAGCAACTGGTGCCGCATGCGCGAAGCTTCGACACCGGCGTCAGGCGTCTGGCCGGCAAGATGACGCTGCATGCCGCAGCCCTTCACCAGATCTCGCCGCTGCTACTCGACTACAATGCCGGCGTCAGGCCAACCGAAGGTCATGGGCTTATGGTCACCAGCCACAGGGTCAATGTCGACGCATTCCGAAAGCATGGACTGATCGGGCTGGACGACGCCACCCACAAGGATTTTTCCGGCTTCCATTTCAACAACACCACCAGCTATGTCTGGTGGAACACCGCCTATGAAAAGGACGAACTTGCCACAGACGACGCGCTGGCAAAGCTCTCCGGTTCAGAACTGATTGACCTGCTGATCTCGAAGATCGCCCACTGGCACCCGGAAATCCTCAACCTCATCCGCTACACCGACCCATCGACGGTGGCGCTGCTTCATGTCCACAGCTCCGAACCTGTCGATCCCTGGCCGACGAAACCGGTGACGCTGCTTGGCGATGCCATCCACGCCATGACCTATTTTCGCGCGCTTGGCGGCAACACCGCGATCTACGACGCCGGGCTGCTGGTGCCAGAGCTGGTGGCCGCCAAACGCGGCGACAAGCCGCTTCTCCAGGCGCTGTCGGAGTATGAGGCCAAGATGCTGGAGCACGGCGCCAAAGCCGTGCGGTCTTCGCTGACGGCGATGCAGAAGAACGTGCTGGCGGGCCGTCGCCGCCAATCGGAAGCCGCCGAATAGTGGCCCCCGAAAAAATCGCCTGACAGTGCTCCTGCCCTACGCCGCTTCCACCAGGCTGGTCGACTGGAAGTCGTACAAGAGGATCGCGATCTCGAAGCCGCGCCGCTGCAGCCAATGCGCCGTCGTCGCCGCGCGGACACCGAGCAGATCGTCGATCAGCACGACGCGGGCGCCGCGCACGGCGATGGTGCGATAGGCGACACCGAGCAACTGCCCGCCCTCAGACGCGATCGACCCCGGAATATGCGCTTCGGCGAACTCGTCGGGCGTGCGCACGTCAAGCAGGTAGGTCGTCCGCGTTTCGTCCTTCGCCCAGTTTGCGGCCGTGGCCGCATTGATGCGGGGAAAGCTGTCGCCTTCGGCAAGCTTTGCGATGTGCTCCCCGGCGAAACGCTTGGCATCCTCGCTTGCCGGACCATAGATTGCGGTCTTGCCGGTTTCGAGTGCAAGACCGGCCTCGCGCCATGCCCTGGTGCCGTCGTGCAGATAGGCGACCCGGTTGGGCACGCCGGCATCGATCAGTGTCTGCGCCCCGATGATGGCGCGCGGCAGGCCGGCGCAGGAGACGACAACCTTCGTCTCCGGTGAACGCACCAGGTCGGCGAAGCGTAGCACCAGCTCGGCGCCCGGCACGCTGATGGCGCCCGGCACATGGTCCTTTTCGAACTCCGCCACCGTGCGGCTGTCGAGCACCACCACGTCGGCGCCTCGGCCTCTGAGCACCGCGAGCTCTTCAACGCTGACGACCGGGGTTCCCTTCTCGTCGCGGATCGCCAGCGAAAAATCGACGCCCGGCGTATCGAAGGTCGGCAGGTCTTCAACGCCGCTTTGCGTCCATTCCGGAATTCCACCGTTCAGCGAAAACAGCTGAGTACGGCCATACCCCACCAGTCGTTCGACAAGTTGCTCGGCAACGCCGCTGCCGTCGTCCGCCAGCACGGTGCGCACCGATTTGCGCGGGATGAAGCGGTCGATCTCGGCCTCGACCTGAGCCGCGGGCAGGTTGGTGGCGAACAGCGGCGATGCGTATCCGACAGTCGCGCTGTCGCGAATGTCTAGTACCGCCAGTTCTTCGCCATCCGCCAGCCATTGGCGAAACATTTTCGAATCGATCGTCCTGTCGCTCATGATGCTTTCCTCTCTTGCTGTTCAGCGGCGCCACGGATCGGACGCGCAAGGCCGAGGTTCTCGCGCAACGTCCCGCCTTCGTAAGCAGTCCGGAACAGACGCCGCCGCTGCAGCTCCGGAATGACGAGGTCGACAAAATCGGTGAGGCCCGTCGGCAGGATCGGCGGCATGACGTTGAAGCCGTCCGCCGCGCCACCGGCGAACCACTCCTCCATCATGTCGGCCACATCCTTTGGCGTGCCGACGATCTGGAAATGGCCGCGCGCGCCGGCAACGGCGAGATACAATTGGCGGATGGTCAGGTTCCGGCTCGCGGCCAATTCGGAAACGACTTTCAGGCGGCTCTTCACGGCATCGGAACTGCCCAGTTCCGGCAACGGTCCGTCGAGTGAATGGCCGGAAAGATCGACACCGCCGAGCAATCCTGAAACCAGCGCCACACCAACCACAGGATCGACCAGGCGCTGGATCGCATCGAACTTGTCCTCGGCGTCCGTGCGCGTCGGCGCGACGACCGGGAAGACACCGGGCATGATCTTCAAAGAATCGGCAGAGCGACCAAAGGAGCCCAACCGGCCTTTCAGCTCGCTGTAAAAACCTCGGGCCGATTCGATGGTCGGATGGGCGGTGAAAACCACCTCCGCCGTCTGCGCCGCCAGCTGCTGGCCGGCATCGGAAGAGCCGGCCTGAACGATGACGGGATGGCCCTGCGGCGGGCGGGCGACGTTGAGCGGCCCTTTGACGCGGAAATGCCGGCCGACATGGTCCGGGGCGTGGATGCCGCGCCGGTCGATGGCGATCCCCGAAGCCTTGTCGGCGACGAAGGCATCGTCGTCCCAGCTGTCCCAAAGCTTCTGCGCGACAGCGACGAATTCCTCGGCGCGGGCGTAACGGTCGGCATGAACGGGATGCTGGTCGAGGCTGAAATTCGCCGCCGCCGGCGCATCGGCTGAGGTGACGACATTCCAGCCTGTCCTGCCGCCGCTGAGATGATCGATCGAAGCGAACAGCCGCGCCAAGTGGAACGGCTCCCAATAGGTGGTCGAGGCGGTCGCAACGAGCCCGATCCCTTGCGTGATGGTCGAGAGCGCCGACAAAAGCGTCAGCGGCTCGAAATGCACGACATGGCCGGTGCGCTCGAAGGTCTCGATCGGCTGCTCGCCATTGCGCGCGCTGAGGCTGTCGGCCAGAAACACCATGTCGAACAGGCCACGCTCGGCAGTGCGCGCGGCGTCCGCATAGTGCTGGAAGCTCAGGCCCGGATTGGCAGGCACATCGGGATGGCGCCAGGCAGCGACATGATGGCCCGGTCCGCGAACAAAGGCTCCAAGCCTTATCTTTCGATTTTCAGTCATCAGCGGTTCTCGGGCTGGTCGCAAAGGGCGTTCCTATCTAGCGCCTGCCAAACCCGCTGAGTGAAAGAATGCCTTTCGCCAGCTGGCAATTATTGTTTTTTGACATCGGGTTACGGGAAAGCACGATGATCGTTGCCGGGGCGATGGGCTGGAGCCACGACCACCGGCGTCGCAAAGGTTCTTGATGCTTCATACCCCTTCCTCCCCGCTACGCTCGATCCCTCGTTCAATCATCATCGTTGGCGGCGGCTTTGCCGGCGCGGTTACCGCGATCAAGCTGCTCGACCGTTCAACTGAGCCGCTGGCAATCACCATCATCGAGCGCCGGGCCGAGCTTGGTCGCGGCGTCGCCTATAGCACCGTCGATCCACAACACCTCGTCAACGGCGCGGCGCGCATCTTCTCGCTGCATCCGGACGATCCCGATCACCTCGTTCGCTGGCTTATGGCGAATGGGCCGGAGCACGGCTGGACACCGCCCGAGGATGTCCCGGACTCAAGCCCGCCGCGCTGGCTGTTCGGCAGCTATGTCCTGTCGGAACTGACGAGAGCGATCAGAGAAGCAGATCCGCGTTCTTCGCTGCGCCACATCAAGGCATCCGCCGTCGACATGCTGACGGGTCCGTCCGGGGTATGCGTCGGCACCAGCGATAGCCAGCAATTGCTGGCGGATGAGGCGGTACTGGCAACCGGGGTGTTCCAGAGCCAGCCGTCCACCACGGAAGCAGCCGTCGTCGGCGATCCCCGTTATGTCGCCAATCCCTGGGATTCGGCGGCGCTCGATCGGCTCGCTGGCAGCAAGGAACTGCTGCTGATCGGCTCCAGCCTCAGCATGGTCGACGTCGTCGCCAGCATGGAAGCGCGCGGCTTCAAGGGCGGTTATCGCGTCGTGTCGCGGCGCGGACAGATCGTCGAACCTCGGCGCAACGTGGAAGCGTGGCGCGATTTCCTCGCCGGGCGGCCGCTGCCGAAAACCACCAGGGCGCTTCTCGCACTGGTCAAGGCCGAACGCCGGGCAATCGAACCCACCGGCCTGGACTGGCAAGGGCTGCCGCTGACGATCCGGCCGTGGATCCTGGCCTTGTGGCAAGGCGCCACCGACAAGGAGCGCTTGAAGTTCGCACGCCATCTGCGCGCCTTCTGGGATGTCACCGCGCACCGCGCGGCGCCACCGAGCTTTGAGCGCGTGGCACTGGCGCGAAGCCAAGGCCGTTGGACGGGTCGAGCGGGACGGGTGCTGGCACTCCATCCGCAGGCAAATGGCATCGTCGCTGAAATCCGCTGGCGTGATACCGGCGCGGTCGAACGGCTGCGCTTCGACGGCGTCGTCAACTGCCGCGGCCATCAGGAGCATGATTGGCGGCGGATCGCCGATCCATTCGTCCAGAACCTGCTCGAGAACGGCATCGTCAGGCCGCATGCGACCGGCTTCGGCATCGACGCGACGCATGACTGCCAGGTGATTTCCCGTGATGGCGAGACCCATGGCAATCTGTTCGCCATCGGCCATCCGCTGCGCGGCGTCGCCTGGGAATCGAGCTCGATCGGCGAACAACTGGCGCAGGCCATAGCCCTTGCCGGCCTTCTGGTCGGCGCCAGCCCAAGGCTGCGTGCTTTGGCCTGAAGTTACCAGCTTTGCGAAATGGAAGAAACGAAAACGGCCGCAGCTCTATGCGGCCCTTCTCTCATGATTGCCCGGCAGATTTAGGCGTTCGGGTCGAGATAGGCGTCGGCGAAATTCGCTGACAGGCCTTCGGCGCCAGGCGCGTAGTTCTTGACGGTTTTGCGGGCGATGATGATGGTCGGTGGCGCGATCAGATTGATGATCGGCAACTCGTCGGCGATGATCTCCTGGAACTTGAAGAAGAGCTGCTTGCGCTTGGCCTCGTCTAGCTCGACCGATGCGGCTTCCAGCAACCGGTCAACCTCCGGGTTCTCATAATGCGCGCCGTTGGAGAACGGCAGCCCTTTCTTGATGTTCTTTGACCAGTAGAGCCGCTGCGCCCCGGCGCTCGGGTCGAAGATGTTGCCGCAAGATTCGGTCGACAGGTCCCAAGTGCGGTCGGTGTAGATGGTTTTGACATAGGTGCCGAAGTCGAACTTCTGGATCTCGGCGTCGATACCGATCTTGGCCAGCGCCTGCTTGAGGAAGTCGGCATAGCCCCACGGATTGTAGGGATTGTTGGTGAGCCTTAGCTTGAAGCGGATGCCGTCCGCTCCTCGCTTGAAACCGGCCTCGTCTAACAGTTTTTCCGACAGCGCCGTATCGACGGTCGCGGCCTTCACGTCGGGATCGAAATACTTCTTGTTGACGACGCTGATCGGTGTCGGCGACACTTGGCCATAGCCGTAGAACACGATGGCGTTGACCGCATCGAGATCGATCGCATGTGCGATTGCCTGGCGGACTTTTTTCTCCTTCAGGATCGGGTTTTCGAGGTTGATGATCAGTTGGTGCAGCGGGCCGCTATAGGCGAAGACCGTGCTGTCGACGACGAATTGCGGCAGCGCCTTGAAACGCTCCAGATCGGCGAAGGCCACCGGGTTCGGTCCGATGTCGACCTCGCCCGTTTCGAGCGCCGCGGCGCGCGCGCCCGGATCGGTGATGAAGCGGAAAATGATCCGGTCGAGATAGGGTTTAGGCGCATCCCAATAGGTCGGATTCTTTTCGACGAGGATGTGGCTGCCCTTTACCCATTCCTTCAGCACGAACGGCCCGCTGCCGATGATCTGCTCGAAGGACGGATCGTCGGCCGGCTTCAGCTTCTCGTAAATGTGTTTGGGCACGACAGGCGATTCCGTCGCGGCCAGCCCCGAAATCAGGGCGGCGGACGGCTTCGACAATTTGATCTTCACGATATGCGGGTCCGACGTGTCGATGTCGGTGACGTTCTGGAAGGTGATGCGACCGCGCGGATGCGCTTCGCGCAGCCGGGAGATAGAAAAGGCCACGTCCTCGGAGGTCAAATCATGGCCATCGCTGAACTTCACTCCCTGGCGCAGCTTGAAGACGTATTCGAGCCCGTCGTCGCTGATCGACCATTCGGTGGCCAGTTGCGGTCGCGGATTGAGATCGTAGTCGTAGGCGAGCAGGCCGTCGAAAATCTTCGGACCGATGGTGGCCGGTCCGCCAGCGCTGGTGTTGATGGAAACGATCTGGTTCGGCTCGGGATAGTAGACGAAATTGAGCGTGCCGCCGGCCACCGGCTTTGCGTCTTCTGCGAATGCCCCGGCGGGAAGTGCAGCACTCGCGCCGGCCAGCAGCAGGAACTGATTGAACAGGCGTCGGTTGATGGTCATGGTCGGTACTCCGAATTGGCGCGATTTGTCTTCATGGAGAAAGTCGGGACCGGAGTTTCACGTGCCGATCCCAACCAGAGGGCTTGCAGAACGCTTAGGCGTTTGGCGCGAGCCATATCTGCGCGAAGCTGTTGTTGATCCCCTGAGCGCCTGGCGCGAAATCCCTGACCTTCTTGTTGGCAACAATCTGGGCGCCGGCGGCGACCAGATCGACCGACACCACGTCGTCATGGATGATGTGCTGGAATTTGTACCAGAGCTCGCGCCGCTTGGTCTCGTCGGGCTCGATCGCCGCCGCTTCGAGGATCTGGTCGACCTCGGGGTTTGCATAGTGGCTGGCGTTGGAGAAGACGAGGCCGATCTTGAAGTTCTTCGACCAGTAGGCGCGCTGGACACCGAGCGTCGGATCGAAGGTGTTCGACAGCGACTCGACGACCAGGTCCCAGGCGCGGTCGGTGTAGACGGTCTTCAGGAACGTCGACAGGTCAAGCTTGAGGATCTCGGCATCGATGCCGACCGTCGCCAACGACTGCTTGATGAAATCGGCATAGGACGCCGGCAGGAACGCGTTGTAGGCAAGCCGGAGCTTGAAGCGCGTCCCATCGGCGCCACGCGGATAGCCGGCGTCGTCGAGCAGCTTCTCCGCCAGTTTGGTATCGGGCTCACGCGCCTTGATGCTGGGGTCATACCATTTGGGCAGCGCCGTGCTGATCGGGCTCGGCGATACCTGCGCATAGCCGTAGAGCGCGATGTCGACCAGCTTCTGCAGGTCGATTGCGTGGGCGATGGCAAGGCGCACATCGCGCTTGGTCAGGGTTTCGTTCTCGTAATTGAAGAACAATTGCTGCTGTGGGCCGGAATAGGCGTAGGTGTTGGTGTCGACGACCAGAGCGGGGTTTGCCTTCAGCCGTTCGATGTCGGCCAGCGGCACGGGATTGGCGCCGATATCGATCTCGCCGGTTTCAAGAGCCGCCGAACGCGCGGCCGGGTCGAGGATGACGTGCAGGACGATGCGGTCGAGGTAGGGCCGAGGCGCGTCCCAATAATCCGGATTGCGGTCGAAGATCAGATGGCTGCCGGGCACCCATTCCTTGAGAATGAAGGGACCGGTGCCGATCGTCTGTTCGAGCTTCGGCTGTTCCGCCGGCTTGAACGTTTCGTAGACGTGCTTCGGCACAATCGGTGATTCCGAGCTGCTCAGTGCCGTGATCAGATAGGGCGCCGGCTTTGAAAGCACGATGATGGCGGTGTGCGGATCGGGCGTCTCGACCGCGGTCACGTTTTGGTAGGTGATGCGGCCGCGCGGATGCGCCTCCTTCAGCCGGAAGATGGTGAAGGCAACGTCTTCCGACGTGAAGTCCTTGCCGTCATGCCATTTGACGCTCTCGCGCAGCTTGAAGGTGTAGCGCAGGCCGTCATCGCTGATCGACCACTCCGTCGCCAGCAGCGGTTTCGGGCTGAGGTCATAGGCGAAATCAAGCAGACCTTCATTCACCTTGGGACCGATCGCCTGGCCGGTGCCCGACGAGGTGTTGATGGCAATCAGCGAGGTGGGGTCGGGATAGTAGGCCCAGTTGAGCGTGCCACCCTGGACCGGCGTTCCTTCGGCAGCGAAGGAAACCCCGGGCAATGCGAAGCTCGCACCGCCAAGCAACAGCAGCTGGTTGAAATGACGACGATTGACAGACATGGCCTTGAGCTCCGGAAAACGGCTACGATGGCATCCGGCGGCCGAACACACTCCGGCGCCTCGACGCGATGATCCCTGCCACGCCGCAAAACCGGAAGAATGATTTTCTATCGTCTGCCGAAAGCACTGCTTCGCACGACCGTTTCATTCCAGGATCTGGCAAAGCTGCTCGACGCCCAAATCAGCGCTCCGATCTTATTTCTACAAGAATTGTAGACATTACGATTTTTTAGATTTCCGTTCCCGCTGCCGCGACGCTGCGGCAAACGAAATTTTCCACCGGGCACTTTGGCGCAAAGCCCGCCCTCGTCGCGCCCGGCCTGAACGTGTTGAATGCGCTCCATGGTCGATCTCATTCGCGCAAAATCAAGGAAGCTGCGGCCGACGCTGGCGAGGCTTCCGCCGCTGACGTCGCTTCGCGCTTTTGTCGCAACCGCCCGCCACCTGAGCTTTACGCGGGCGGCCGAAGAACTCCATGTGACGCCTGCCGCCATCGGCCAGCAGATCCGCCTGCTCGAGGATCACCTCGGTCAACCGCTGTTCCATCGCAACCGTGGCGAGCTTCTGCTGACGTCGGCCGGCCAGGCGCTGATGCCCGGCCTCACCGAGGCTTTCGACGTCGTTGTCGAGTCGGTCGCGCGGATTTCCGGCGACGAGGAGGATGCGCCGATCAAAGTGTCGGTCGCGCCCTCCTTCGCCAGCAAATGGCTGATCCCGCGCCTCGACGCACTGCGCGACGCGGTACCCGGCCTAGAAGTGCTGGTCGACGCATCGACCAGGCTTGCCGATTTTGCCAGCGAAGACGTCGACTGCGTCATCCGCTACGGGTCGGGCGCCTAT
The DNA here is from genome assembly GCF_040319695.1 of Mesorhizobium sp. M0898. Lineage (NCBI taxonomy): Bacteria > Pseudomonadati > Pseudomonadota > Alphaproteobacteria > Hyphomicrobiales > Phyllobacteriaceae > Mesorhizobium > Mesorhizobium sp. M0898. Next base: position 90,969 of record NZ_JAMYOE010000014.1, on the reverse strand, counting down.
AGCGGCCTGCTGACGGAACGGCTGTTTTCGGAAGCGGTGCTGCCCGTCTGCAGCCCGGAATTTGCTCGCATGCACGGTCTCTATCGCGGGCCGGAGGGGCTGCGTGACGCACCGATCCTGCATGAGGACGGTCCGGAACGCGATCCAAGCTGCCCTGACTGGAAGGGCTGGCTGAGATCCAACGGCCTGTCTGGCCGCTTTGTCGAAGGCGGTATACGGCTTAGCCAATCGTCACTGGTGCTCGACGCGGCTGTGGCCGGCAAGGGCATCGGTCTCGGCAAATTCCGGCTGGCCGAGCCTGACCTTGCCGCGGGGCGGCTGGTCAGTCCATTCGGCTCGCCGCAGCCGGTCGAGTTTTCCTATTATTTTGCGACGACGCCGCACAAGGCGAAGCTGGAGACGGTCGAGCGCTTTCATGGCTGGCTGAAGGCCGAGGCGCGCCAGCTCGGCGCTCTCGACGTCCCACCGCCGGCGGCGCTTCCGGCGCGCATCGCCATTATCGCGGCCGAATAGCCTCGCCGCGGTCTCGCGAGCAGGCGCGCGCCTATTTGAGCTTGAAGCCCATGGCCTTCAGCACTTCGCCCAGGCGATCACGGCCTTTCAGCGCTGCTTTGCTGCCGATGCGGTTCGAAACCAACTCTGTCCAGTCCACCACAGGCATCGCCTGCTCCTGCTGGAATAATCGAAGCCTCTGGTTGTAGGCTGCAAGATCGTCCGGATCGGGCTCTGATCGATAGCGCTCGCGGTGCAGCACCGCAGCCTGCGGCAGTCTGGGCTTGATGTCAGTCGCAGCCAGGAGATCGGGATAGCCGACGGTCAGGCCGAACACCGCCACGGTTTCCGGCGGGAGGCCGAGTTCGCGCGCCACCTCCTGCGGATGATTGCGCATCGCGCCGATGTAGCAGGAGCCGAGCCCGAGCGCGTCGGTCGCCACCACGGCGTTCTGTGCGGCAAGTGCGGCGTCGATCACGGCCAGCAGAAAGCTCTCCTGATAATCGAGCCCCTCGCCCACCCGGCCGTTTGCCTCGGCAATGGCGCGCAGCCGCGACAGGTCGGCCAGCCAGACCAGCAGCAGCGGCGCCTGCTCGATATGGCGATTGATCGCCGCCAGTTCGGCAAGCCGCGCCTTGCGCGCCGGATCCTCGACTGCGATGACGCTCCACGCCTGGAGATTGGAAGAAGTCGGCGCCGACTGGGCGGCGGCGACGATCAGTTCCAGCGTCCCTTCGGGAAGAGGCTTGGCGAGATAATTGCGGACCGAGCGATGCGAAAGGATCGCCTCGAGGGCTTCGTTCCAGGTTCCGGTATGCGCGCTTTGCGGCGCTCGATAACGCCGCCGTAGCGCCGCTTCACCACGCAGGTCAGCGTCGGAAGGGCGGATGCTGAAGGCGGCCGGCTGTGACATCGTCTTCCCTACTGGCAATCTGGCTTATCCGGTGTTCTGACGACCCCAGGTCATTCAAGAAGCGCGGCTTAGGCCCCGTTGCGCAAAAGCGGAAGCAACTGATCGCCTTGCCGCTTGATCTCGGAAAGATACGGCGTGTCCGAGAGCACGAAATGCGTGATGCCCAGATCCCGGTATCTGCCGAGCGAGCGGGCGACGTCGGCGGCCGAGCCGACCAGCCAGGTGGTGCCAGCGCCGCCGCCGCCATATTTGCCCGGCGCAGTATAGAGATTGTCGTCCAGCACCTCGCCGCGCGCGTGCAGATCGAGCAGACGCTGCTGGCCCACCGCTACCGCTCGACCGTGATCGTTCCAGCCGGCTCCCTGGCCCTTGGCCATCTCGTCGACCTTCGCTTCTGCGTCCGCCCAGGCCTGCCCAGCGGTGTCGCGGACCAGCGTGGTGACCCGCAACCCGAACTCCAGAGGCGGGAGGTCTCGGTCGAGTTCCCTGCTCAAGGCTTTGAGTCGCTCGATCCGCTCCCGGACGCCGTCGAGCGGCTCGCCCCAGAAGAGCTGGACATCCGCCTCGCTGGCCGACACCCGCGCCGCCGCCTCCGACGCGCCGCCGAAGTAGAGCTTGGGATGGCGACGATCGCCACGGACATGGATGCGGGGCATCACGGTAGAGCCAGTGACCTGGAAGTGCTCGCCCGCAAAGGTCACGTTCTCTTCAGTCCAAAGTCTGCGAACCAGGCGCATGAACTCTCTGGTACGGGCATAGCGATGTATCTGGTCACCTTCGCTGTCGCCATACGCAGCGAGGTTGTCCTTGCCTGACACTATGTTGATACGCACGCGACCGGCGGTCAGCTGGTCGAGCGTGGCTACGGCGGATGCGAAGTGCGCCGGCCGCCAGTACCCCGGGCGGATCGCGATGAGCGGCTCGAAGGAGGTGGTCCGCGCGGCGAGCGAGGCCGCGACAGTAAAAGTGTCGGGCCGACCCCAGCCGGTACCGATCAGCGCGCCCTTCCAGCCGTATTCCTCAAGCGCCTTCGCGTGGCTGGTCAGCGTCTCCAGGCTGTTGTGGTTCTCGACGGCCGGCTCGCCGCGGTGACCGGGAGCGACCTGGTTCGGGATGTACCAAAGAAACTCGGTGTCAGCGCTCATTGTCGGGCCTGTATTTTGGCCGGGCATGGAGGTCAATGGCAGGACCTTCCGCTCCGTTGTATTTTGATGATCATTCAAAGGGCTGCCCCTAGCAGCCCTGGCGCCTTGCTCGGCTGCGGTGCAAAGCGGCTTTCGGGCCTGATAAGGCCGAGATGGTCGCGCAGCGTGCGCCCTTCATATTCCGTTCGGAACAGCCCTCGCCGGCGCAGGATCGGCACCACCGTATCGACAAAGACCTCCAGTCCGGTCGGCAGCACGTCCGGCATCAGGTTGAAGCCGTCGGCGGCGCCGGCGACAAACCATCTTTCGATATCGTCGGCGATCTGCTCCGGCGTGCCGACGATGGTGCGGTGGCCAGTGCTGCCGTTCAGCGCCCGGATCAGCTGGCGAACCGTGAAATCATTGCTGCGGGCGAGCGCGAGCGTGGCCTTGAAGAAGGTGTGGCCGCCGTTGGGGGGCAGTTGAATCCGTTCCGGCAACTTCTCATCGAGCTTCAGCCGCTCGCGATCGATGCCGAGCACGCCGGACAGCCGCCCAAGGCTGTAGTCGAGCGGAATGCGATCCCACAGCTCTTCTTGCCGCCGCTCCGCTTCCCCCTCTGTGCTGCCGATGATAGTGGCTAGGCCGGCGAGGTTGAGCGGCACGCCGCCGGTGCGGCCATAGGCGACGGCACGCGCCTTAAGTTCCCGCGCATAGCCGAGCGCTTCCTCGAAAGATTGCGATGCGGAAAACACGGCTTCGGCGTGGCGGGCGGCGAGGTCCTTGCCGTCATCGGACCCGCCGGCCTGGACGACCACCGGATGCCCTTGCGGCGAACGCGGCACATTGTGCGGCCCGTGCACCGAGAAATGTGCGCCCTTGTGGTCGATGGCGTGAACCTTGGTGGCATCGACGAAGCGCCCGCTGGCGACGTCGCCGATGAAGGCATCGTCCTCCCAGCTGTCCCACAATGCCTTGACGATGTCAGCAAATTCCGCCGCCCGCTCGTAGCGCCGGCCATGATCGATGGCACCGTTGAGGCCGAAATTGCGGGCCGAGGCGGGATCGGCCGTGGTGACGATGTTCCAGCCGATGCGTCCGTCGCTGACATGGTCGAGCGTCGCGAAGCGCCTGGCGATATTGTAGGGCTCGTTGAAGCTGGTTGAAGCGGTGGCGATCAGGCCGATGCGCTCGGTTGCGGCGGCTACCGTCGCCAGCACAATCGTCGGCTCCAGAGATGTGATCGGCCGATAGTCAATGCGGTCCGAGATTGCTGCCTGATCGGCAAGAAAGATGGCGTCGAGCTTGGCGCGCTCGGCGATCTTCGCCACGTGCACATAGTGGCCGACGGTGAAGGCGGCATAGGGGTCGACGCCGTCCATCCGCCATGCCGCCGGCGAGAAGCCGGCATGCAGGATGTTGACGTTGAGATGGAGCTGCCGGCCGCTCATCGAAAGACGCCGGGCTCGGGATATGCGCCGGTCAGATACCAGGTGCCGACGGTGCGGGTCTTGTATTCGGCAGGGTTGTGCAAGGTGTGAATGCGTGCGTTGCGCCAGAAGCGGTCGAAGCCGTATTTGCGCACTGCGGAGCGGGCACCCATCACCTCGAATATCTCGGTCGTGACTTCGAGCGCAACATCGCCTGCCAGCACATTGGCCGCGGCGACGGCAACCGCCGCCTCACCGCGTTCTTGCTCGGTCAGCGCCTTGCCGCGCGCGATCGCATGATCGATCGCCGCCGCCGCGCGATCGGCCAGCGCCGTCGCCGCCCGCGTCTTGACCCACAGCTCGCCATACTGCCGCTTGATCCATGGATCGTCGATATGGCGCTCGACGCCGGAATACATCCACGGCCGCGAACTGTTGAGCGTATAATCTCGCGCCGCCAGCAGCGCGCCCTGGGCCGTGCCGACAAAGACATTGAGCAACACGCTCTGCTGCTGCAGCGGGCCGATGGTGCGGATTGGCAACGACGCGTCGACCCAACCGCGCACCAACTCGCTGTCGTGGATCCTGACGTCCTTGTAGGCGACCTTGCCGCTGCCGGTCTGCGTCTGGCCGATGCCGTCCCAGTCATCGAGAACGGTGATGCCTTCACGGTCCGCGGGGATCGCTGCAAACTTCCTCTCGCCGCTGCTCTCGTCCTCCCACGAGGTCGAAAGATAATCGGCAACATGCGAGCCGGAGGCAAAGGGTTTGAAACCATTGACGATCGTCCACTCGCCATCCTTGCGGCCGAACAGCGTTTTGGAAAAGCTGTTGCCGGTGTTGCCCCAGAACCAGTCGCCGGCAGCCGAACGCCGAAGCAGATCGGCTGAACGCGGCTCGTCCGAGTTGAGCCTGGCGGCGATCAATGCGCTGAAATGGTAGCCATAGATATGGCCGATCGAGCCGTCGACCTTGGCGAACTCGCGGCCGATCTTCAGCGCCGTCGAATAGGGTTCGCCGGCGCCGCCGAATTCCTTGGGAATGACGATGGTGAGCAGGCCGCTCTCCTTGAGCAGCCGTATCTGCTCGACGGGCCTGCCGCCAAGTTGGTCGCGCTCGACCGCGTCGCGGGCAAAGATCTCGCGCAGCTCGGCCGCCTTGGCGATCCATGGATTGGAGGTATCAGGATCGAAGGTCATGCTGTCACTCATGCAGATGCGGAAAGCCTTGGCGCTCGGCAAGCAGTGCAAGAATGCGCCTGGTGTCATCGGCGAAGACCTTGCCCTTGGCCGTCGGCAAGTCGGCGGGCGGATTGCTGCCGATGATCAGCACCGGCAGCGACTGGTGCCGTTCGCCGAGCGCGTCGATCACCTTGCCTCTCGGCCTCGAAAACGGCACGCGCTCAACGTCGAGTCTGGCGGCGAGATCGGGAAAGGCTGCGAGCAATCCCTCAACCTGGTTGCAATAGGGGCAGACGAACGTCTGGCCCGGCTGATTTGGGTCGGCGAAACCCGGCTGGATGAGAAAGAGCGTGTCGCGCGCCATTGCCGGCCTATTCCGCAGCTGCCGCGGCATGCCGCGAAAAACGGTTTGCCGGTCGCTTCAGGCCGAGATTGTCGCGCAAGGTGCTACCCTCATACTCGTCGCGGAACAGGCCACGGCGGCGCAGTTCCGGCACCACCAGCTCGATGAAATCCTTCAGGCCGCCGGGCATGATCGGCGCCATGATGTTGAAGCCGTCGGCGCCGTAATTCTCGAACCGCTCTTCCATGGTGTCGGCGATCTGTTGCGGCGTGCCGACCACCTGCCAGTGGCCGCGGGCGCCGGCGATGCGCAGATAAAGCTGCCGGATCGTCAGGTTCTCGCGCCACGCCAGATCGATCACCAGCGCTTGCCGGCTCTTGCCGGCATTGGTCTCCGGCAAATCCGGCACCGGCCCGTCGAGCGGATAGGCGCTGAGGTCGAAGCCGCCGGCCAGCGCCGAGACCAGACCGAGGCCGACTTCCGGCTGGATGAGATCCTGCAGCTGTTCGAACTTCCCCCGCGCCTCGGCTTCAGTGCGGCCGACGACCGGGAAAATGCCTGGCAGGACTTTCAGGTCATCCTCCGAGCGGCCATATTTGCCGAGCCTGCCCTTGACGTCGGCATAGAAGGCGGTGGCTTCGTCGAGCGTGATCTGCGCGGCGAAAATCGCTTCCGCGGTACGAGCCGCCAGCTCTTTGCCCGGACCCGACGCGCCGGCCTGGACCACGACCGGACGACCTTGCGGCGTTCGCGGCGTGTTCAGGGGACCACGCACCTTGAAGTGCTGGCCCTTGTGGTTCAGCACATGCAGTTTGTCCTTGTCGAAATAGCGCCCGCTTGCTCTGTCGCGCGGGAAGGCGTCATCCTCCCAGCTGTCCCACAGGCCGAGCACGACATCGGCGAATTCCTCGGCGCGGTCGTAGCGCTCGCCATGCTGGATATGCGTCTCGTGACCGAAATTGAACGCTGCCTCCGGATCGGAAGAGGTGACCAGATTCCAGCCTGCGCGCCCGCCGCTCAGGTGGTCGAGCGACGCGAACTGGCGGGCCAGATTGTAGGGATCGGAAAAACTGGTCGACGCCGTGGCGATGAGGCCGATGTTCCTGGTCACAGCCGACAGTGCCGACAGCAGCGTGATCGGCTCGAACGGATAGACGCCGCTATGCGCCTTGCGGCTGGCGGCCTCGAGGTTGCTCAGCCGCGCCGCGACGCCATCGGCAAAGAAGATCGCGTCGAATTTGGCCGCTTCCGCCAGCCGGGCAAGTTCGACGTAGTCGCCGAGGCTGGTCCCCTCGCCTGCCGCTGGATGGCGCCAGGCCGCCACATGGTGACCGGTGAAGAGCAGAAACGCTCCCAGCTTGAGCTTGTCCTTGCGCCTGGCCATTTTTTTCGCCTCCTCAGCGGTACAGTCCGCCGGCCGGGAATTCCCCGGTCAGCAACCAGGTGCCGATCGTGCGCTTCTTGTATTCGGCCGGATTGTGCAGCGTGTGCGTGCGCACGTTGCGCCAGAACCTGTCGTAGCCGTTGGCCTTGGTGGCTGAGCGGGCGCCCATCACCTCGAAAACCTCGCTCGACGCGTCGAGGCCGACTTGTCCGGCGTAGACATTGGCGGTGGCGAGATCGATCGCCGTCTGCCCGCGCTGCTCCAGGGTCAATGCCTCGCCCTGGCCATAGGCGGCATCGAGGCTGCATGCTGCTATATCGGCCAGTTCGGCCGCGGCGAGCGTGCGGATATAGAGGTCGCCATATTTGCGTTGCACGAACGGATCGTCGGTATGTTTCTCATAGCCGGAATAGACCCAGGGGCGCGATTGCGAGACCGTATAGTCCCGGCCTTCGCTCAGCGCTCCTTGCGCGCTGCCGACGAACAGGTTGAGCAGGACCGCCTGCTGGAACAGTGACGTCAGCGTCTGGAACGGCGTCAGCGGCACCGCGGGCGAGCCAATCAGTTCGTCGTCGCCGACATGCACGTCCTTGAACGTCACCTTGCCGCTGCCGGTCTGCCGCTGGCCGACACCATCCCAGTCATCCTCGATGACGATGCCCTCACGGTCAGCCGGGATCGCTGCCGCTAGTCTATCCTGGCCGTCCTCCCAGGCAACCTGGATGTAGTCTGCGATGTGGGAACCGGAGGAGAACGGCCGAAAGCCGCTCAGGATCCAGCCCGTGCCGTTGCGCCTGGCCGTCGACGTCTTCGACATGGCGTTGCCGGAATTGCCCCAGACCCAGTTCTCCCTTGCCGAGCGTGTCAGCAGCCGGTCCCTCTGCGCCTGCGTGCCACGGAACAGCACGCCATTGAGCGGCAGATGATGGTATCCGTAGAGATGGGCGAGCGAGCCGTCGGTGCGGGCGAATTCGCGCACGACGCGAAGCACCGACAGCCAGGGTGCGCCCTTGCCGCCATAGCGCTTGGGAATCTGCGCCGACGGCAAACCACTTTCCTTCAGCAGGCGGATCTGTTCGACGGGCCGGCCGCCGGCCTTGTCGCGCGCCACGGCATCCCGATCGAAGATTTCGCGCAGTTCGACCGCCGTGGCGACGAACGGGTCGGAAAGGTCAGGGCTGAAGGTCATCGGCGTTTGTCCATGGAAATGCGTCTATTCCGCCGCGATGGTCTGCGCCGGCCGCGAGACGGAAGCGGCATAGGCGTCTTCGCCGAACTCGGCCGGATGGCTCCCGGTTATGCGGCTCTCATGGCTGTCGAGATCGGCGAGGAAGAGATCGCGGCTGATGCGCGCGACAACGGCCGGCACATCGCGCCTGATCGACGGCACATCGCCGATCGGCAGGCCGAAACTGACAAAGCCGCCGGGATTGAAGACATGGATATTCCTCAGGAATGGCGCCTCCCCCGGCGCCTTCTCGAGAAATTCATGGCCGAGGCCGAGATAAGGATGGGCGCCGAAAAATTCATCCAGCTCTGCTTCCGGCGGCGCGTACTGGTCGCGCCATAGCCGGATGGTGGCGGCGAAATCGGCGAACTCAGGCTTGCGCGTCGGGTCGGCGAAATAGCCGGTGCCGGCGACGACGAAGTCGAACGCAAACGTCTCGCCTGCGATATCGGTGACGACCTTGCCGTCTTCGACATCCGCATTTGTCCAGGGGGCACCGAGATGGAGATGAAAATTCTGGTGCCGCACCGCCCGCTCCACCGCATCGAGCGGCGGCGTTGAACCGGCCTCGCGGAAGCGCAATGCCTGGCGCCAGCGCACCGCATCGGGCAGCCGAGGATAATTGTCATAGGCGCCGGGATAGCCGCGCACGCGGTTGATCGGCACACTGGCAATGCTGTTGCGGCGGGCAAAGAGACGCACCGATTTCGCGCCGGCCTCAAGGGCAGCTCCGGCCGCATCGAATGCCGAAGCCGCCGACCCGACGACAGCCATTGCCTTGCCCTTGAGCGAGGCAAAATCGATTGCCGCCGAACTGTGTGCGACAAGGCCCCGCGGCAAGGCGGCAAGTACCGCCGGTATCACTGGACCGCCGCTGCCGCCAAAGCCATTGGCCAGAATGATCTTGCGCGCCGTTTCGACCGATGGCGTGCCGTCGGCTTCGAGGTGGAGGCGAAAAAGCCCGCCGGCCGGCTCGATGCGAATGAGACGCGTGCCGTAACGGATGCCGATACCGAGGAACGCGCGATACCATTTCAGGTAGTTCGCCCAATCCGTCCGTGCGATGCGGTCGAATCCGGCATAGGCTTCCGCACCGTGGCGGGCTTCGTACCAGGACTGAAAGCTCAAGCCCGGCAAGCCGAGTTCCGGCCCCGGCAAGCCCTTTGGCGTTCGCAGCCGGTTCATCCGTGCATGAGTGAACCAGATGCCGGCCTTGCTTTCATCCGGTGCCGCGTCGACGACAGTAACCTTGCCGATGCCGGCACGCCTCAACGCGAAGGCAAAGGTCGCCCCCGTCTGCCCACCGCCAACGATGAAGACATTGTGGTCGATGCCTTCCCGGTCCGGCACCCAGTTCTGCGGATCGGGGCCGATCAGCCGGAGCGTCTCCCGGGCGTGGTGATCTGGATCGGTCGGTAAGGCCATTTCGGTCCCGGCTGAAGTTGAGCCTCATCAAACTCCGCCTCGGTCGGCAAACAGTCCAGAAATGTTCGCTTTGATTGGCCGGTAGTTTTTTTCACTTGCATTGCAACGACGCGCTTTCACAGCCGACGAATGGGCGGCGCGTGTGGCCTCCCTGAAGCCGGGGCATCTTTTTGATATTGCAGCGGGCTCAAGCGCACTGGTCATTTTATTTCTTACGGCTCACGCGTAATGCGCCGACGCAGTCGGGCATTGGTGTCGAGCACATCAGCGGCGTCGCGTGGTCAGCGGGATCAAGCTTGATCTTGGTCGACCGACATGGGTGACGTCCGCCATCTGAAAGACGGCAGATCGCGGATACACCAGCAACGGTCCTCGCAGGATAGGACAGCGCAGCTACTCAACAGGCGTCCCAAGAGGCCCGTCGGCTACTCCATCGCAGGAACGAAAACCAGAAGAGTAGCGGACCTTTCGTGTGCAGTTTTTGCACACGATCTCTCATAACATATTGATTTTATGTATTGATCTGTCCCATCCATCACCGGACATTGCGGAGTATCCTGGTGGAGGTGGGCGGCCGACACGATTCGAACTCTGGCGCGACAGGTGAAATGACTGCCGTTCTCAAAGTTTGTTGGCCGATAGTTGGTGCGGGTGGTCGGGCTCGAACCGACACTCCTTTCGGAACTGGATTTTGAATCCAGCGCGTCTACCAGTTTCACCACACCCGCAAGGCGCTAACTCATTTACCTCTCAACGCTCTCATGCTGCACCTACGCAGAGGGTGGCAGTTCGAGAATTAAGCGGCTCTTAACTCCTAACCCATTGACCTCCAATCCTATTACCCTGCGGGCTGACGGTAGACGCATCCTGATTTTGAGTCGAGCGCGTCTACCAATTCCGCCATAGGGGCTCAGGCCGGGCGGCCTGGATGGGCGCGGACTATACGGTTGGAGGCCTGTTCGTCAACTGGCCAAATCCCGACATCTGGGCTCGCTCAAGCCTCAGCCTTTCGATTTCGTGAAGCAGCTGCCATTGTGCAGCGCGGAAAATCTTTCTAGACAGGCGGCGCATGTCATTGAAGCGCACCTTGTCCGACGAGGTTGATGCGGGGCGCTTCCAAGTCTTGTTTGTACATGTCGTGATCCCAAGACCGCTTCTGGTTTGGGCGTGCATTAGGAGTGCCGATGCTTCGCGGACTTTACGACTGGACCTTGTCGCTGGCGGCGAGCAAATCCGCCGAATGGTGGCTGGCCTTCATCGCCTTCGTCGAGAGCTCGGTGTTCCTGGTGCCGGCCGACGTCCTCTATCTGCCGATGGCGCTGTCGCGGCCGGATCGCGCCTATCGTTACGCGCTGGTCGCCACCGTCGCCTCGGTGCTGGGCGGCATCGCCGGCTGGTTCATCGGCCATTATGCCTATGATGCGGTGGCGCGGCCGATCCTCGAATTTTATGGCAAATATGACGAGTTCGAAGCGATGCGCGTCTCATCGGGTGTCGGCTTCATCATCCTGATGCTGGTCACCTCCGGCCTCGCCCATCTGCCGCCGATCAAGGTTGTGACGATCCTGTCGGGCGTCATCGGTGTTCCTTTGCTGCTGTTCATCGTGCTGGCAATCGTGGCGCGCGGTGCTCGCTTCCTGTTTCTCGCGTGGCTGTTGCGCCGCTATGGCGAGCCGATCCGCCACTTCATCGAAAAGCGCCTTGGCCAGATTGCAGGCGCCGCCGCCGCTGCCCTGATTTTGCTCTATATTGTCGTCAAATACGCCGTCTGAACGGCATCGAACCGAATGGACTGAGTCCGATGACAGCGACCGTGAATGCCGATACCGGACGCCAGCGGCTGCGCACCGCCCTGTTTCTCGCTGTCGCCATGGCCGCCACGGTCGGCTCGGCGCTGGCCTTCCAGTATCTCGGCGGCTACATCCCCTGCAAGCTCTGCCTCGAGCAGCGCACGCCTTACTACGTCGGCGTGCCCTTGATGCTGCTGGCGGTGCTTGCGTCGGCTCTTCACGCGCCAGCCTGGGTAAGCCGTGGCCTGCTGGCTATTGGCGGCCTGCTGATGCTCTACGGCGTCTATCTCGGCGTTTATCACTCCGGCGTCGAATGGGCGTGGTGGCCAGGCCCGACCGATTGCACCGCAGCCGCCGGGCCGGTGGACACCGGCGGCAAGGGCGTGCTCGATGCGCTCGACAAATTCGTCCCGCCCTCCTGCGACAAGGCGGCGCTCCGCATCCTCGGCCTGTCGCTGGCCGGCTGGAACGCCATCGCCAGCTTTGTCCTGACGGTCGTAGCCTTCCGCAGCGCCTTCGCCCGCGACTGAGCGGCACAACGCAGAGTTCGTCCAGAAATTCGTCAGGCCGGAGTGCATGACGTGGCTTTCGAGAACCGGAGCGGAGCGTACTAAAGTACGTGAGCACCGGAAGCGCGGAAAGCTGCGTCAGGCGACCGGCATGGCGGATTTCTGCCGAACTCTATGGTTCGAGTTCGACATCCCAGTACAGATAATCCATCCAGCTTTCGTGTAGATGGTTGGGCGGGAACAGCCGGCCGTTATTATGCAAATCATGCACCGTCGGCTGGTAGGGCTTCTGCAGCGGCCACATCTTGGCGTGGGCCGGCATCATGCCGCCCTTCCTCAGATTGCAGGGCGAGCAGGCAGCGACGACATTCTCCCAGGTCGTGGCGCCGCCGCGATGGCGAGGAATGACATGGTCGAACGTCAGATCGTCCGGCGTGCCGCAATATTGGCATTGGAAACGGTCACGCAGGAAGACGTTGAAACGGGTAAACGCCGGATGCCTCGACGGCTTCACGTAAGCCTTCAGGCTGACGACGCTCGGCAGCTTCATCGAAAAGGTCGGTGAAGAGACGGCGTGTTCGTATTCGGCGACGATGTTCACCCTCTCGAGGAACACCGCCTTGATGGCATCCTGCCAGGACCAGAGCGACAGGGGGTAATAGCTGAGCGGACGGTAATCCGCATTCAGCACCAGCGCTGGAAGCCCATCCGGAGATACGGCAACCGTCACGTCGTTGACCTCCTTCACCCTAGAACCGGTCGACGCGGATACTGTAAGCCCGACATGACAGGGATGTGAAGCGGATTGTCGATCATGCCGGGTCTCAAAAACGCATGATTTCAATGCTTTTTTGCGGATTCAGGCCGGAGGCGCGGCATCCCTGCCCTTCAATTCGCGATAATAAGCCCAGAAAAGCCGCGATGCGACACCGCGCCACGGGCTCCATGATTCGGCAAGCCGGATCAGCATTTTCTCCGGCGGACGCGGGTCGATGCCTAGTGCATGGCCGACCGCGCTCTGCAATGCAACGTCGCGCGCCGGAAAGATGTCCGGGTGTCCGGCGGCAAACAAAAGGTAGACTTCAGCCGTCCACGGGCCGATCCCCGGCACCCTGGTCATGGCCGCGATCGCCTCGCTTGCATCGAGCCGACAGAGGTGATCGAGGTCGAGCCCGTCGGCCACCGCCCGGGCGACGGCAAGCAGGCCGCGCTGCTTGGGTCGCGACAGCCCGGCCTCGCGAAAGATCACCTCGTCGGCGGCAAGTATCGCCTGCGGCGTCAGCGGATCGAGCAGTCTCGTCAGCCGGCCGAAGATGGCGTCGGCGCTCGCGCGGGACACTTGTTGCGAAACGACGATGGAAGCAAGGCTCCTGAACCCCGGCTCCGATAGCCTGAGCGGCACCTCGCCGGCCATGCCGCGCACTCTTTCCAGGCGTGGGTCGAGTAAGCATAGCCTATCCAGCCCTTGCGCAATGTCGTCGAGACTGGCGATGCGTTGCATGTCTGCTTGTTCCAAAATCAAAAGTGCCGCACGCTTCGTCACGTGTCCCTCTGGACGCACGACGCCACCGGCGCAAAGTAGCAATTGGCGAAAGCGCCACACAACCCGATTGCCGCCGGACAATGACACTGCTGACATTCCGCTTCGCGCCGAGCCCGAACGGCGAACTGCATCTCGGCCATGCCTATTCGGCGCTGCTCAATCAGAAATTGGCAAAGGCGACGGGCGGACGCCTGCTGCTGCGCATCGAGGATATCGACACGACACGCTGCACGCCGGAATTCGAGGCAGGCATTTTTCGCGACCTGAAATGGCTGGGGCTTGGCTGGGAGGAACCGGTGCGCCGCCAGTCCGAGCATTTTGCCGAATATCGGGCGATGCTCGAGCGGCTGATCGAGGAAGAACTTGTCTACCCGGCCTTCATGAGCAGAAGTGAGATCCGCGCCTTTATCGCCGACAGCGAGAAGCGTGGCCGCGACTGGCCGCGCGACCCGGACGGCGTGCCGCTCTATCCTGCCGCCGACAAGGCGTTGACGGCGAGCGAACGCAAGCGGCGCCAGGCCGAAAATGTGCCATTTGCCTGGCGGCTGGACGTCGATGCGGCAATAGCGCGCGCCGGCAAGGACCTGTCATGGGCCGAATACACGGACGAGACGCTCTCCGCGACGCGTCGTGTCGAAGCCCATCCGCAGGATTGGGGCGACGTGGTCGTGGCGCGCCGCGAAATCCCGACCAGCTATCACCTCGCCGTCACCATGGACGACGCGCTGCAGGGCGTCAGCCATGTCGTGCGCGGCCAGGATCTCTATTCCGCGACCAGCGTGCAGCGGCTGCTTCAGCAACTGCTTGGCCTGCCGCAGCCGGCCTATTTTCACCATCGCCTGATCCTCGGCCCGGACGGACGAAAGCTGTCGAAGAGTCTTGGCGATACCGGCCTTGCCGCCCAGCGTAAGACGGGCGCATCGCCGGACGATGTGAGGCGGCTGGTCGGTCTCTAGCGGCGCCAAAGGCATTCCTTGAATGGAATTGAGCCTATGGATCAACGGTTTGGTTTTGCCTTCCGCTCGGAACGGCATTAGAGCAAGCGCGACAATCAGTCCTCACCGACGCGTGGCCTCCGGAAAAATGCACAGCCTCAAGCGGTTCATCCCCGCCTCTTTCGTCGTCCTGTGGGCGACCGGCTTCATCGGCGCGCGCTATGCCATGCCGTGGGCGGAGCCCTTTACTTTCCTGGCCGCGCGCTTTGTCCTGGCCGCAATCCTGCTTGTCGCTTTGATGGCCGCACTTGGTTCGAGCCGCGCCACCCGCGACGAGGCGCTGCACGCGACCGGCGCCGGCATCCTGATGCATGGCGTCTATCTCGGCGGCGTGTTCTGGGCCATCCACCGGGGCATGCCCGCTGGGCTTTCAGCCCTGATCGTCGGCCTGCAGCCGCTGATCACGGCAGTGCTCGCCGGCAGGCTTCTCGGCGAGGCCATCCTGCCGCGCCACTGGGCCGGTCTCGGCCTCGGGCTGATCGGTGTGGTGATCGTGCTCTGGCCGAAGCTCGGCGCGCTCGGCGGCGGGGTGACGGCCGAAACACTGGGCGCCTCACTTGTCTCGGTGCTCGGCATGAGCGCCGGCACGATCTGGCAGAAGCGCTTTGCTTCCGGCGGCGATCTGGTGGCTGCCACGTTCTGGCAATATGTCGGCGGCGCATCTGTAATGGCCTTGGCCTCGCTAGCCTTCGAGACGCGAACGGTCATCGTCAATGGCGAACTGATCTTCGCCATGGCCTGGCTCGTGCTTGTGCTGTCGATCGGCGCCATCTTCCTGTTGATGGTGATGATCCGCGACGGCGAAATGTCGAAGGTCGCCTCGCTGTTTTACCTCGTGCCGGCCGTCACCGCGGTCATCGCCTGGGCATTGTTCGGTGAGCACTTGAGCCCGCTCCAGATCGCCGGCATGGCGATCGCGACGCTCGGCGTCGGGCTGGCGACGGCTCAGCCGCCGACGCGGGCACGCGCCTCTAAATAGCGGCTGATCGCGGCGTTGAGCTCGCCACCGAGGATGAAGATCGCTGATACGATGTAGAGGAAGACGACGGCGATCATGATCGAGGCGAGGCCGGCATAGGTCGTCACATAGGACGAGAAATGATCGAGATAGGCGGCGAAGATGGTCGACCCGATGAGCCAGCCGACCAGCGTGAAGATGATGCCAGGCACGATCGAAACGAAGCGGCGCTTGCCGGCCGGCAACCAGAAATGCACGGCGAACAGGCCGCCGATGATGACGACCGAGGCGATGACGTAACGCCACAGCGTGATCGTGCCCATGTAGGGCTTTATCCATTCGAAATGCGACTCGGCCAGCCGTGCCAGCAACGGCGCGAAGACCAGCAGCACGCTGATGGCCAAAAACCCGGCCGTCGCGATCAGCACGAAGATGATGCTCTGCACCCGCCGGTAGATGATGCCGCGCGTTTCCGAGACACGATAGGCCCGGTTGAGCGAGGTGCGCAGCGCCTCGATGCCGTTCGAGGCGAAATATCCGGCAAGCACGATACCGTAGGTCAACAGGTCACTGCGCCGGACGGTAAGCACGTTGAGCACCTCGCGCGCGATCGGTTTGGCGATCTGCTCGGGCCATGTGTCGAACACAAGGTGCACGGCGGTGTCGGCGAAAGCCTGCGCGCCGAAAAAACTCGCCAGCGTCGTAGCGAAGATCAGGAAAGGAAAAAGCGCCATCAGCGCGGTGATCGCCAGATGGCTGGCCATTGCCCAGCCGTCGTCGGTGTTGAAATGGCCGAGCGCGTCGTAGAGGACGCGTTTGAGGGCTACGATCTTCCGCAACAAGAACCGCGTTCCCTTCGATTGTCCCGACGCCGCGAATATGGGAAGGGTTTGCGGTAAATGACAACCCTAGGTCAAACCACCATTCCTCCCGGAGAAGAGTTGCGCACCATCATTGTCACAGGTGCCTCTTCCGGCATAGGCGCCTATTGCGCCTATGCTCTTAAGAGGGAAGGCTGGCGGGTGTTCGCAACGGCCCGAAAGCCCGAAGATATCGCCGCGCTCGAGGCCGACGGCATCGAGGCCTTTTATCTGGACTACACCGAGCCCGGATCGATCGAGGCGCTGGTGGCGTCGGTGCTGGAACGGACCGGCGGCCGGCTCGGTGCGCTCTTCAACAATGGCGCCTACGGACAACCCGGCGCCGTCGAGGACCTGCCGGTCGAGGCTTTACGGCAGCAGTTCGAGGCCAATGTCTTTGGCTGGCATGATCTCACTCGCCGCGTCGTACCGGTGATGCGCCGTCAGGGCCACGGTCGTCTCGTTCATTGCTCATCGATCCTCGGCCTCGCGCCGGTGCCTTTTCGCGGCGCCTACTCGGCATCGAAGCACGCTATCGAAGGGCTGATGCTGTCCCTCTATCAAGAACTCCTCGGCAGCGGCATCCATGTTTCGCTGATCGAGCCGGGGCCGGTGAAATCGAAGATCGCCAGCAACAGCCTCGCATGGTTCCTGGCGAATATCGATCACGAGAATTCCGTTCATCGCCTCGCCTATGCGGCGCAACTCAAACGGCTGCGGGCCGGCGGCAGCACATCGCGGCTGAAGCCCGGGGCGGAGGTGGTTTATGCCGCCTTGCACCATGCGCTTCTGTCGCGGCGCCCGCGCCCGCATTATGTGGTAACAGTGCCGGCCAGGATCGGTGTGATCCTTAAACGCATCCTGCCGGCTTCTGCACTCTACCGTCTGCTCGCCAATCGCGCCTGAACGCAATTCAACTGGAACACACCATGGCAACCGTCTTCAACATCCTCGCCGTTCTTGTCATGGTCGCAGTGGTGATCGTGCTGATCCGCGGCCTCATCAACATGATGCGCGGCGGCTCCAGCATGACCTCCAACAAGCTGATGCAGACGCGCGTGCTCTTGCAGTTCGTGGCCTTGGTGCTGATCATGCTGGCGGTGTATTTCACCCGTAAGTGACGCAGCACCAGCCGGGAGGTACCCCGTGGTCAAGCTCAACAAGATCTACACCCGCACTGGCGACGATGGCACCACCGGTCTCGGCTCCGGCGAGCGGCGGCTGAAATCCGACCTTCGCATCGACGCCTACGGCACGGTCGACGAGGCCAATGCCTGCATCGGCATGGCCCGCATTCATACCGCGGCAGTAAATCCGGCGATCGATGCGATGCTCGGCCGCATCCAGAACGACCTTTTCGATCTCGGCGCCGATCTGGCGGTCCCCGATAATGGCAAGCCGCTCGACTACGAGCCGTTGCGCATCATCGCCTCGCAGACCGACCGCATCGAACAGGATATCGATCTCCTCAACAAGGACCTTGAGCCGCTCAAATCCTTCGTGCTCAACGGCGGTACGCCGGCGGCGGCTGCCCTTCACCTCGCCCGCACGGTGGCCCGCCGCGCCGAGCGCATCATGGTGGCGCTGTCGCAAGACCCGGACGAGCACGTCAACCGCGAGGCGATAAGATACATCAACCGTGTCTCGGACTTTCTGTTCGTCGCCGCACGCGCGGTCAATGACAACGGAAATGCCGACGTGCTATGGGTTCCCGGCAAGAACCGCTGAAATCTGCCGAGCTGGGGACCTGATGTTCATCCCGCTTTACGACACCAACAGGCTGCGGCACATCAAGCTGCAATATGTGACGATCAGCCTGATCGCGCTCAACGTGCTGATCTACTTTGTCACCACATTAGGCGGCGAGGATTTCGCCAACGCCACGGTGATGGGCCTCGGTTTCATCCCGTCGGTTGTGCATGACAGCGTCGACCTCGCTCCGCAATTTGTCGTCATTCCGGAGAGCCTGAGCTATCTGACCTATTCCTTCCTGCACGCGGATATCTTCCACCTCGGCGGCAACATGCTGTTCCTGTGGGTGTTCGGCGACAATGTCGAGGATGCACTCGGCCACATCCGCTACCTCGTCTTCTATCTGCTTTGCGCCATTGCCGGCGCTTTCTTCCAGGGTCTGGTTGCCTGGGATTCGCGGGTGCCGCTGATTGGCGCGTCGGGCGCCATCGCCGGTGTGGTCGCCGCCTATCTGATCCTTTATCCGCGGGTGAAGGTATGGGTGCTGGTCTTCGCGCGCATCCCGTTGCGCATCCCGGCCTTCATCCCGCTGATCCTGTGGATCCTGTTCCAGATCTTCATGTTCTCCCAGGGGGGCGAGGATCAGGTTTCCTGGGCCTGCCATATCGGCGGCATCATCGCTGGAGCCGTGCTGGTGCTTGTCTTGCGCAGCCGCGGCGTACCGCTACTCGCCGGCGCAGACGAGGAGCCGGCCGTGGTCGCCGGTCCGGCGCCCGTAGCCGGGGAGCCGGCGCCAAGCGACCCACAACCTGCGCAGCCGGCGCCGCGCTGGGGCCGGGGAAGCGTTTCCGGTCCGGACTGAACCGATTTGAGTGCTTCGCCGAGGATCCGAGTGCGCCTCGGATATTGACGCGCGGGGTCGCCGCAACTACGGAAGCGCCACCCTACTGGCGTGGCGAAGACCAGAATTCCGTCCGGAATGTCGGCTTTCGACAACTATGAAGAGGTGCACGCTGCTATAGCGCGCCCGACGAGCGTGAAAAGACTATCGTGAAAGAGGTGGCAGGCAAATGAAGATCCTTGTGCCCGTGAAGCGGGTTGTGGATGCGAACGTCAAGGTCCGGGTGAAGGCGGACGGTTCGGCGGTGGAACTCGCCAACGTCAAGATGGCGATGAACCCGTTCGACGAGATCGCGGTCGAAGAGGCGATCCGGCTGAAGGAAGCTGGCAAGGCCGAAGAGATCATCGTCGTGTCGATCGGGCCGCAGCAGGCACAGGAGACCTTGCGCACGGCGCTCGCCATGGGCGCTGACCGCGCCATCCTGGTCAAGACCGACGAGCAGACTGAGCCGCTGGGCGTCGCCAAGGTGCTGAAGGGCGTCGTCGAGGCAGAACAGCCCGGCCTTGTCATTCTCGGCAAGCAGGCGATCGACGACGATTCCAACCAGACCGGCCAGATGCTGGCCGCACTTCTCGGCTGGGCGCAGGGCACCTTCGCCTCCAAGATCGTGCTCGACGGTGACAAGGCCACGGTGACGCGCGAGGTCGATGGCGGCCTGCAGACGCTGGAACTGAAGATGCCGGCGATCGTCACGGCCGATTTGCGGCTGAACCAGCCACGCTACGCTTCTCTGCCCAATATCATGAAGGCCAAGAAGAAGCCGCTCGACGAGAAGAGCCCTGCCGATTACGGCGCCGACGTCAAGCCGCGGCTTAAAGTGATCAAGACCGAGGAGCCGGGCGGCCGCAAGGCGGGCGTCAAGGTCAAGAGCGTCGCCGAACTGGTAGACAAGCTGAAGAACGAAGCCGGCGTGCTCTAAGGAAATCCGATGAGGCCGGCCTGCAAACGGCCGGTTCTCCGCTTCCGGTGCTCACGTACTGAAGTACGCTCCGCTCCGGTTCTCGAAACCAACCGTTTTCGACTCGGCCTGACCGGATTTCAGGAGCCTCGAAGACGAAAGTCAGGAAAACATCATGGCTATTCTTCTGATTGCCGAACACGACAACGCTGCGCTTTCCGACCAGACCGCCAAGGCGCTTTCGGCGGCGCTCCAGATCGGTTCGGACGTGCATGTGCTGGTTGCCGGCAAAGGCGCCAAGCCGGCAGCGGACGCCGCCGCCAAGCTCAAGGGCGTCACCAAGGTACTGCTCGCCGACGCCGACGAACTGACCGAGCGTCTCGCCGAACCGCTGGCGGCACTCGTCGTTTCGCTTGCAGAGCCATACGAGACGATCATCGCGCCGGCGACCTCGTCGGGCAAGAACGTTGCGCCCCGCGTGGCGGCGCTGCTCGATGTCGCCCAGATATCTGAAATCATCGAAGTCGTGTCGCCCGACACCTTCAAGCGGCCGATCTATGCCGGCAACGCCATCCAGACGGTGCAGTCCAGTGACGCCAAGAAGGTCATCACGGTGCGTACCGCTTCCTTCCAGGCAGCGCCCGAGGGCGGTTCCGCGCCGGTCGAGACGGTCCAGGCGGCGGCCAATCCCGGCCTGTCGAGCTTTGTCGAGAACAAGCTCTCCGAGACCGACCGTCCAGAGCTGACCTCGGCCAAGATCATCATCTCGGGCGGCCGTGCGCTGGGCTCCTCCGAGAAGTTCCAGGAGGTCATCCTGCCGGTCGCCGACAAGCTCGGTGCGGCGGTTGGCGCATCTCGCGCCGCCGTCGATGCCGGCTATGCGCCGAACGACTGGCAGGTCGGCCAGACCGGCAAGGTGGTAGCGCCCGACCTTTATATTGCCGTCGGCATCTCCGGTGCCATCCAGCACCTTGCCGGCATGAAGGATTCGAAGGTGATCGTTGCCATCAACAAGGACGAGGAAGCGCCGATCTTCCAGGTCGCCGACTACGGTCTCGTCGGCGATCTCTTCGTCATTCTGCCGGAACTGCAAAAGGCGCTTTGACGCCTTCTGCCAAAGCGTATTAAATTCTGAGGGGTGGGGGTAGACGAAGTCGCCCCGCCCTTTTAGTTTGCACTGCACAAAAAACGGGCCGCAAAGGCCTCGACGGGATCGGGTAATGAGCAAGATCGAAACGATCGGCATCATCGGCGCGGGCCAGATGGGTGGCGGCATCGCCCATGTGTCGGCGCTGGCGGGCTATAAGGTGCTGGTTTACGATATTTCGCCCGACCGCATCGAAAAGGGCATCGCTACGATCAGCGGCAACATGGCCCGTCAGGTCGGCTCAGGCAAACTCGAGGAAAAGCTGCGCAATGAGGCTATGGCGCGCATTTCGGCGGCACCGGCCATGGCCGACCTTGCGGGCGCCGATCTGGTGATCGAAGCAGCGACGGAGGACGAGACGGTCAAGCGCAAGATCTACGCCCAGCTCTGCCCGCAGCTCAACCCCGAGGCCATCCTGGCGACGAACACGTCATCGATCTCGATCACACGGCTGGCTTCGCAGACCGACCGGCCGGAACGCTTCATCGGCATACATTTCATGAATCCGGTTCCGGTGATGAAACTGGTCGAACTGGTGCGCGGCATCGCCACCGAGGACCAGACCTTCGAGGCGGCAAAAACCTATGTGAAGCAGCTCGACAAGACGATCACCGTCTCGGAGGATTTCCCGGCCTTCATCGTCAACCGCATCCTGCTGCCGATGATCAACGAGGCGATCTACACGCTCTATGAAGGTGTCGGCTCGGTCGACGCCATCGATACCGCCATGAAGCTCGGCGCCAACCATCCGATGGGGCCGCTGCAGCTTGCCGACTTCATCGGGCTCGATACCTGCCTATCGATCATGCAGGTGCTGCATGACGGGCTGTCGGATTCGAAATACCGCCCCTGCCCGCTGCTGGTCAAATATGTCGAGGCCGGCTGGCTCGGCCGCAAGACCGGGCGCGGCTTCTACGACTATCGCGGCGAGCATCCCGTTCCGACACGCTGATCGCCTCGCTACCAGCGCACAAAAAGTCGTCCGCCGAGCGCCCCGAGCACGGCAAGGATGGCGACCGCGATCGTATACCAGGTGCCGACGAAAAGCGGCGAATCGTCGAAGCAATGCGCCGCATAGAAGGTCGCCGCCAGCCCGCCGGCAAGCAGGCCCGCGGCCGCACCGGCAAGCACCGGCCTTGTCGGCGCGCCATGGCGCAGCACCGCGAGAAAGACGGCAAGCGGGCCGATCCCGATCAACGGAATGAAGGTCAGGCAGATGACCATGTTCGTGCCGACCAGGCGCGTGCCCCAGTCGGACGCAGGCACGGCGAAGAGTTCGAAAATCACAGCCACAATCACCAGCAGCGGCGCGGCGATCATCCAGCTCACCGCCCGGCCGGTCGATGCACCGGGCGTCGACAGCCCACGCACCAGGACAAAGGCGCTGACGGCAAGAGCAATCGTGAAGACGAATTTGGACAGGAACCGCATCGTGTGCATGGCGATCGCAATGTCGGGGCGCGGGCCGATCGTCAGCCAGAAAACCGCGGCCGCGATCACGATGGCCACGCCGGCGGCAAGCCACCAGGCGGTGCCTAGCGGCAGCGCCTTGCTGCGGGCATCGGCGTCAAGCGCCCTGATGAAATCTTCGGTCCTCATGTTATTCTTATTCCCGCCCCGCCCTGAACCGTTTGGCAATGGCGGCAAGCCCGCGGTGCAGTGACACCCGCACAGCCGTCTCGCTGATGCCGAATTTGGCCGCGGTCTCACCGATTGACCGGCCTTCGACCGATACGGCCGAGACGACGGAACGCTGTGCCGGCGACAGGCTGTCGAGCGCCCGGTTGACGTCGCGCTCGCTCACCGTCTCCGATTCCGGCTCGGCAAAGGTCTCGGCGATTTCGTCGATCTCGATCTCGATCCGCCGACCGCGCCGCCGGAACGCATCGATCAGCTTGAAGCGGGCTATTGCATAGACCCAAGGCAGCACCGGCGCATCATGGCGCCAGGTGTGTCGTTTCACATGAATGGCCAGCAAGGTTTCCTGCACTACATCCTCGGGATCCACCCCGCCCTGCACGATCTTGCGCCGGGCAAAGCCACGAACGAGCGCGGCGATCCGGTGCAGAAAGTCGGCATAGGCTCTTTCGTCTCCGGCGATCGCGGCCCGCAGCAGCCGTGAAAGCTCGGCTTCGTCCTTGCCGCTCACAAGAGTTCACTCCCCGATATTCGCGTCTCGGCGCTGATTTGTTACGTGGCCGGCGAAATAATGTCCAAGGCAAATTAGCTGAGCATCACGAAAGTTTGCTCCTTTTGAGCGATTGAGTGGGCCAGCAATGTTGACTGCGCTAGTCATGTATTGATAGGTGCAGCGTGCCAAGCCAAAGCCAATCGAAATCGAGGACGACGCCATGAAATATGCTCTTTCCGCCCTTGCCGGTGCGACAGCACTTGCAATCAGCCTGATCGCCGGCCCGGCAATGGCAGAGGACGAGGGCATCGTCGTCTACAACGCCCAGCACGAAAACCTGACCAAGGCTTGGGCGGAGGGATTCACCAAGGAAACCGGCATCAAGGTTACCGTCCGCAATGGCGGCGACAGCGATTTTTCCAACCAGATCGTTGCCGAAGGCACCGCTTCGCCCGCCGATGTATTCCTGACGGAGAATTCGCCGGCCATGGCATTGGTCGAGGCGGCCGGCCTGTTCGCACCGGTCGACACCGAGACGCTGGCCCAGGTTCCGCAGGAGTACCAGCCGGCGAGCGGCAAATGGGTCGGCGTTGCCGCGCGCAGCACCGTCTTTGCCTACAACAAGACCAAGCTGAGCGCCGACCAGCTGCCCAAATCGCTGCTCGATCTCGCCGATCCGAGCTGGAAGGGCCGCTGGGCCGCTTCGCCCTCCGGCGCCGATTTCCAGGCGATCGTCAGCGCGCTTCTGCAGCTCAAGGGCGAGGCAGCGACGGCCGAATGGCTGAAGGCGATGAAGGAGAATTTTACCGCCTATAAGGGCAACAGCACGGTGATGAAGGCGGTCAATGCCGGCGAGGTCGAAGGCGGCGTGATCTACCACTATTACTACTACGGCGATCAGGCCAAGACCGGCGAGAACAGCAAGAATGTCGAGTTGCACTATTTCAAGCACCAGGACCCCGGCGCTTTCGTCTCGGTTTCCGGCGGTGGTGTGCTGGCCTCGAGCAAGCACCCGAAGGAAGCGCAGGCTTTCCTGAAATGGGTCACCGGCAATGGCGGCCAGGACGTGCTGAAAACAGGCGATTCGTTCGAATACGCAGTCGGCAAGGGCGCCGAGTCCAATCCGAAGCTGGTGCCGCTGGCCGATCTGCAGGCGCCGAAAGTCGACCCGACGACGCTGAACTCGAAAAAGGTGACCGACCTGATGACGGCGGCCGGCTTGCTTTAGCCGGCGTTCGTCCTAAAAGGGCAACCGACTGCGCTCCTGTGGGAATTCGCTTTCCACAGGAGCGCTCTGTTTTCAAGATGGCATTTGCCTATGACCACAAGCTACCCGCGAGATTATCCGCCGCCGATCGTTTCCGCCTCCGGGCGGAGCTGGCGCAACGTCTGATCTGATGCAATCCGCGATCGATCTCGCACGCCCAGGCTTGCCGGCCGACGCCACGGCCGTGCGGGCACGTCGTTGGTCGGTCTCATGGATTGCGTTGGCTGCCGTCTTTGTCTCGCTTTTCGCGCTGCTGCCGCTTGCCTTCATCGTCTGGGTGGCGGTGCAGACCGGCTGGGAAACGGTGGCGGCGCTGGTGTTCAGGCCGCGCGTCGGCGAGCTTCTGGTCAACACCAGCCTGCTGGTGGTGCTGGCGGTGCCGATCTCGATCGTGCTGTCGGTCACGCTGGCCTGGCTGACCGAGCGCAGCGATCTGCCGGGTGCCCGCCTATGGGCCTGGCTGTCGGTGGCGCCGCTCGCCATTCCGGCCTTCGTCCACAGTTACGCCTGGGTCACCATGGTGCCCAGACTGCACGGCCTGTGGGCCGGCGTGCTTGTGTCGGTCATCGCCTATTTCCCCTTCCTTTATCTGCCGGTGGCGGCGGCATTGCGCCGGCTCGATCCCGCTCTCGAGGATGCAGCGGCAGCCCTTGGTCTCGGCCCGTGGCGTGTGTTCAGGCGTGTCGTGCTGCCGCAGCTCCGGCTCGCTATTTGCGGCGGCTCCCTGCTGGTCGGCCTGCATCTCCTGGCCGAATACGGGCTCTATGTCTTCATCCGCTTCGACACCTTCACCACCGCGATCGTCGACCAGTTCCAGTCGACCTTCAACGGTCCCGCCGCCAACATGCTGGCCGGCGTGCTGGTGACCTGCTGCCTTGTGCTGCTCGGGCTGGAGGTGCTGGTGCGCGGCGAGGAGCGCTATGCCCGCGTCGGTTCGGGTGCTGCGCGCCAGCAGCAGCGCACGGGCCTTGGGCGCGCCACCATTCCTTGCCTGCTGCTGCCTGCCATTACCACGCTGCTGGCGCTCGGCGTGCCGTTCGCCACTATCGGCCGCTGGCTCATGGCCGGCGGCGCCGATGTCTGGCGGCTCGACGAGATCGGCCTGGCGCTTGGCCAAACGCTGTTCCTAGCAATTGCCGGCGCGCTGCTCGCCACCGTCGCGGCAATGCCGATGGCGTGGATTTCGATCCGCGCGCCGGGGCGGCTGCAACGCGTCCTGGAGGGCTGCAACTATATCGTCGGCGCGTTGCCCGGCGTTGTCATCGCCCTAGCGCTGGTCACCATCGCCGTGCGTATCGCCATGCCGCTCTACCAGACCCTGTTCACCATCCTGGTCGCCTATGCGCTGATGTTCCTGCCGCGCGCTCTGATTAGCCTCAGGGCGTCGATCGCACAGGCGCCGGTCGAGCTCGAACGCGCCGCCTCCAGCCTCGGCCGGTCGCCGCTCAAGGCGCTGTGGTCGACGACCATCCGCCTGTCGGCGCCGGGCGCCGCAGCCGGCATGGCGTTGGTCGCGCTGGGTATCATGAACGAATTGACCGCAACCCAGATGCTGGCGCCCAACGGCACCCGCACGCTGGCCATGGCGTTTTGGTCCTATAGCGGCGAGATCGACTATGCGTCGGCGGCGCCTTATGCCCTGATCATGGTGGCGATGTCGCTGCCTTTGACCTGGTTGCTCTACGTCCAGTCGAAGCGGATGGCCGGGCGATGAGCTTTCTCGAGCTGAGCGGCATCCACAAGCACTACGGGCCCGTGGCAGCACTTGCCGGCGTCGACCTCAGCGTGGCCAGCGGCAGCCGTACGGCAATCGTCGGGCCGTCCGGTTGCGGCAAGACCACCTTGCTGCGGCTGATCGCCGGCTTCGAGGCGCCGGACCAGGGCCGCATCGTGCTTGATGACGAGGTGCTGGCCGATGGCGACACGGCCGTGCCGGCGCATCGCCGCGGCATCGGGCTGGTGGCGCAGGACGGCGCTCTATTCCCGCATCTGAGCATCGCCGCCAATATCGGCTTCGGCATGGGGCGTCACGAGGAAAAGCGCAGTGAGCGCATCGCCGAGCTCGCCTATGTCGTCGGGCTGGACAAAGGTATCCTGAAGCGCCGTCCGCACGAACTCTCCGGTGGCCAGCAGCAGCGCGTCGCGCTCGCCCGCGCCATGGCCATGAAGCCGCGGCTGATGCTGCTCGACGAGCCGTTCTCGGCGCTCGACACCGGCCTGCGCGCCTCGATGCGCAAGGCCGTGGCCGAGCTCCTTGAAACCGCCGGCATCACCACCATCCTGGTCACCCACGACCAGGCCGAGGCGCTGTCATTCGCCAGCCAGGTCGCGGTGATGCGCGACGGCAAATTCTCGCAGGTCGGCACGCCGCGCGAGCTCTATTTCAAGCCGAAGGACAGGATGGTCGCCGAGTTCCTTGGCGACGCCATCGTCCTGCCGGCAAGGATCGCCGATGGCTTCGCCATCTCGCCGCTCGGCCGCATCGCTGTCGACAGCTCGGAGCGGCGCGACGTCGCCCGCATCATGCTGCGGCCGGAGCAGGTGTTGCTTAAGCGCACATCGCGTGAAGGCATGTCCGGCACGCCGGACATGCTGTTCGGCGAGGTGACAGAATCGGAGTTCGCCGGCTCGATGTGCACCATCGCGGTGCGTCTGTTGAACAGCCCCGATCCGCCCGACGCCGCCGCTATCGGCAATACGCCGTTGATCCTGCGCAAGCCGGGCATGGACGCGCCGGCGATCGGCGAGATCGTCCGGCTGACCGTGTCGGGCAAGGCGCATGTGTTTGCCTGAACGGTTTTGCGCAAGGCCGACTTCAATCGACCCGTTTGCCCGCCTGATCGAACCAATGCAGCTTTTCGGACCTGGCCACGACGCGCAATTGGTCGCCTGGCTTGGCGCTGGCGCGGCCTGAGACGCGCACGACGATGCGGCTGCCGGCTGCCACGCAATGGAGAAAGCTTTCGGCACCGACCGGTTCGACCGCTTCCACTGTTGCCGGCAGCGCGAGCGCGCCGGCCGGCGCCTCTGCCGCGAAGGTGATGTCGGTGTCCTCCGGACGAAAGCCTAGCGTCACTGCCTTGCCCTGTCGAGGCGCCAAGCCAATCACAGTACCGTCCGCCAATACCGAGCTTGGGGAGGCCTCTGTGAGCGCCAGCAGATTCATCGGCGGTGCGCCTATGAACGAAGCGACGAAGGTCGAGGCCGGTTTCTCGTACACATCAAGCGGCGCGCCGGTCTGCTCGACCAGGCCGGCGTTCATGACGACGAGGATGTCGGCCAGCGTCATCGCCTCAAGCTGGTCGTGCGTGACATAAACCGAGGTGACGCCAAGCGAGCGCTGCAGATTCTTGATCTCGATGCGCATCTGCCCGCGCAATTTCGCATCGAGGTTGGACAGCGGTTCGTCGAACAGGAAGACCTTCGGGTTGCGCACGATGGCGCGACCCATGGCGACGCGCTGGCGCTGACCGCCGGAAAGCTCGCGCGGGCGCCGGTCGAGCAGCGCCGAAAGCTCCAGCACCTTGGCAGTCGAGCGTACCCTGCTGTCGATCTCGTCATTCGGCGTGCCGCGGTTGCGCAGGCCATAGGCCATGTTGTCATAGACCTTCATATGTGGGTAGAGCGCGTAGTTCTGGAACACCATGGCGATGTCGCGCTCGGTCGGGCCAATGGCGTTGACCACCTTGCCGTCGATGGCGACTGTACCGGCAGAAATCGTCTCCAGCCCGGCGATCATCCTCAGCAGCGTAGACTTGCCGCAGCCGGAGGGGCCGACCAGCACGCAAAGCTCCTTGTCGGGAATGGCGATGGAAACGCCCTTCACGGCCTCGACGCCGCTGGGATAGATTTTCCTGACATCCTTCAGATCCACGGTCGCCATCGGCTTCTCACTTTTCGGATTCGACCAGACCGCGCACGAACCAGCGTTGCATCAGCACGACCACCAGGATCGGCGGCACGATGGCCAGCATTGCCGTGACCATCACCAGGTGCCATTGGGTGTCGGCATCGGCGAAGGAAACCATCTTTCTCAGCGCGATGACGATGGTGTTCATGTCGTTGCTGTTGGTGACGAGCAGCGGCCAAAGATACTGCGTCCAGCCATAGATGAAGAGGATCACGAACAGCGCGGCGATGTTTGTCCGCGACAGCGGCACCAGAATATCGAAAAAGAAGCGCCATGGCCCGGCACCGTCGACACGCGCCGCCTCGACCAATTCGCCCGGTATGGTCATGAAGAACTGGCGAAACAGCAGCGTTGCGGTGGCCGAGGCGATCAGCGGGACGATCAGGCCGGCATAGGTGTCGATCATGCCGAGATCGACCATCACCTTGTAGGTCGGCAGGATGCGCACCTCGACTGGAAGCATCAAGGTGATGAAGATCAGCCAGAAGAAGGTCATGCGCAACGGAAAGCGAAAGAACACGATCGCGTAGGCCGACAGGATCGAGATGAAGATCTTTCCCACCGCAACGCCGAGCGCCATGATCGTGGTGTTGAGGAGCAGCCTGCCGACGCTGACCCCGCCGATACGACCGATGCCGCCGAACAGCGCCTCGCTGTAATTGTTCCATAGCTGGCCGCCGGGCAAGAGCGGCAGGGGCGGCCTGAGGATCGTTTGCAGCGTGTGCGTCGAGGCAACGAAGGTGTAGTAGATCGGAAAAGCCACGATCAATATGCCGAGGATGAGCACGGCATGGGCGATGAAGGTGCGGAGCGGGGACTGGCCGATCATCGCTGCCCTCAGCCGTAGTGGACTTTGCGTTCCACATAGCGGAACTGGATTGCTGTGAGCGCGATGACGATGGCCATCAGGATGACCGACTGCGCCGCCGAGTCGCCCAGGATCAGATTGACGAAGCCGTCATTGTAGACCTTGTAGACCAGCGTCTCTGTCGTCTTGCCCGGCCCGCCGCCGGTGACGGCATGAACGATGCCGAACGTGTCGAACAGGGCATAGACGGTGTTGACGACCAGCAGGAAAAAGGTTGTCGGCGCAAGCAGCGGGAAGACGATGGTCCAGAAGCGCTTGGTTTCGCCGGCGCCGTCCATGGCCGCCGCTTCGATCAGCGTTTTCGGCACCGCCTGCAGGCCGGCGACGAAGAACAGGAAGTTGTAGCTGATCTGCTTCCAGGCAGCAGCCGACACCAGCAGGATCATGGCGTGGGTGCCGTTGAGCAGCGGGTCCCATACGACGCCGAGGCTTCTCAGCAAATAGGCCAACGAGCCGATCGAGGGATTGAACAGGAAAAGCCAAAGCATGCCGGCAATCGCCGGCGCCACGGCGTAAGGCCATATCAACAGTGTGCGGTAAAGGCCTTTGCCGCGCACGGCCTTCTCGGCCATGACCGCGAGCAGCAGGGCCACAACCATGGCAACGATCGCGGTCGCAAGAGAGAACACTACTGTGACCTTGATCGAGTTGAGGTAGGCCGGATCGGCCAGCACCTTCCGGAAATTGGCAAACCAGACGAACCTGCTCTTCAGCCCGAACGGGTCTTGCCTGAGCATCGACTGGTACAGCGCCTGACCGGCCGGCCAGTAGAAGAAAACCAGGGTGATGGCGAGTTGTGGCGCCACCAGCAGGTAGGGCAGGATCTTGTTGGGAAAGACGACGCGTGGAGACAGGCTGATTTCCCTCGCTATCCAGGTATCGCCCGCGCGAGCTCGCGTGGGCGATATTCCAACCGACTAACTGAGATAATCCCGTCAGTTCTCCAGCGCTTCCTTGATCGCGACGTTGCCGCGCGCAACCGCATTGTCGAGTGCCTGCTGGGCGGTTTGCTGGCCGGCCAGCATCTTCTCCAGCTCCTCGTTCTGGATATCGCGCACCTGCGGCAGATTCGGCAGGCGCACGCCCTTCGAGTTGTCGGTCGGCGCCTTGCCCGTCATCTGCAGGATGGGTGTCTCGCGGCCGGGGTTTTTGTCATAGAAGCCTGATTTCTTCGTCGCCTCATACGCGGCGAGCGTCACAGGCAGGTATCCCGACTTCTGGTGCAGATATTCCTGCACATCGGTCTTGGACAGATAGGCAAA
Organism: Mesorhizobium sp. M0898; assembly: GCF_040319695.1. Taxonomy (NCBI): domain Bacteria; kingdom Pseudomonadati; phylum Pseudomonadota; class Alphaproteobacteria; order Hyphomicrobiales; family Phyllobacteriaceae; genus Mesorhizobium; species Mesorhizobium sp. M0898. Next base: position 60,718 of record NZ_JAMYOE010000014.1, on the reverse strand, counting down.
GAAGGCGGCGACACCCTTGTATTCCTCGTCCGACTTGTTGCCGAACACCCACAGGCTGGCACCACCCGGCGTCGTGTTCTGCGGGGCACCCTTGGCGTCACTGTCGTAAGGAAGCTGGCCGATGCCATAGTTCATGCCGGACTTGACGATATCGCCGAGGCCGCCCGACGATTCGGTGAAGATGCCGCATTCGCCGGCGAGGAATATCTGCTTGGCTTCGGAGGTGCGTCCGCCATATTTGAACGTGCCGTCCTTGGCCAGGCCAGCGAGCGCCTGGAAGTGGTTGACGAAAATCGGCGCATTGATCTTGAGTTCGACATCACCTCCAGCCAGGCCATTCTGCTGGGTGGCCCAAGGCACGTCATTCCACGCCGCGAAATTCTCCAGGTGGATCCAGGTCAGCCAGGTCGAGGTATAGCCGCAAGGGGCGGCGCCGCTCGTCTTGATCTTCTTGGCAGCTTCCCACACCTCGTTCCACGTCTTGGGCGGATTGTTCACGTCGAGGCCTGCCTTCTGGAAGATGTCCTTGTTGTAATAGAGGATCGGCGAGGAAGAGTTGTAGGGGAACGATAGCATGGTGCCGTCCGGCTTCGAATAATAGCCGACGATGCCGGGCAGATACTGGCTCTTGTCGAAAGTCATCCCGGCGCCGGTCATCACATCGGCCACCGGCTTTATCGCACCCTCGGCCGCCATCATCACGCCGGTGCCGACGTCGAACACCTGGAGGATATCTGGCGCTTGCCCGGCACGAAAGGCAGCGATGCCGGCATTCAGCGTCTCCGGATAGGTGCCCTTGAACACCGGAACGAGCTCATAGTCGCTCTGGCTGGCGTTGAAATCCTTGGAGATCTTGGCGACGACCTCGGCGTTGGCGCCGGTCATGGCGTGCCACCAGCTGATCTGCGTGACGGCGAAGGCGGAGGTGGTGGAAAGCAGGGTCACGGTGGCGGCGATACCGGCCGCAAAGCCGAAGAACTTCATGTTTCATCTCCCGTTTGTCATTGGCGAAAGGGGCACTTCCGCAAAGCCAATATGTGGCGCTGATGACAATCGGACAACGGTTTTATTGCGGATCAATGAACATCATTCCTTCCTAAAGTGCACTCGCTACTGAAACCGGGCGCCAGAAATCACATCACCGTCTTTTCGGCGCAGCGGCGTCGGTTTTCCCCCGAAAAGACCCGCCTCATGGCCCACGGGTTAACCATTCGTTAAAATCTCCAAGAGCTAATCCGTCACACCTCCCCTGTTAATTTTGGCAGACCGAGTGAACCAGGATGCTGACGGTCTATAATTGTATTGTAAGTCAGCACGATCCGAGACTGGTTGCGCTTGCCGCACTCATCTGTGGAATTTCTTGCTTCTCGGCGGTTAATCTCCTTAAGCATGTCGGCCGATCGACCGAGCGAAACCGGCTTGTCTGGCTGATGATCGCCGCGGCCTCGACCGGGTTCGGCATATGGGCGACGCATTTCATCGCCATGACCGCGTTTACGCCGGGAATACCGAACGCATACAATCCGGGATTATCCGCCTTTTCGCTTGCCGCCGCCGTTATCATGACCGCGCTTGGGATGTGGGTCGCCACCTTGCGCCGCGGCATCGACCATTTCCTCGTCGGTGGCGCCATTCTGGGCGGCGCCATCGCGACGATGCACTACATCGGCATGGCAGCTTTCGAGGTCGAAGGCCGGGTCGTATGGAACCTGCTCCTTGTCGCGATATCGCTTCTGGCCGGCGTGACCCTCGCGGCACTGGCGCTCCTTGTCGTCTTGCGCCGTCCGTCAGCGCTCGCGACTTTCGGCGGCGCCGCGCTTTTGACGCTGGCGATTTGCAGCTTGCATTTCATCGCGATGGCCGCGGTGTCGATCATTCCGGATTCCTCGATTGAAATATCCGAACATTCCATCGAGCCCATTTCCCAGGCCTTTGCCGCAGCGGTCGCCAGCCTGATAATCCTTGTGCTATCGGGTGCCGCGCTGTGGATCGACCTGCGCTTTCGCCGCCAGAAGCTCGAGGCCGATCGCATGCACGATCTCGCCAATGCGGCGGTGGAAGGTCTGATCGTTTGCGATGGCACCCGCATTGTCAGCGCCAATGACAGTATGGCGAAGCTGACCGGAACAGCGACAGCCACCCTGAACACGATGCAATTCGGCGAGCTTTTCGACGGACAGAGCGCAGCCGATATGTCCGGCTTCGGCGAACAGGCGCAGGAAGCGAAGTTAAGGGGCAGCGACGGGGCGAGAATTCCTGTCGAGCTGATCGCCAGGAAAATCACCTACTGCGGCAGGCCTCATACGGTGCTTGCCGTTCGCGACATCCGTGAGCGCAAGAAGGCAGAACAAGAGATCCTCCGCCTCGCGCATTTCGATCCGCTTACCGGGCTTGCCAATCGGCGGAGCTTTTCTTCCCGGCTGGAAGCAGAATTCGCCTCGATGGATCGTGGCGGCAAGGATGGACATCTGGCGCTCCTGCTGCTTGACCTTGACCGGTTCAAGCAAGTCAACGACCTCTATGGCCACGGGGCCGGCGATGCTATGCTGCAGAAGCTGGCGCACTGCATTTCCGGCATCCCGCGCCACGGACAGATGCTCGCGCGTCTCGGCGGCGATGAATTTGCCATCATAGCTCCGAACCTCCCCGACCCCCTGGCCGCAGGCCGGATAGCCGAGGACTTGCTGGCGGCGATCCGGGAGGAAAACAGGGTTTCGGTCGGCTCCGGCCTCGTCTCGGCCAGCATCGGCATCGCCTTCTTTCCGCTGGATGCCGAAGACCAGGCCGGCCTGATCAGCCATGCCGACACGGCACTCCATCGCGCCAAAACCGAAGGCAGGGACACTTATCGGTTTTTCGAGATAGCCATGGGCACCGCGGCCCGCGACAAGCGCGTGATGGAGCATGAATTGCGCCAGGCGATCGCCCGCAAGGAGTTCCACCTCGTCTATCAGCCGCAGAAGGAGATCCGCGGCGGCAGGATGATCGGCTTCGAAGCCCTGGTCCGTTGGCAGCACCCTGAGCGGGGTGACATTTCTCCGACCGTTTTCATCCCCGTGGCCGAGGACAGTGGCGCTATCGCGCAGATCGGCGACTGGGTGCTGACGACGGCTTGTAACGATGCTGTTCGCTGGACAAACCCGCTGATGGTCGCCGTCAACGTCTCCGCCGTGCAACTTCACAATCCGAACTTCAGCCGCAAGGTGCACGACGCATTGACGAGATCCGGCCTGGCCCCCGGCAGGCTCGAACTGGAGATCACCGAAACGGCCCTGGTGAAGGACATGCCGCGCGCGCTGGCAACCTTGAGGCAGGTCAAGGCGCTTGGCGTGCATGTGGCGATGGACGATTTTGGCACCGGCTATTCTTCGCTGTCCAACCTCAGCGCCTTTCCCTTCGACAAGATCAAGATCGACGGGTCGTTCATCAAATCGGTCGACAAGAACGCCCAGTTCGCGGCGATCGTTCGCGCCGTGCTGGGGCTTGGACGCGGTCTCGGCTTACCGGTTCTGGCAGAAGGCATCGAGACGCCGGGTGAATTGCAGTTCCTGGACGCCGAGGCTTGCGAGATCGGGCAAGGCTACTACCTCGGCAAACCGGCTCCGATCGAGACATTCGGGGAACTGACGGGCGTGGCCGCTCCGGCAATCCGCACCGCCAGCCGACGCGGCGCAAGCATTGCCGTGCTCAAGCCGCGCCTGCGCACGGTCTGAGCCTATCCCGGCTGAAGCGCCGCCTCGACCAGACGCTTGGCATCCGGCCCCGACCATTCGGCCGGGCCATTCATATGGGCGATCAGGCAGCCTTGCCCATCGATCAGCATGGTGACCGGCAGACCGAGCGCCAGGCCGCGCGTCTTGACGTCGTTGAACAGCGCCATCGTGGCATCGCGATAGTAGCCGAGCGACTTGACGCCGATGTCCTCCAGGAACTTCTTCGGTTTGGCATCGTCGCCGGCATCGACGTTGACGGCAACAACCTGAAACGCATCGCTGCCCATCTCCTTCTGCAGCGCATCGAGCGCCGGCATTTCGGCGCGGCAAGGTGCGCACCATGTCGCCCACAGATTGAGCAGCACCGTCTTGCCGGCATGATCGGCGATCGTCGTCGGCTTGCCGTCGGGGCCGTTGAAGGCAAGGCTTTTCAGCGATTGCGGCGGATCCGCCGGCAAAAGCGCGGCAACCTGGCCGGTGGCAGCGGCGGCGATCTTCTTGGCACGGTCGGTCTTGGCGGCGCAGGCGACGTCGTCCTTGCCGCCGCCGGCGGCCACTTGCGCGGGCGCCTTGTTGCCAGAACTGCTTTCCCTGACATATACCGCGACCGCGCCGGCCAGCACGCCCGCAACCAAAGCGGCGAGGATGAGACGCAAAGCCGGGAAAAATCTATTGCCGTCTGCCATTTTTGAAAAACTGCTCCGGAGCACGGGTTATAGCGATGAACGACAAGAAGGCCAGCAACCAGATGTGGGGCGGACGTTTTGCCTCGGGTCCGGCCGCAATCATGGAAGCGATCAACGCATCGATCTCGTTCGACCGCAAACTCTATGCGCAGGATATTCGCGGCTCGATCGCCCATAGCCAGATGCTGGCGCAAACGGGCATTATTTCGGCGGCCGATCAAGAAAAAATCGCTCACGGGCTGAACACGATCCTCGCAGAGATCGAGGCCGGCACATTCGAGTTCTCGACCAGGCTGGAAGACATCCACATGAATGTCGAGGCCCGTCTGGCCGATTTGATCGGCCCCGCCGCCGGCCGCCTGCATACCGCCCGCTCGCGCAACGACCAGGTGGCGGTCGACCTCAGGCTGTGGGTCAAGGACGAATGCTTTCGTGTCGCCGAGGCGCTGAAGGGCCTGATCACGGCGTTCCTGGATCGGGCCGAGGAGCATGCGGCAACGGTGATGCCGGGCTTCACCCACATGCAGGCGGCGCAGCCGGTGACCTTCGGCCACCACTGCATGGCCTATGTCGAGATGTTTGCGCGCGACCTGTCGCGTGTCCGCGACGCCATCGAGCGGATGGATGAAAGCCCGCTCGGCGCCGCCGCCCTTGCCGGCACCAGCTTTTCCATCGACCGGCACCAGACGGCGAAGGCGCTTGGCTTCCGCGAGCCGATGCGCAATTCGCTCGACAGTGTTTCGGACCGCGATTTCGCGCTCGAGTTCCTGGGCTTTGCGGCGATCTGCGCGACGCATCTGTCGCGGCTGGCCGAAGAGATCATCATCTGGTCGACGCCGCAATTCGGCTTCATCAGGCTGTCGGATAGTTTCTCGACGGGTTCGTCGATCATGCCGCAGAAGAAGAACCCGGACGCTGCCGAACTGGTGCGCGGCAAGACCGGCCGCGTCACCGGCCATCTCGTCGGCCTGCTGACGGTAATGAAGGGCATGCCGCTGACCTATGGCAAGGACATGCAGGAAGATAAGGAATCCGTCTTCGACGCGGCCGAGACACTCGACCTGATGCTGGCGGCAATGACCGGCATGGTGCGCGATATGACGGTGAACACTGCTGCGATGAAAAAGGCGGCCGGCGCCGGCTATTCGACTGCGACCGACCTCGCCGACTGGCTGGTGCGCACGCTCGGCCTGCCGTTCCGCGAGGCGCACCACATCACTGGCAGGGCGGTGGGGCTGGCCGAGGACAGGAAGATCGGGCTCGACAGGCTTTCGCTGGAGGATCTGCAGTCCATTCACCCCGGTATCAGCGCCGACGTGTTTTCGGTTCTTGCCGTGCAGAATTCTGTAAAGAGCCGCACGAGCTTCGGCGGCACCGCGCCGTCCGAGGTGCGCAAGCAGATCCGCTACTGGAAAAAGCGGCTCGCCAAGGCGTAAGACGCGGGGTGCAATGGCCGCAAAACTCGGCTAGAAGCGGCTGCGGGCAACAGTTTCGGACGGATGGCACGATGACCGGAAGCAGGATTTTGGTGACGCTGACGCTGCTGGCGGCAATGGCCACCGTTGCGGCCTGCGGCAGGAAGGCTGCGCTCGACACGCCGTACGCGGCAGCCGTGCAGGCCCGCAAGGACGCCGAGAAGGCCAAGCAACCTTTGCCGCCGGAGCCGGAAAAACCTGTCGAGGACAAGAAATTCATCCTCGACCCGCTGCTCTGATTTCGGACCAATCTCGTGAACCATTTCGACTACCGCGATGGCGCGCTGCATGCCGAGGACGTGGCGATATCAGACATCGCCGCCAGCGTCGGCACGCCGTTCTACTGTTATTCGACGGCGACGCTGACCAGGCATTTTCGCGTCTTCACCGAGGCCTTTGCCGGGCTCGATGCTCTCGTCTGCTATGCCATGAAGGCGAATTCCAACCAGGCCGTGCTGAGGGTGCTGGCAAGGCTCGGCGCCGGCGCCGACGTGGTCTCGGAGGGCGAATTGCGCCGCGCTTTGGCGGCCGGCATCCCGGCAAGCAAGATCCTGTTTTCGGGCGTCGGCAAGACCGCGCGCGAAATGGATTCTGCGCTCTCGGCCGGCATTCTCTGTTTCAACGTCGAATCCGAACCGGAGCTGGAGCTGCTGTCGGCCCGCGCCACCGCGCTGGGCAAGATCGCGCCGATCTCGCTGCGCATCAACCCGGATGTCGACGCCAGGACGCACAAGAAGATTTCGACTGGGAAGGCCGAGAACAAGTTCGGCATTCCGTGGCAGCATGCGCGGAAGGTCTGTGCGCGCGCGGCTGAGCTGACGGGCATCAAGGTCACCGGCATAGACACCCATATCGGCAGCCAGATCACCGAATTGCAGCCCTTCGACGACGCCTTTGCGCTGCTGGTGGAGCTGGTCGGCGCCTTGCGCTCCGACGGTCATGCCATCGAGCACATCGATGTCGGCGGCGGCCTTGGCATTCCCTACCGCGTCGACAACAACCCGCCGCCTTTGCCCGATGCCTATGCCCGGATCGTCAGGAAACATGTTGCCAAACTTGGGCTGAAGGTAATGTTCGAGCCAGGCCGGCTGATCGTCGGGAATGCCGGCATCCTGGTGTCGGAAGTAATCTTCGTGAAGGAGGGCGACGCCAAGAACTTCCTCATCGTCGACGCCGCGATGAACGACCTGATCCGGCCGACGCTTTACGACGCTTTTCACGACATCAAGCCGGTGGCGCAGCAGCCGGCCGCTGCACCACGCATGAAGGTCGACGTCGTCGGCCCGGTTTGCGAGACCGGCGACTATCTCGGGCTCGACCGTGACCTGCCCCGGCTGAAATCCGGCGACCTGATCGCTGTCTCCACCGCCGGCGCCTATGGCGCCGTTCAGGCCGGCACCTACAATACCAGGCTGCTGGTACCGGAAGTGCTGGTCGACGGCGACCGCTTCCACGTTGTGCGTCCGCGCCAGACCTATGACGAGCTGATCGGACTGGACTCGGTGCCGGACTGGTTGGAGTAGAACTCTGCAGCTACAGCCGGTGCTGAATGAGCGCCCTGATTTCGGCGATTCTGTCCTCATTCCGGCGATAGAATATCCACTGCTTGATGCGCTTGCTGCGCAAAAGCCCTGCCTGGGTGAGCACGCGCATATGCTCGCTGAGCGTAGCCTGGGTGATCCCTAGCCTCTCCGCGATCAGCAGCGCGCAGACGCCGTCCTCGACCAGATCGCCGTCCGTCTGCGGCGGAAAATGCGCCCGCGGGTCCTTGAGCCAATCGAGGATCTGGAGCCTGCGCTCGTTGGCAATCGCTTTGAAAACGTCGACCTCTTGCATTTAGGCACTTTGCCAAGTTACTAAGTAATGTCAACTCTGGGAGTGAAAGCATGCTGCACGGCCACACGATCACACGCGAGCGCATTGCGGCGATAGAACCCCGCATCCGGCCCTTCGTGCGCCACACGCCGGTGCTGCGCGTCGACATGGCCGATTTCGGCCGCCCGCCTCTGCCCGTCGACCTGAAGCTTGAGTGCTTGCAGCATTCCGGCTCGTTCAAGGTACGTGGTGCGTTCACCAATCTCCTCGAACGGCCGGTTCCTGCGGCCGGCGTCGTCGCCGCGTCGGGCGGCAATCACGGCGCCGCCGTCGCCTATGCCGCCATGCGGCTCGGCCACAAGGCGACCATCTTTGTTCCCGAAGTGAGCCCGCAGGCCAAGCTGGACCGCATCCGCGGCTACGGCGCCGAGCTGATCGTCGGCGGCGCCCGTTATGCCGAGGCGCTGGCCGCCAGCGAGAGCTTCGCCGAAAAATCCGGCGCGCTGCAGATCCACGCCTTCAACCAGGAGGAGACGCTGGTCGGGCAAGGCACGCTCGGCCTCGAGATCGAGGCCGACCTGCCGAAGCTCGACACCCTGCTGGTCGCCGTCGGCGGCGGCGGGCTGATCGGCGGCATCGCTGCCTGGTTTTCCGGCCGCATCAGGATAATCGCGGTCGAGCCGGAGGGTGCGCCGACGCTTCATCGCGCCTTCGAGGCGGGCCGACCCGTCGACGCGCCGGCTGAGGGCATCGCCGCCGATTCGCTCGCGCCAAAGCGTGTCGGCGAAATGATGTATCCTATCGCCGAGGCATTCGTCGAGCGCTCGATCCTGGTCGGCGACGACGACATTATCGCCGCCCAGGCGGCGCTGTGGGACCGCGTGCGAATCATCTCCGAGCCGGGCGGCGCGGCCGCCTTCGCGGCGCTCCTGTCCGGCCGCTACGCACCGGCTGCAGGCGAGCGCGTTGCCGTACTGGTCTGCGGCGCAAACGCCAATCCGGCGAAATTCTGACAATATCCGGGGCATTATTGTTCACGTTTTGGGGAACCGCCTCGCCTTCGCCGTGTTTGTTGGTATCCTTAGGGCGATGTGCATCCGCTTGGACGCACGAAGTACGCGCTAAGATTTTAGGTCTTCGCATCGTGCTTCCCGAAAATCGACTTTTCGGGCCCATGCGATAGACTCGTGAGGCCTGGGCTATCCCGCCCGGCCAGGAAGGGCCGATGACACAACGACCCATTTTCACCAGCGATCGCAGTCTGGCCAGGCGCCTTGCCTTGAGCCGGCTGGGGACGCAGGTCTCGATAATCGTCGAACGCGGCTGGCCATTGCTGCTGCCACTGATCATCGTCGCCAGCCTGTTCCTCAGCATTTCGTGGCTCGGCCTGTTCCCATTTTTGCCCGATCTGGCGCGGATCGGTCTTATCACGGCATTCGGCGTCGCAGCGCTTGCCGCACTCTATCCACTGCGTTTCTTCCGCACGCCATCCAGGGCCGAGGTCGACCGCCGCATCGAGGCGGCCAACCGATTGCTGCACAGCCCGGTGCAGGTCCAGACCGATCGCCCGAGCGGCAAGGAAAGCATTTTTTCGCAAGCCCTGTGGCGCGAGCATCAGCGGCGCATGGCGGACCGGCTGGGCGAGCTTGGCGGCGACGTGCCGCGCACACGCGTGCCGGAACGCGACCCGTGGGCGCTGCGCGCCGTTGCCGCGCTTTTGTTGGTCACTGCCTTTGCCTTCTCCTTCGGGCCATCGGGCGGCAGGCTGAGCGACGGTTTTGTTGCCCGTGCCGCCCGCGACGTCGTGCCGCCGCGCATTGATGCCTGGGTGACGCCGCCGGCCTATACCGGCAGGCCGCCGGTATTCCTGAACGCCCCCGTCTTGGCCAACAACGCCACTAAAGCGTCGCCGACCTTCACGGTTCCGGAGGGCAGCGATGTGTCGCTGCGCGTCACCGGCGGTTCGGGCGAGGAAACGCTGAGCTACGCCGATACCGGCGGCAACACCCGCGCCATCGATCCGACCGGGCCGCAAGCCGCCAAGACTGAGGCAAGTCCGGCAACGCCTTCCACCGTGCGCCAGTTCAGCGGCAAGTTGACCGCCGACGGCACGCTGACGCTGCAGTCCAGCGACGGCGAGCTCGGCCGCTGGGCCTTCGCCATAATTCCCGACAAGCCGCCGCAGATCCGCTTTGTCGGCGAGCCGAAGCGCGCCGTCAACGGCGCCTTCGAACTCAACTACCAGATCGACGACGACTATGGCGCGGCCTCCGCCAAGGCGGTTTTCGCATTGGCCGATCCGCAAGTGCCCAACGCGCATCCGCTCTATGGCCCGCCGGAAATGCCGCTGACGTTGCCGCGCCGCGGCGGCAAGGCCAATGCTGCTAAGACGACGAAGGATCTGACCGACCATGTCTGGGCCGGTGGCAACGTCAAGCTGTCGCTTGTCGTCACCGACGGTGCCGGACACACGGCGACCAGCGAAACCAAGACGCTGGTGATGCCGGAGCGGCCATTCTCCAACCCGTTGGCGCGGGCTGTGGTCGAGCAGCGCCGCATGCTGGCGCTCGACGCCTATGCCAAGGACCGCGTGCTCGACCTGATGGATGCGATCACGCTCAGACCCGAAGACACGTTCGACAACATGACGCACTATCTCGCCATCATGAGCGCCCGCACCCGGCTGAAGATGGCCGACAGCGACGACCAGTTGCGCGACGAGGTCGCTTACCTCTGGGAGATCGCGCTCGGCATCGAGGAAGGCAATCTGTCGGCGGCCGAGAAGCGGCTGCGCCAGGCGCAGCAGGCGCTGCAGGACGCGATCAAGAACGGCGCCAGCGACCAAGAGATCGAGAAGGCGATGAAGGAACTGCGCGAGGCGATGAACCAGTTCCTGCAGGAATTCGCGGCGCGGGCGCAGCAGAATCCGAATGCGCCACAGATGCAGCAGAACGGCCAGGAACTGCGCCAGAGCGACATCGACCGCATGATGGACCAGATCGAGAACCTGGCGAAATCCGGCAATCGCGACCAGGCGCAGCAATTGCTGTCGGAGCTGCAGGATATGATGAACAATCTGCAGGCAGGCCGCCAGCAGCAAGGCGGCCAGCAGGACAGCGAGATGCGCCAGCAGATGGACAAGCTGGGCGAAATCATGCGGCGCCAGCAGGAGATGATGAACGACACTTTCCGCATGGACCAGATGCAGCGCGGCCAGCAACAGCGCGGGCAGAACCGCGACGAGCAGCTCGGCGAGAACAGTGAGCCAGGCCCGATGGGCGAAGAGGGCAAGCCCGGCCCAGGTGACGACCGCGATCCCCTCGGCCGGCCGAACCCGATGACGCCGCAGGAATTTGCTGACGCGCTGAAGCAATTGCAGGAAGGCCAGGGCAGGCTGCAGAGCGAGCTCGATCAATTGAGGAAGAGCCTCGAAGGCATGGGCCTCGACCCCAATGAGGGGTTTGGCGAGGCCGGCAAATCCATGGGCAATGCCGAACAGGCGCTCGGCGAGGGCGAAGGCGACCAGGCCGTCGGTCACCAGGGCCGCGCATTGGAAGCCTTGCGCAGGGGCGCCAAGGACATGATGAAGCAACTGCAGGCGATGCAAGGCGACCAGGGCGGCAACGGCCAGGGCGGACGCCAGCAGAATGCCGACCGTGACCCGCTCGGGCGGCCTCGCACCAGCGAGGGTCCCGACGACGGAAGTTCGGTGAGAGTGCCCGACGAGATCGACGTGCAGCGTGCCCGCCAGATCCTCGAAGCGATCCGCAAGCGGCTCGGCAACGCACTCAGCCCCGATATCGAGCGCAGCTATCTGGAGCGGTTGCTGGAGCTGAAGTAAGGCTGCCTGTATTCGGAAGATCGCCGCGCGCAGTCCGTGGTGGCCGCCAGCGCCGAGCTGAGTGGCATGCTTTAACGGTTGGTGAAAGCCTCGCGGATCGCCTCTTCCATGCCGTCGATTGCCTCGCCGGAAGCGTTCGCATTGCGCCGCAGCACCACGTTCGAGGAATCGATGTCGCCGAACCCGTCGGCGGCCGTAAGCTCGCGGCAGCCGGCCGGGATGTTGCTGCGCGAGATCGGCGCAATCGCCAATCCGGAGGTGACGGCGAGCCGCAGGCCGCCATTGGTATCGCTGGTGTAGGCGACACGATAGGCGAGACCGCGCTGTTCCAGCGACTTTATGGCGAAATCCTTGCACCAACCGGCACGGTTGTAGAGCGCGATCGGCACCGGCCGCTCCTCATGCATGTGATGCAGCTCCGACGTCACCCATACGGTCGGGTCATGCATCAGCACCTCACCGCCTGACAGATCCTGCCATTCGAACACCACCGCCAGATCGAGCTCGCCGGCGGCGAGCGCCGCGATTTGCGCACCGGAATGCGCGTAGCGGACGGTGATGTCGACCTGAGGATGGCGCTTGGCAAAGACGCCGAGTGCCCGCGACAGGATCGCGTGGCCATATTCCTCCGGGATACCGATGCGCACCGGCCCGCCAAGCGGCGCCGCGACCATCGATGCCGCCGTCTCGTCGAGCAGTGAAACGATACGCCTGGCGTTGGCGATGAGTTCGCCGCCGCGCTGCGTCAACGCTACACCGCGCGACCCGCGCTCGAACAGGCTGTCGCCGATCATGCCTTCGAGCCTCTTCATCTGCATCGAGACTGCCGACTGGGTGCGGCCGGCCCGCTCCGCCGCTTTGGTGAAATTGCCGGTGTCGGCGACCGCCACGAAGGTGCGCAACAGGTCGCTGTCGAGATTGGGTCGCATGTGCCCACCATAAGAAAATCTGATTGCTGGCATCATTCCAATTCGTTTGCAACATGTCAAACGGGGGACGATAGTCGCCTTACCCATTGGATATGCGGCCGCGAAATCGGCTGCGGACCAATCAAAAGTCCTCACTCGTACCCGCTGCCCGAAACGGTGGCGGGTTCTTTTTACCCGGATGCAGGCCTGCCTTCGGCCACGCACGCGGGAGACAGGAGCGCCTATGCAGACTCGGCTTGTGCTCGGCATCCTCAGCCTCTGTCTCGGCGTGCTGGTCTTTTCGCTGCAGGACCCGCTGGTCAAGGCGGTGTCGAGCCACTATCCGGTCACCGAGGTGATGGCGATCCGCTCGATCGTCGCCCTGCCGATCCTGGTTTTCCTCGTCCACGCCGATGTCGGATTGCAGGCGATCCTGTCGAAGCGGTTCGGCATGCTGACGATGCGCGCCTTCATCCAGTTCACCTCCTACACGGCCTACTATCTGGCAATCGCCGCCCTGCCGCTGGCTGACGCGGTGGCGCTCTATTTCATGGCGCCGCTGTTCATCATGGCGCTGGCCGGCCCCTATCTCGGCGAACGCGTGTCCTGGCAGGCGCTCGCCACCGTCCTGGTCGGCATGCTCGGCGTGCTGGTCATGGTGCGCCCGGGCGCCGGCTTGTTCGACTGGGCAGCGCTGCTGTCGCTAGGTTCGGCTCTGCTCTACGGTTTCTCGCAGCTGATGGCACGCAAGATCGGCGACACCGAATCCTCGACTGTCATGGCGTTCTATCAGAACGGCGCCTATCTGGTCGGCGCCGCCTTGGTGGCGGCATTGTTTTGGCTGGCAGGCATTGACCACGCCGTGCATCCGAGCCTCGAATTCCTCGTCCGGCCATGGGTCTGGCCGGCGACGCCGGACCTCCTCAAGATGGGGGCATGCGGCTTCGTTGCCTCGGCCGGCATGATCCTGTTGTCGCAGGCCTACCGGCTGGCGCCCGCCAACAGCGTCGCCACCTTCGAATACACCGGTATCATCTGGTCGCCGCTATGGGGTTTTCTGTTCTTTGCCGAGGTGCCGCGACCAGCGACGGCGGCCGGCGCAGCCCTCATCATCGGCGCCGGGCTTTTTGCGCTCAATGCCGGCCGGCGCCGGAGCGGCGCGCCAGCCAATACGGCGACCTGCGACCCTGCCTGAAGGCGGTCGGCCTTGGGCTTAGGCGAAGCAGGCGAGCGCCTGTTCGACGCGGGCGCGGATTTCAGCCAGCGTGAACGGCTTTTGCACGACGTCGAGAATAATGCCGTCCAATTCCTCGGCGCGCTCGCGCTGGTCGGCATAGCCGGTCATCAGCATGATCTTCATCGCCGGGAACAGCGCCGCTGCCGCCTTGGCCATCTCGATGCCGTCCATCTCCGGCATGCGGATGTCGGACAGCACAAGGTCATAGCTCCCTTGCGCCGCCCGGACCAGAGAAAGGCCGTGCGCGCCGTCCGCGGCGACAGTGACATTATGCCCGGCGCGCTCGAGCGCGCGAGCGGCGAGAGTGCGGACGGATTCATCGTCCTCGACGATCAGGAGATTTGCCATGGGCAGGATATTTGGCGAGGAAAAGTTGATGTTTCCTGAAAGCCAGGAAGGCCATGAGGCCTTTTCAAAATTCGCTCCGCCGAGTCATATGACGTGGTTTTCGAGACCCGGAGCGGACGTTCGAGTCCGTGAGCACCGGAAGCGCAGAAAACCGCGTCAGATGACCGCCGGAGTAGAATTTTCAAAAGGCCTCAGGCGTCGCCCTTGACGATGCCGACGAACGGCAATTCGCGAAACGCGTGGGCGACGTCCATGCCATAACCGACGACGAAATAATCGGGGCAGTCAAAGCCGACATAGTCGGCGTTGAGCGTGGTCTGGCGGCGCATGCGCTTGTCGAGCAGCACGGCGATGGCACAGCTCCTTGCGCCGCGCGACAGCATGAGGTCGCGGGTGAAACTCAGCGTCTTGCCGGATTCCAGAATGTCATCGATCAAAAGCACATCGCGGCCGGCGACCTCGTTGTCGATGTCGCGCAGCACCCTCACCTCACCGCTGGTCGTGCCGGCGCCATAGCTGGAGATGAAGATGAACTCGACCTCCGGCGACAGGCCGACATCGTGCATGGCACGGATAAGATCGGCGGCGAAGATGAACGATCCCTTCAGCACCGAGATTACCAGAAGGTCGTGGTAGTCGTGCCCGGCGATCTCCTTGGCAAGTTCCAGGTTCCGCCGCGCGATGGCGGACGCCGAAAACAGGACTTCGATGTCCTTGCCGCGCACAACTGGCATTGGCTGCCCTTCCAGAAATGATCGCCTTTGTAGGCGAAGCCGACCGAAACGGTCTTCAACCCGTTTCTAGGCATGTCGTGCCGTCTGGCAAGGCCAAATCTTTCGCAGGGCACCCGCGAACGGTCGGATGTCCCACCGTCGCGAATCGTTTATCTGGTGACCTGTTGATTTTCTGGCGCCGCTCTAACGAACCAGCGCATGGCCGCCCGAAATCCAGAAGGCGGCAAAGACGGCACCGACGCCGACAATCCAGAAGATCGGCCCACCATGCACCCACAACGGCCGTTCGACGGCGGTTTCGGGCTTGCGCAACATGTCCATGCCTTCGATCGAAGGCATGGAAATCATGCGCGCAGGCGGCGGCGCAAAGTCTTGACGTGTAAAATGGCGGGGCAGCACCTCATAGTCGGCATCGATGACCTCGGCGGTCACGTCGCGCATGATGCGTTCCGGCTCGGCGGCCGGATCGGTCATGATTTCGCCGGAAACCGGGCGCGCGGTTCGATCCTCAGCCATCATGGCCCAACACTACCGCACCTGTTCGCTGTTCGTTTCTTTTGGGTAAACGGAAATGGTTAACGCTTCCCCACCGGAACCCCTGTGACTCGCTCGAAAAGCCCCCAAATTAACCGTCGGTTAACCATGCCGGCCGATGGTCTTTCCACAGAAAGGGCTGGCATCTTGCCGCCGAGAATTTCAGGTCGTCGAAAGTGATCCGCTTCGAAAATGTCGGCCTCCGCTATGGCATGGGTCCGGAGATTCTCCGCGACATCTCCTTGCACATTCCGGAGCGCTCCTTTCAGTTCCTGAGCGGACCTTCAGGCGCCGGCAAGACGACGTTGCTGCGGCTTTTGTTCATGTCGCTGAAGCCGACGCGCGGCCTGATCACCATTTTCGGCAAGGACCGCTCGCGCATCTCGCGCACCGAATTGCCGCATCTGAGACGTCGCATCGGCGTGGTGTTCCAGGATTTTCGCCTGCTCGACCATATGACCACCTACGAGAACGTGGCATTGCCGCTGCGCGTGCGCGGTCGCGAGGAGGCGACCTATCGCACTGACGTCACCGAGCTGCTGAAATGGGTCGGCCTCGGCGAGCGCATGCATGTGCTGCCCCCGGTGCTGTCTGGCGGCGAGAAGCAGCGCGCCGCCATTGCCCGGGCGTTGATCGAGCAGCCCGAGATCCTGCTCGCCGACGAGCCGACCGGCAATGTCGACCCGCCGCTGGCGCGACGCTTGCTGCGGTTGTTCATCGAGCTCAACCGGCTGGGCACCGCCGTGGTGATCGCCACACACGACCTCGGCCTGATGGAACAGGTCGACGCACGGCGAATGATCCTGGCCGGCGGAAGGCTGGACATCTATGACTGAGCTCTCCGTCGAACATTTCGAGGGTCAGGACGCCGCGGCGGCAAAGCCCCGCGTCCAGCGCAAAATGGCGCCGATCGTGCCGGCGCAGAACATCGCCGGCCGGGCGCTGGTGCTGGTCATTGCCATCATGACGTTTCTGTCCTGTCTGACGTTTGGCGCAGTCACGCTGGTGCGTGACACCGCCTCCGTCTGGGAGAACCAGATCTCGCGCGAAGCGACCATCCAGATCAAGCCGGTCGACGGCCTCGACATGGAGGCCGCACTTGCGCTGGCCTCGCAGATCGCCGGCGAATTCCCTGGCGTGAAAAGCGCCAGGATCATCGATCGCGAAGCAACGGCCCGACTGCTCGAGCCTTGGCTAGGCTCGGGCCTGAACATCGATGAGCTGCCGGTGCCGCGCTTGATCATCATCACCATCGACGAGAATAGTCCGCCCGATTTCGCCGCACTGCGCGCGGCAATCACGCCGAAGCTGCCGAGCGCCTCGCTCGACGATCATCGCACCTGGGTCGACCGGCTGGTTGCCATGGCCCGCACCACGGTAACGATCGGTATCGCAGTGTTGGCGCTGATGCTGTCGGCGACGGTGCTGACCGTTGTATTCGCGACGCGCGGCGCCATGGCCGGCAATGGCCACATCATCGAGGTGCTGCATTTCGTCGGCGCCGAGGCGCGCTTCATCGCGCGCGAATTCCGCCGGCATTTTCTGGTCACCGGCATGAAGGGCGCCGCGGCAGGCGGCGCCGCGGCGATCCTGGTCTTCATCGTCTTCTCCTGGTGGTCGTCACGCAACATGGCAACGCCGCAGGCCGACCAGGCGACCGCCCTGTTCGGCAATTTCGCCATCGGCTCGGCGGGTTATCTCGGGGTCGCTGTCATGGTGCTGGTGATCGGCGCGCTGACGGCGGCAACCTCCCATTTCACCGTGGTTACCTATCTCAGCGACATCGACATTCGCCAGCCGGACGCCGGCTAAAGGAAAGATCGATCACGGATGAAAACGCATCGTCACGAAAATTGCATTTTTTTCCTACCAAAGGCCGTATTTCGGGATTAACCATTTCATGATGGACGTTCGGGACTCGACCGATACCGCTGGATGCATGCCAGTGCTGGTTGCGCGCCCGCCTGTATTCGCCGAGCCTGATGAATTTGCCAAGCCGGATCAGTTCGCCGAACGTGGGCGGCTGCTGGCAGCCCGCTCCTTGCGCATCTCGGCTCTCCTTCTGCTCGCCTTTATGGCGCTGTTTGTCGCCGGCTTCGGCTGGTTCGCCAATACCGTCAGCCGCCTGACTACGCCCGCCAATCCGGCAAGGGCCGACGCTATCATCGTGCTGACCGGCGGCCAGTCGCGCCTCGACGCTGCGATGGGCTTGCTTGCGTTAGGCAAGGGCGAGCGGCTGCTGATTAGCGGCGTCCATCCCTCCGCCAGCCGCCGCCAGCTTCAGGCCGCGACCGGCGGCGACAAGAGGCTGTTTTCCTGCTGCGTCGACATCGACCGCGCCGCGCTCGACACGATCGGCAATGCCGAGGAAAGTGCCAAATGGGTCGAGGACCATGCCTACGGCACCGTCATTCTCGTCACCAACAATTATCACATGCCGCGCAGCCTGCTGGAAATGGGCCGGCTGCTGCACGGCGCCAGGCTCGAACCCTATCCGGTGGTCAACACCAACCTCGAGAATGGCGGCTGGCTGACCAAGCCAGAAGCGCTGCGCGTGCTGTTCACCGAATATAACAAATACCTGCTGGCGCTGGCGCGCGGCATCATGCCGGTGAAGCAATCGCCCAACGGCGTCACGCTGGCCGACGCCGCGGGCGGAAACTGAACGGCACCGGCACTTTTATTCCCTAGCTCTTATTCCCTGGCTGCAGCATCTGATCGCAAGCGTGCGATCTCCTGTTCGAGCCGTTCGATGCGCTTGTCGCGTTCGCCCAGCGCCGCCGCCACGTCGGCCGCTTCGAAACGCTGCGGGATGTGCTGCGAGCAATTTGAATCCCAAGCCGAAACCGTAAACAGGATAACCTGCTCGGGTCGCGCCTTATAGTCTTGCGGCATCAGCTTTGCCGTCAGCTCGGCATCGCCCTCGACGACGCGCGCCCTGCCCCAGATCTTGATGCGCTGCCGGTGCGCATAATCGATCAGGAATAGGAAAGCCTGTGGGTTGTCGTTGAGGTTGCCCTGGGTGATGAACTGCCTGTTGCCGGAAAAATCGGCAAAGCCGATCGTCCGTTCGTCGAGCACCGTGAGGAAACCGGCAGGCCCGCCGCGATGCTGGATGTAAGGCTGCCCGTCCGCATTGGCGGTCGACAGAAAGACGCTGGTCTGCGCCTCGATGAAGGCGGCGAGATCGGGCGTGATTGCCGCCTGCCAGCCGCCACGCTCCTCGACACGGGCATAGGCCTGGCGCGAGCCCTTGCGCGCCTGAATCGCCTTCACCGTCGGGGTGAAAGCAACATCGCTGGTGTGAGCGTTCATGGAAGCCTCCTCAAGCGCCAAGCTGCGCTGTATTGCTAGTCAGGAAATAGGTCCTTCCATCTTCGAGATGCAGATGCCATATCTGCAATCTATCCTTCCGTTTTTCGGGAGGGCAAATTTTCGGGAGAGCTATGGATCGCCTCCAGTCCATGTCGCTTTTCGTTGCCGCGGCGGAGACAGGCAGCCTCTCGGCTGCCGGGCGCCGCTTCGGCATTCCGCTGACGACGGTCAGCCGCAAGGTTTCGGACCTGGAAAAGCATTTGAAGACACGGCTGTTGAACCGCTCGGCGCGGCAGCTGTCGCTGACCGATGCAGGCCATGCCTATCTCGCCGCCTGTCGTCGCATTCTCGACGAGGTCGGCGAGGCCGAGCGAATAGCCGCCGGCGAATACAATGCCCCGACCGGCGAACTCATCGTCACTGCGCCGATCGTCTTCGGCCGCCTGCATGTGCTGCCGGTCGTCACCAGCTTCCTCTCCGTCTATCCTGAGGTAGGTGTGCGGCTGACACTCGCCGACCGGATAACCCAGTTGGTCGAAGAGCACATCGACCTCGCCATCCGCATCGGCGAGCTTGCCGATTCGAGCCTGATCGCCACCCGCCTGGGCTCAATCCGCCGCGTCGTTTGCGCGAGCCCGGCCTATCTCGCCGAGCACGGCACACCGAAAACGCCGCAGGAGCTTGCAGCACACAGTGCCATCACCTTCGAAGGGCTCACCGCCGCAGCCTGGAGCTTCGCCACCGGCAAGACCGAATTCAGCGTGCCGATCCGCTCCAGGTTACGGGTCAACACGGCTGAGGCAGCGATCGATGCGGCGATTGCCGGCGTCGGCGTGACGAGGCTGCTTTCCTATCAGATTGCCGCCGCAGTCCGGTCGGGTACGCTGCGCCCGGTGCTGCAAGAGTTTGAGCCAGACCCATGGCCGGTGAGCCTCGTCCATGCCGGCCAGGGGCTACTGCCGGTGAAGCTGCGCGCATTCCTCGACTTCGCCGCCCCGCGCCTGAGACAGCGCCTGCTGCAGGCCGCGTGGGAAACGTGACGAAGACGGCCCTCGCAAGGCCGGGCCGATCGCCCGCCTCGCAGCGTTTCCTTTTTGCCGGCGCTTGGTGTAACGAACGCACACCTCCTCACCGGGCACTTGTTGTATGCTGTATTTCCGCTCGCTGGCGTTCAATCTCGCCTTTTACCTCAATCTGATCGTCCAGATGATCCTCTGGACCCCGTATTATTTCCTGTCGCCGCGCCATCGCGCCTGGTTCGTGCCGAAATTCTGGTCGCGCACCAGCATGTGGCTCTACGACAAGATCGCCGGCACCAGAAGTGAGATCACCGGCCAGGAAAACCTGCCTGACGGCTCCTTCATCCTGGCGCCGAAGCACCAGTCCTTCTGGGACACGATCGCTTTCCTGCCTTATCTCGACGATCCCGTTTACATATTGAAACGGGAGCTGACGTGGATCCCGTTCTTCGGCTGGTACATTTTGAAGATGCGGATGATTCCTGTCGACCGCGGCAGCCGCTCGAAGGCATTGAAAATGGTGATCGCCGCGACCAAACAGGAATTGGCGCGCAATCCGCGCCAGCTGATCATCTATCCCGAGGGCACCCGCCGCGCGCCGGGCGACGAACCGGTCTACAAATACGGCATCGTCGAACTCTACGCGCAACTTGGCATTCCGGTGGTGCCGGTCGCCCACGTCGCCGGCCTCTATTGGCCGCGCCGCAAATTCCTGCGCTATCCCGGCACGATCAAGGCGCGCTTCCTGCCACCGATCCCGCCCGGCCTCGGCAAGGACGAATTCATGCAACGGCTGATCGGCGAGACGGAGGCCGCCTGCGACCAGCTCCTCGTCGAAGCGGCGCAGACACCGAACCCGCCGCCGATGCCGCCGACGGCGGTGAAACGGCTTGGTGAGCTGGACGCGAAACCTGAATTGAAAGACTGAGACACCCACCGCGGATGCCAGAAAGGCTCACGGCAAGGCAGCCAGGGCGGCTGTTGCAACCAGCGTCACGGCAAACACCAGATTGATGATCCGCGACGCCAGCGGTTTGCGCAGCAAACGTGCAAAAGCCGCGCCGGCGAGAAGCCACAAGAGATGAATGGCAACAATCATCAAGGCGAGGACCGCCAGCTTGGCTGAAATAGCAAGACCGCCGGCGCCGGAAGACGCGCCGGCGAACACGGCGGCAATCGCCACATAGGCTTTCGGATTGGCAACGGCCAGAAGGAACCCGCCCAGGAAAGTGGGAAGCGCCGCCCCACCAATGCGTGCCGCCAGTGGCGGCGTCGTCGCTATCTTGAAGGCCAGATAGAGGATGTAGGCTGCCGAGGCGACCGCCAGCAGCGCGGCGAGCTTCGGCAACGCCGCGAGAACGGCCATAATGCCCGTTGCCACCACCACGAGCACGAGGATCGTGCCAACAACGATCCCCGAGGCATAGCGCAGCGAACCGCGCAGGCCGAACGCAGCGCCGACCGCGGTGACGCTTATCGTCGCCGGTCCCGGGCTGCCCATGACGATGGCCGATGCCAGCACAAGCGCCAGCAATCGCTCCCATAGCTGCTGATCGAGAAGACCCTGTCCGGCCATGCGGCGTCCCTGCATCCTGTGACGAGGCAGGGACGGTAGGGTAAGGCAGCGGCGCCGGTCTTGAACGATCGTGCGCGGCTATGCGCTGGCCTTGTCGAGCTCGACGATATCGTCCGGACTGAGCTGCAACGATGCGGCACGCACCAGGCTGTCGAGCTGGTCGAGCGTCGTCGCGCTGGCGATCGGAGCGGTGACGCCGGGCCGCGCCATGGCCCAGGCAAGCGCCACTTCCGCCGGCTTGGCCGAATGTCTGGCCGACACCGCGTCGAGCGCTGAGAGAATGCGCATGCCGCGCGCGTTGAGATACCCTTTCACACCACTGCCGCGCGGGCTTTTGCCGAGATCGGCTTCGCTCCGGTACTTGCCGCTCAGAAACCCCTTGGCGAGGCTGAAATAGGTGATGACGCCGATGTCCTCGGCCGCGCACAGATCGCGCAGCGGACCATCGAAGGACGAGCGGTCGTAGAGATTGTATTCCGGCTGCAGCACCTCGTAGCGCGGCAGACCGCGCAGGCTTGCTACGTCAAGTGCGGCCCGCAACTGGGCGGCGTCGAGGTTGGAAGCGCCGGCATAACGGATTTTGCCCTTGTCGAGCAGTTTCTGGTAAGCGCCGAGCGTTTCCTCATAAGGGGTCGCCGGGTCGGGCCAGTGCGACAGATAGAGATCGACGCTATCGACCTGCAGCCTCTTCAGCGAAGCATCGATGGCCTTTTCGATATAGGCGGCGGACAGGTCCCTCTTGCCCTGTCCCATATCCGAACCGACCTTGGTGATGACGACAACCTTGTCGCGGTTACCACGGCTCTTCATCCATCGGCCGATGATGGTTTCGGATTCGCCGCCTTGGTGGCCGGCAATCCAGCGCGAATAGGAATCGGCCGTGTCGATGGCGTTGAAACCGGCGTCGACAAAGCGGTCGAGCAAGTCGAACGAGGTTTTCTCATCGGCGGTCCAGCCGAACACATTGCCGCCCAGAACCAATGGCGCGATGGATAGGTCGGTGCGACCGAGACGACGTTTCTGCAAGGCTGATCTCCATGGTGATTCATGCTGGGGCGGATGGGAGCCGCCGATCGGGCTAACCTATGTCGCGCCGTGGCGACGTCAAACGCATAGCCTCTTTTCCAGCCCGCCGGCGCTTCACAAAGCCGCGACCCGCCGCGCCGTGTCCGGCCCCAAGGCGCTGGTCCCGGGCATCCAAACCAGCAGCCTCTGAAGAAACGATCTGGCAAGTTTGGCACATAGATTGTCAAATCTGCCAATTCAGACCTTTGCCGGCCGGCCATAGGTTCCGCCGCGCCGACGCAAGTCTCGGCACGGTCTGGCCGGGGCTCAGACTGTTGGCCTCGGATCGTTTGTTATGGAGACCGGCATGAAAGCAATTGTATTTGACGCCATCGGTTCGCCGCGCGACGTGCTCTACATGGATGACCTGCCGATGCCACGGATCAGCGACGGCGAGGTGCTGGTCAGGATGGTCTCGGCCTCGATCAATCCGGGCGACTTCCTGTTTATCCAGAACCTCTATCCCGAACCGAAGAAGCCGCATTTTCCCCGGCAGATCGCCGGAAACCATGGCGCCGGCATCGTCGAAGCCGTTGGCGCGAACGTCGGGTTGGAACCGGGGATGCTTGTCGCGTTCAGCTATTATGGCAGCTGGGCCGAGTACGCCGCCATTCCCGCCGAATGGCTGATCCCGTTGCCTGCCGGCTATCCTGTCGAACGCGCCGGGCAGATGGTGAACCCCATTACCGCGTGGGATCTGCTGGTGGATTCCCGTGTGCGGCCTGGCCAGTGGCTGGCTGTCACGGCCGGCTATTCGTCGATTTCGACAATGGTGATGCAGTTCGCCCAACGACGCGGCATCAACGTCATCGCGCTTGTGCGGCGCTCGCACCAAAGCTTCGATCTGAAGACGCTTGGCGCCGCCGCCATTCTTGACCTTTCGGACTTGAAGGCAAGTATCCGGGAAGCGGTGATGGATATCACCGGCGGCGCCGGATTGAATGGGATTATCGACAATGTCGGCGGACCTGTCAGCGGCGAATTGATCCGCACCCTGGCGCTCGGCGGGCAGATGGTGATCAATGGCGGAATGAGTGCCGAGCGCTTCGAACTGCACAATTTCGACGTGTTGCTGAGCGGCGTCGAAATCAGGGCGAATATCTATCGCTACTTCTTTTCGCCGCCTGCCGAAGCCGACCGGCCTGTCCTATGCGAGATTATCGACACCTTCGGCCAGCCCGGCTTCCACGTTCCTGTCGGCGGTCTCCACCCGCTGACCGAGTTCAAGCTTGCCGTGGCAAACAGTCTGGATCGCGCCGATCTTGGAAAACAGATTTTCAGGATGTAGCCCGCGTCACGACACCGAAAACATCATGGTAACGACAAAAGGCGCTACGTCGCGATCCGTCTCGTCACGTCTTCCAGCCAGTGGTCGCTTATACCCAGTGCTTCGAGGTGCTCCAGCGTGCTGAGCACGTAATCCTCATTCCTCCCCGATTGGCCGACGGCGCCGCGAACGACGGCCGCCGCCTCGGCCGGGTCGAGCGCACCGGCATATTGCTCATGGCTGCGGTCCACGACATAGGCGACGGCGTCGACCGTCTTGCCCCCATCCGTTTCACCCTTGTCGAGGCGAACGCTGAGCACACGTTCGAGATAGACGTTGGTGACCAGCTCGCGTTCGCGCAGATAGGTAATGACCTCGTTGCGCAGCTCGCCTGGAACCCGGAACGCCAGCCCGATGCAGGAGCCGCCGCGGTCGAGGCCGAGCACCAGGCCCGGCCGTTCGCGCGTGCCGCGATGCACGAAAGAATAGACGCAGAGCGAACGGCGGTAGCCATGCAGGCGGGCGCGCCGCGTCTCGACATGTGCGAATCCCGGTCGCCAGATCAGTGAGCCGTAGCCAAAAACCCAAAAATCGCCCATATCGCCAAGCCTGATTGTGACGACCACCTCACCGGTGGTGTTTCAGTCCGTCTACCTGTTGGTGCCGCAAGCGACAGCCCGCCCGTGCCACCCCGCGTTAACGAAAGCCGCAGCATGACGTCAAGTGACGAGCGCCCGCCGCCCAGCCAACGTCGCCGCCTGTTGTGGCTTGCCGCTTTCATCCTCGTGCTGTTCGGCATCTACAGCGCGGGCTGGTTCTACCTGGCGGACCTGGTCGAGAGCGCAACCAAAAAGGCGGTCGCCGATCTCGACGACAAAGGCATCAAGGCCGACTGCGCCAATCTCGCGGTCAGCGGCTATCCCTTCAGCTTCACCGTTTCCTGCGACAGCCTGGCTTACGAGGACGACAGCCGCAACGTCGCGGCATCGACAGGCAAGATCAACGCCGCCACGCAGATCACCCGGCTTCTGTCGCCTGCCGCCGAGCTCAGGGGGCCGCTCAGGACCTCTGTTCCCGGCATGACCCCGCTCTGGATCGACTGGGATGATCTGCGGGCCGACATGAAGCTGTCCTGGCCGCTGCCGAGGCGCCTCTCGCTGCAGGCAGAAGGCCTGTCCGGCCAGACCGATCCGGCAGACGACACCGATCCCGTCTCGCTGTTCAGCGCCGGAACCGCCACCGGACAATTGCGCCCAAACGGCCCGGACATCGACTATGCCGGCAATTTCACCGATCTTGAAATCGACGCGGCGGCCATCGGCGGGCGCGTCTTGCCGCCGCTCGACGGCAGCGGCGACGTGACGCTGAAGAACGGCCTGACACTGATCAAGGCAAATCCGACGAGCCTGCGCGGCCAGGCGGCCGAAATCCACGAGCTCGATCTGTCGTCCGGAACTGCGCGCATCACCGTTTCCGGACCGCTGTCGGTCGATGACGACGGTCTCATAAATGCCGACCTGACGATCAGGCTCAATGATCCAAAGGCCGTGGCGGCAATCCTCGCCACCGCCATCCCCGAGCAGAAGAAAGAGATCCAGACCGGCTTTGCCGGACTGGCGCTGCTCGGCAACCAGCCGTCGATGCCGCTGAAGATCGTCAGGGGCAAGGCCTCGCTCGGCTTCATCCCGCTCGGCAAGATCAAGCCGCTCGACTAGAGCAATCCCAGGAAAAGTGTGAAACGGTTTTCCGTCCGGAATTGCGCAAAACAAAGAGATAGAGCCGTTCGGCGTTTCTGTGAAACGATGAACCGCTCTAAGCCGGGCCGGCCTGCGATCGGCCTGCCGCGGCTTATCCCTTCGGCGGGTGTTCGACTGCCTGGCGACCGAAATCCGGTACATCGATGTCCTGGCCGGCCTCGATGATCGAGCGGCGGACAGCGCGGGTCCGGGTGAACAGGTCAAACAGTTTTTCGCCGTCGCCCCAGCGGATCGCCCGCTGCAGCGAGGACAGATCCTCGGAAAACCGCGCCAGCATTTCGAGAATGGCGTCCTTGTTGTGCAGGCAGACGTCGCGCCACATGGTCGGGTCGGACGCCGCGAGACGAGTGAAGTCGCGAAAGCCGGAAGCCGAGTATTTGATGACCTCGGACTTGGTCACCGACTCCAGATCGTCGGCGGTACCGACGATGTTGTAAGCGATGATATGCGGCAAGTGCGAAACGATGGCCAGCGTCATGTCATGATGCTGCGGGTCCATCGTGTCGATGTTGGAGCCGCAGCGGCGCCAGAATTCCGAGAGCTTTTCCAGTGCTGCGGGATCGGTGCCGGGCAGCGGCGTGAAAATGCACCAGCGGTTCTCGAACAGTTCGGCAAAACCGGCGTCCGGTCCCGATTTTTCGGTGCCGGCCAAAGGATGGCCGGGGATGAAGTGCACGCCAACAGGCACGTGCGGCTGCATCTGCGCGATCACCGACGCCTTGGTCGAGCCGACATCGGTGAGGATGGCGCCCTTCTTCAGCGCCGGCGCGATCTCTGCGGCGACCGTGCCTGAAGAGCCGACCGGCACCGAAACGATAACCAGATCAGCATCGCGAACCGCCTTTTTCGCATCCGTCGTATAGGTGTCGCCAAGGCCGAGTTGGCTCGCGCGTGCCAGCGTCGCGTCGCTGCGCGTCGAAATCGCGACTTGGCCGGCGAGTCCCTCGCGGCGGATGACGCGGGCCAGCGACGAGCCGATCAGGCCGATGCCGACCAGTGCGATCTTTCCGAACATCGGTGAGGTCATGGTGTTCTAGCTTTTCAGGAATGTCGCGAGTGCGGCGACAACGCCGCGATTGGCCTCTTCGGTGCCGATGCTCATGCGCAGCGCGTTCGGAAAACCGTAGCCGGAAACGCGCCGCAATATGTAGCCGCGCGCACTGAGGTAGTCGTCGGCGGCGGCCGCCGAATGCTTTTTGTCCTCGGGAAAGTGGATGAGGATGAAATTACCGACGCTCGGCGTCACCCGCAGCCCGAGCCCGCTTAGTTGCTCGCTCAGCCATGCCAGCCAGGTCTCGTTGTGCGCCACGCTGCGTTCGATATGGGCGCGGTCGTGGATCGCCGCGATGCCGGCCTCGATTGCCGTCGCATTGACGTTGAAAGGCCCGCGCACGCGGTTGATCGCGTCGATGACGTGCATTGGCGCATACATCCAGCCGATCCGCGCCCCGCCTAGGCCCAATTTGGAGAAAGTGCGGGTCATGACCACGTTTTCCGCGCTGCCCACCAACTCGACGCCGGCTTCATAATCGTTTCGCCGGACATATTCGGCGTAAGCTGCATCCAGCACCAGAAGCACGTTTCGCGGCAGGCCGGCATGCAGGCGGCGCACCTCCTGGAACGGCACGTAGGTGCCGGTTGGATTGTTTGGATTGGCAAGGAAGATGATCCGGGTAGCCGGCGTCACCGCGGCGAAGATCGCATCGATGTCGGCGCGTTCATCGGTCTCCTTGACCGTTACCGGGACGGCACCGGCCGACTGAATGTAGATCTTGTAGACCATGAAGCCGTGTTCGGTGATGATGGCTTCGTCACCGGGTGCGAGATAGGTCTGCGCCAGCAGGCCCAGAATCTCGTCGGAGCCGTTGGAGCAGACGATGTTCGCCGGGTTGAGCCCGTGCACCTCGGCGATGGCTTCCCTCAGGCGCCTGGCGCTGCCGTCGGGATAGACCGCGAGCTTGTCGGCGACCGCACGCGCGGCCTCTATCGCCTTTGGCGAAGGGCCGAGCGGGTTCTCGTTCGCCGACAATTTATGGACCTTGGCGACACCTTCAGGCGCCGCGCTCTTGCCGGGCACATAGGCTTCGATGTCCATGATGCCGGCGCGGGGCTTTGGACGTGTCTGATCCGGTGTCTGGCTCATTTCATGAAATCCGTCGAGAGTGCCTCCATCCGGAAGCCGCAGCGGAAATACAAGCCGTGGCCCGGAATGTCGAGGGGCCGGCAATTCGGGATCAAGAACTTGCCGTTGACGAAGCCATGCGCGAGTCATAGAAGAACGGCTACAGTTCCGTGGTGATTTGGCCGGTCGGCTTGCAGCCACGTTAAACAACTTGCTAAAGGGCCGTTTGCATCTTGTAACCGGCTTTGCGAAGGCATGGCCGGTTTTTTGTTGCCCAGACCGGTGGACAACTGAAGGCCGGGCAAGGAGATGTGATGGTCGCTTTGCGCGCGCGAAAAACCAACAACGAGGCCGACCAGCCGTCGAGCCCGGTGTTGCGTTTCGGCGCCGACAAGCCGCTCAAGCTCGACGCCGGCACGCTGCTGTCGCCGTTCCAGATCGCCTACCAGACCTATGGCACGCTCAACGACGCGCGGTCCAACGCCATCCTCGTCTGCCATGCGCTGACCGGCGACCAGCATGTCGCCAACACCAATCCGGTGACCGGCAAGCCGGGCTGGTGGGAAGTGCTGATCGGTCCCGGCAAGATCATCGATACCGACCGTTTCTTCGTCATCTCGTCAAACGTCATCGGCGGCTGTCTCGGCTCCACCGGCCCCGCCTCGACCAATCCCGCCACCGCCAAGCCCTACGGGCTCGACCTGCCGATCATCACCATCCGCGACATGGTGCGGGCGCAGCTGATGCTGGTCGAGCACTTCGGCATCGAACAGCTGTTCAGCGTGCTTGGCGGCTCGATGGGCGGCATGCAGGTGCTGCAATGGGCCTCCAGCTATCCGGAGCGCGTCTTCTCGGCGCTGCCGATCGCCACCGGCGCCCGCCATTCCTCGCAGAACATCGCTTTCCACGAGGTCGGCAGGCAGGCGGTGATGGCCGACCCGGACTGGCATGGCGGCAAGTATTTCGAGCACGGCAAGCGGCCGGAAAAGGGGCTGGCGGTGGCGCGCATGGCCGCCCACATCACCTATCTGTCGGAAGCAGCGCTGCACCGCAAGTTCGGCCGCAACCTGCAGGACCGCGAAGCCCTGACCTTCGGTTTCGATGCCGACTTCCAGATCGAGAGCTATCTGCGCCATCAGGGCATGACCTTCGTCGATCGCTTCGATGCCAACTCCTATCTCTACATGACACGGGCGATGGACTATTTCGATCTCGCCGCCGACCATGGCGGCCGGTTGGCCGATGCCTTCGCCGGCACCAAGACGCGCTTCTGCCTGGTTTCGTTCACCAGCGACTGGCTGTTCCCGACCGAGGAGAGCCGCTCGGTCGTGCACGCGCTGAACGCGGCCGGCGCTTCGGTCTCGTTCGTCGAGATCGAGACCGACCGCGGCCACGACGCCTTCCTGCTCGACGAGCCCGAACTGTTCGCCGCCATCAAAGGCTTCATCGCCTCGGCCGCCCGGGCAAGAGGGCTTGGCGCATGACCCCGAAAGGTTGCAGGCTGTTCGGATCAGGACCATGCGCCAGGCATCAGCGCATGACCCCGAAAAGTTGCAGACTTTTCGGATCAGGATCATGTGCCGAGCAAGAGCCGAAGGCATGAGCGTCAACCGCGCCCAGCGCGTCGACCTCGAAGTCGTCGCCGATCTCATCCCGCCGCAGTCGCGGGTGCTGGACGTCGGTTCCGGCGACGGCCTGCTGCTCGAATTGCTGCAGGAGACCAAGAAGGTCGACGGTCGCGGGCTGGAACTGTCGCAGCGCGGCGTCAACGAATGCGTGGCGCGCGGCCTGTCGGTTATTCAAGGCGATGCCGACAAGGATCTCCAATTCTATCCCGACAAGGGTTTCGACTTCGTCGTTCTGTCGCAGACCTTGCAGGCGACCCGCAATCCGAAGCTGGTGCTCGACGAACTGCTCCGGATCGGCAACCGCGCCATCGTCTCATTCCCGAATTTCGGCCACTGGCGGGTGCGCCTTTCGCTGCTCTTCAACGGCCGCATGCCGGTGACCAAGGACCTGCCCTATTCCTGGTACGACACGCCCAACATCCATTTCTGCACCATTCGCGACTTCGTCAATCTGTGCGACGAGCTTGGCGCGACGGTGGAAAAGGCAACCGCGCTCGACGCCAACGGCCAGCGGATCGGCTTCTCCATGCCTTGGTGGTTCTGGAACTTTTTCGGCCAGCAAGCGGTATTCCTGCTGAAACGATAGGTTTGACAGGCAGAAGCAACGAACCTCAGACCTGCGCAAGAAACCATATTTTCAATTTTCAATCCAATGAAGTTGCCCGGCATTCTTTGTTGCTTTAACAGGTCTCAAACGGGTTGGTTTGGGGGAAGCAATGAAGACGTTAGTATTAGCAACAGCTTTGATGTCGGCCACTTTGATTTCCGGATGCACGACGTCGAAGACCGATTTCCAGAATGGACAAGTCGCGTTGAGTGGCAGCCCGGCGCTGAAACGGCAGGCGATCCAGCGGTGCATGACCAAATTCAAGATGCGGTTCGGCAAGGTTGAAAGGGCAAACCTCGCCGCGCTCATGAACGTCCCGGATGCCGGATTGGAACACACGTTCTGCACGCGATTGATGAACGGCTTCGCGAACGGCAGGATCAACTACTCGGATTACCTGGCTGCATTGTCGCATGGCGACATGTCCAACGCGATCAAGGTGCTGCAGGGGCGGTGAAGCTGCCGATGCAGACGCGATCCAAATTCGGTGCCGCCAGATAGATGGCGGCACCATAGACGCCGGTTGTACCCGATCATTCCCTCTATTCAAGCACGTCCGTGGCCTTGTGCGGGTGCTGGACGCCATCAACGAAGACCACGTCGGACCGGGAATTGCCGGTACGCAGCGGCAATATCTCCTGATAGGCGGGCGAGTCGTACCATGCACGTGCCTGCTGCCGGTTGGGAAACTCGATGACTATGAGATAGCCCGGCCAGGTGTTTTCAACGACTTCCACCTCGCCTCCGTGCACCACGAAGCGGCCGCCAAACGGTTCCAGCGTGGCATCGATCTTGTGCAGGTACTCGACGATCTGCGGTCCCGGCGTGACCTGGCGCATATGGGCGACGGCGTAGGCGGTCATGGCGTAACTCCTTGTGGTCGAAGGCCGGACAACCGGCTTGATGGGAGCAGTTTGCCGAGACGTCGCGCACAGGTCGATTACCCCCGAGGTAATGACACTGAATACAAAACCGACGCGCCGCTGCCGTCAGCTGAAAGATATTTCCGCCTGGCACCGATGATTTCCACCCACCTGCGCTGTCCTTATCGATGAGCGCGCCTGGATAGTCCGGCGGCCGGGAATAGAGAGGTGATCCATGGGATCGTTGCAAAATCAGAATGTCGTCGTCGTCGGAGGCAGCCGTGGTGTCGGCCGCTCCATCGCGGAGGCCGCCCTCAAGGAGAAAGCGACGGTGCTGGCCGTCGCCCGCGGAAAACAGGCCCTGGCGCAATTTGCCTGGGAGGTCTCGGGCGTGAAGACGCTCGCGGCCGATGCTACGATGGACTCCGCCCCGGATAAGGTCTTCGCCACGCTTGAGCCGGACGTACTGGTGATCTGCGCAGGTGCGCTGGCGCCTTCTGCGCCGGTGCATGAACAGAACTGGAAGGCGTTCTCGGCAAATTGGGACACGGACGTCAAGGCGTCGTTCCTGTTTTGCCGGGCCGCTCTGCGGCGTCCGCTCAACCCGGGGACCCGGATCGTTCTGATCTCCAGCGGCGCGGCCTTGACCGGCGGACCACCGAACGCCGGCGGCTATGCCGGCGCAAAACGCATGCAGATGTTCCTGGCCGGTCATAGCCAGAAGGAGGCCGACCGGCTTGGCCTCGGCCTGCGCTTCATGGCGCTCGCGCCGATGCGCATCATGCCGGAAACCGGCGTGGGCAAGGCCGGCGTCGACAGCATAGCGGCCTATATGGGCATCCAGCCGGCGGACTTCATCGCCGCCATGACCGACATGCAAACGCCGGCCGATGTCGGACGGGCGGTGGTCGCACTCGCCACCGGCCAACCGCAAGGCAGTTCCTTCATGGTGAGCGGTAGCGGGCTTGCCCCGGCCGCCTGAGGGGCGCGTAATGCAACGCTCGCTCGTAACCGCACAAGCCACATGACAAACGGTCAACCACCTCTGCAGCCAGCACCCCAGCCGATCCTCGATCGGCTGGCCTTCGAGAAGGTCACGGCCGCGCATCGCCGCGAGCTCAAGCTGCATTGTTATCGCATGATGGGTTCGCTGCACGAGGCCGACGACCTCGTCCAGGACACGTTGCTTCGCGCCTGGCGCGCAAGATCGGAGTTCGACGGGCGAGGTTCGGTTCGCGGTTGGCTCTACATGATCGCGACCAACGCTTGCCTCAACGCCATCAAGGCGAGGTCGAGGGCGCGTCGCATTCTCTGGGAACCCGGACGGCCGCCCTCGCACGGGGCGGCCATAGGCGGGCCGGTAGCCGACATCGCCTGGCTGGAGCCCTACCCCGACGCCGAGCTTCCAGACGTTGCCGGCAGCGAGCCAGGTCCGGAAGCCCGTTACGAGAGCCGCGAGGCCGTCCAGCTCGCCTTCGTCGCGGCGATCCAGGATCTGCCGCCTCGGCAGCGCGCCGCGCTGCTGCTTGCCGACGTCCTCGGATGGTCGGCTGTCGAGACGGCGCGTTTGCTGGGCGGATCGACGGCTTCGATCAACAGCGCGTTGCAACGGGCCCGCGCAACGCTGGCGGCGCGCTATCCTCAGGGACGGCCTGCCAGCCGATCACGGCCCAGCCCCGAAGAAGGCCTGCTGCTCGAACGCTACATGCAGGCCTGGCAGGCCGCCAATCTCGACAGCTTGATCGAGCTGCTGCGTGAGGACGCCATCTACACCATGCCGCCTTGGCGCGAATGGTATCAAGGCCGCGAAGCGATCCGCGGTTTCTTCGAGACCGTCTGGCCGAGGTTTGGCGGCTTCCGCACGCTGGCTACCCGCGCCAATGCCCAGCCGGCGGTCGGGGTTTATTCCCGCAGCCACGATGGCCCTGAATGGCGGGCCCATTCCCTGCATGTGTTCGACGCAGCCGAGGGCGGGATCGCTTCCTTGACGATCTTCATAGGGCCGCTCGGGCCATCTCTGTTCCCGGCCTTCGGCCTGCCACCAGCCTAGCTACCCCTGGGCCAGCCTTATCGGTCGAGTTCCGGGAAATATGGGTCCGAGAAAAACCTTCGGTCGCGCTCGCCTTGCAGGCAGTCGATCGGTGCGTCGATGCGGATCGTCCTCGGATCCACCTTGGGATACTCGGCGCTGCTGACCTCGAGGATCAGTTTGCGGCGAGTGGCGGTGGCGAATTCGGAAGCAGCATAGATCGGCAGCACGAACGAGCCCGGCCCGCCGGTGACGCATTCGGCATAGTACCGGTCGAGATGGCTGAAGGTGGGTGACGGGCTGACCAGGATCGGCAGCCCGTTGATGACGATGCCCTTCGCCAGCGCCGCATCGCGTGCCGTTGTGACCGGCAAGCCGGTGTTGTTTGGGCCGTCCCCCGAGACGTCGATGACGCGGCGTTTGCCGGTGAAGGCCGTGCCGTTGAAAAGCTCGGCACCGAAAGCCACAGCACCGGAAATCGAGGTGCCGCGAAAGCTCCTGAACGGGCGGGCCGCGATCTTGTCGGCGAAAGCGTTGGCGCTCTCCTTGCTGTCGACGACCTGCCAGGCAATGACCGCATCGTCGCGGATGGTGCCGGCCCATTCGAAATAGGCGATGGCGATGCGGCCGAAGGTGCCGGCACGCACGGCGTTGATGAAGTCGGGGTGGCGCAGCGCCGCGACATAGCCGGCGCGCTGCAGGGCAAACTCCCTTTCATCCATCGACTGCGAGATGTCGACGGCCAGCACCAGCTCGACATCGACGGCAATTGCATTGGCCGGTGCGGCCGCAGGTGCCGCCGGGGTGCAGGCAAGGCAGGCGAGCAGGGCGAGAGCGTCAAGCATGGCCGATCGGAACGTTCCCATCTGAAACGATCGCGACAGTTTTTCGCCGCGATCGCGGCGAAATAAAGCTTGCCTTCTATTTCTTTCGGCCAGCCGAAACGACAACCGGGG
The DNA here is from genome assembly GCF_040319695.1 of Mesorhizobium sp. M0898. Taxonomy (NCBI): domain Bacteria; kingdom Pseudomonadati; phylum Pseudomonadota; class Alphaproteobacteria; order Hyphomicrobiales; family Phyllobacteriaceae; genus Mesorhizobium; species Mesorhizobium sp. M0898. Next base: position 27,223 of record NZ_JAMYOE010000014.1, on the reverse strand, counting down.
GCGGTTCGATGGCACCTGCCCTGATACGGGCCGGCTTGAGTGGCGGCTGGCCGGCATCCTTGACGATGGTCAACGCCCGCCGGAAGAAGCGGGCATTGTGCTGGCCGCGGCCGATATTGAGGATCGCGGCGTCGGGAAGGCGCTTCTCCAGCATCGACAGCACTTGCCTCAGCGTTGGGCCGTCGAACGCGTCCAGCGCCTCGTCGATGATCACCCATTTCGGCCGTCGCAAGGCCAGCCTGGCAAAGGCCAGCAGACGCTGCTCGTCGTCGCTGAGCTCACGCTCCCAGCGCGCCGAGCGATCGAGCGAGGACGACAGGCGTTGCAGCCCGACATCGGCCAGCACCTCCGAGATCTCGGCATCGCTCGCCTCCGCCGCGCCGTCTGAATGGTTGAGCACCTCGCGCAGCTTGCCGAGCGGGAAATAGGGGGTACGCGGAACAAAGATCGGCGCTTCTCCGGCCGGCATGCCGATCCGTCCGCTGCCCCATGGCCACAGACCGGCAATGGCCCGGAAGAACAGCGTCTTGCCGGCGCCCGGATCTCCGGTGATCATGACCCGGTCGCCGGCGCGGATTTCGACATGCGGCTCGGCAAGCTTGGTGCATCCCTCCGGCGAGGCGACCTCGAGTTTCTCGAAGGTCAGGCTGCCGTCCGGGTTTTCGCCGAACGAAATGCGCCTTTCCGTATGGTGCAGCGCGTCGGTGTCGCCAAGCGCGATGCGAAAGTCGGCGACCCGCATCAGCGTAGCGCGCCAATCGGCGATGCCGCCGATATTGTTGATGAACCAGCGCAGCGACGAATGGACCTGGTTGAAAGCGCCGACGGCCATCATCAGGCCGCCAAAGCTGATATCGCCGGCGAAATAGACCGGTGAGGCGACCAGGATCGGTGCGACGACAGTGATCCAGCCATAGGTGTCGGTAACCCAGGAAAGATTGATCTGGGCGCTGTAGATGCGCCGCATGGCGCCCAGCACCATGCCGAGATCGAATTCGAGCCGGCGCCTGGCATCGGCCTCGCCGTGCGCCAGCGCGATGGCATCGACATTCTCGTTGACGCGAACCACCGAGGAGCGCAGCTCCGCTTCACGCGTATAGCGATCGTTGTTGAAGCGGATCAACGGTCGCCCGACCAGCCAGCTCAACCAGGAGGCGGTGCCAGCATAAAGGATCGCCGCCCAGACCATGTAGCCGGGTATGGCCAGCAAATGGCCGCCTATGTGGAAGACGAAGCCGGAAGACAGCGACCACAGGACCCCAACGAACGAGGCAAGCAGGATGCAGGACTGCAGCAGGCCGATGCCAAGACCGGTGGAAAGATCGGAGAGATGCCCGGCATCCTGCTGCAGGCGCTGGTCGGGATTGACGCCGATGGCGCCGGCATGGGTCAGCCGGAAGGCACGCGCCGGCCGCATCCATTCGTCGATCAGGTCGAGCGTCAGCGCCTCGCGCAGCTTCAGGCGGAGCATCTGGTCGAGCCAGGTCTGGCCGACATTGAGCACCACAAGCCCGCCGGCGATGCCGGCAAAGACCAGAAGCTGATGCAGGAAAGCCGGCATGTCGCGCCGCGCAAGCGCGTCGTAGAAAGGCTGGTTCCAGCGATTGAGCAGAACCTGCCCGATTGAGCTCGCCACGATGACGGCGACGATGCCGATCGCTGCCCAAAGCAATTGTTTTCGCACTGGCGAGCTGGTCAGTGCCAATTTGATTGTTGCCAGCTGCTCACGCAGGCTGCTGGCTTCGATCGACGTGGCAAGCTTCTGGGCGCTGGCCTCGACATCCGGACGATCATCCATCGGTTAAATCCTTGCATTCGGAGCAATGCCAAACCGGTCATAGGGATCGGCCGCACGGCCTTCAATCGGACAGCAAACCTGATATCGTCAGATAGGCGTGAAAAAGCACGTCTCGGATCACGAACGCGTCATCCTGGCGGTGCCGGGTGTTCGGCCCGCGACAGCCGGCCAAGCGTCGGCGCGCCATGCGGCGAGAGAACCGGCACGAAGACGCGGCGGGACGCGCGCTGGGCAACCGGCACGCCTTGATAGAGCCGCTTCTGCGCCTCGACGACGATAACGCCCGAAAAGATCGGCCAGAAGCGCCGGCCGGCGCGTTCCAGCACGTTATGGAACTGCATCATGAAACGTCGCGGCGACGGCGGGAAGAACAGCGCATCGGACCACGCCGCCGGCGTGAAATTCGCTTCGCGCAGCAATTCGGTCAGCTGGCCGCGCGAGAACGGTCGGCCATTGCCGAAAGGCGTATGCTCGAAGCGTGCCCAGACACCGCGCCGGTTGGGCACGACGATGACGACACGGCCGGCCGGCGACAGCACCCGCCAGATCTCGTTCAGCGTCTCGCGCGGGTTCTCGACATGTTCGAGCGAATGGACGAGCAGCATGCGGTCGATGCAGGAATCGACCAGCGGCAGTTCCTCATCGAAGACCAGCGCGGTCGCCGTCGGCCCGGTCGCCGGCCAGACCACCGCGCCCTGTGTTGCCGGCATGAAGGCAAAGACACGCTCGGCATCGCTGCCGAAGCGTTCCAGCCACGGCAAGGTGTAGCCGAGGCCGACCAGCCGCTCGTTGGGCACGACGGCCCATATCGAGGACAGCGCCATGGTGATCGAGCGTTCGGCCAGGCGGCCGAGCGTGGTTGAATAAAACGAACGGAGATCGACAATGTCTGAATGCATGCGCGGAACGGTAGCTTCGAAGCAGTCCAAGTTCAACAAAGGCAGATGACATCGGCTGGCGGGCGCCCTATGTCTGCGGCAATAAAGGGAGAGATGCGATGCCGGTCGAGATCGAACAATTCATGTGCCGCAGCGACAATTTCGGCGTGCTGGTGCATGACCCGAAAAGCGGTCAGACGGCGCTCATCGATGCGCCCGAGGAGGCGCCCATCCTGGCGGCGATCAAGCGCACCGGCTGGACCCCGACGATGATCCTGACCACTCACCACCATCTCGACCACGTCGAGGCCAATCTGGCGCTGAAGGAGCGCTTCAAGCTGCGCATTGTCGGGCCGGAAGCCGAAAAGGCAAAGATTCCCGGCATCGACGAAACTGTCGAGCAAGGCTCGGTCGTCCATCTCGGCGACGAGCGGATCGAGGTCATCGCCACACCCGGCCATACCGCCGGCCATGTCACCTATCATCTGCCGGCGTCGAAAGTAGCATTCGCCGCCGACACGCTGTTTGCGCTCGGCTGTGGGCGGCTGCTCGAATGCAAGCCGCCGGTGATGTACGAATCCCTGAAGAAGCTCGCGGCGCTGCCGGCCGAGACGGTCGTCTATTGCGGCCATGAGTATACGCTGGCCAATGCCCGTTTCGCGCTCACCGTCGACCCGACCAATTCGGCGCTGAAAGAGCGTGCCGCCAAGGTCGAGGCGCTGCGCGCCGACGGCAAGCCGACGCTGCCGACGACGATCGGCGAGGAACTGTCGACCAATCCGTTCCTGCGCTGGCACGATCCGGCGATCCGCAGGCATCTCGGCCTGGAGAAGGCCTCCGACGCCCAAGTGTTCGCCGAGATCCGCAAGCGCAAGGACAATTTCTGAGCGGCGCCAGGAGCTAGGGTCATGACCAGTTCCGCCGAAATCATCGCCCTGCTCGGCCTGAAGCCGCATCCGGAAGGCGGCTGGTATGCCGAGACCTTTCGCGACGGCACGGCAGGCACGCGCGGGCATTCGACGGCGATCTATTTCCTCCTCGAGAAGGACCAATTGTCGGCCTGGCACCGGGTCAGGGACGCGGCCGAGGTCTGGCATTTCTATGACGGTGCGCCGCTGGCGCTGTCGATACACCGAGAAGGCGGTCCCGTCATCGAGGAGGTCCTCGGTACGGCGCTTGCCGCGGGCGAGCGGCCGCAGATCGTCGTGCCGGCAGGCTGGTGGCAGTCGGCACGCAGCCTCGGCGAATGGACCCTGGTCGGCTGCACCGTGGCGCCGGGTTTCGATTTCTCCGCCTTCGAACTCGCCGAACCAGGCTGGCTGCCGGGAACGCCCTAGGCACCTAGCCCAGCAGCAAACCCAGCGTGATCGCCAGCTGGCCGGCATAATACAGCGCCCAGACCCCATGGCGCACCCAAATGCGGTGCGCCGAGATGGCGGGCAGCAGGAACTTTTCCGCGGCGTGCAGCCCGTCGGACAGCATGAGCAGGATGACGCCGCCGACGACCCAGACGCTGTTCAGGGTGAGCGCCGCAATGCCCATGCCAAGCAGCGCCGCGGCATGGATGCCAATCGGCAAACGCAAGGCCGGGCCGGTGCGGCGCCAGAGCGCGAAAATCATCGCCAGCGCCAACACGGCCATCGCCAGGGCAATAATTCCTCGCCACGGTTCGGCCGAGAGCAGCCCGAGGCCGCTGCCGGCGCGCAGGAACAGCACGACGTAAAGCACATGCGCGGCAAGAAAACTGGCCGTGCCGCCAAGAAATGCCTTCTCGCCGTCGCGCGACAGGAAGGCGTCGCCGACGGCACTGACGCCCAGCGCGGCGACGAGCAGCCATGGGCCGCCCTGCTGCGCGACCAGCACCGCCAGCATCGCCACCGGCAATGTCCTTGCCGCCGACCGCGAAAGGCGCGGCGGCATGCCGAGGCTGAACGCGTAAATCACCGCCGCCGCCAGCGAAAATACCAGCGTCGCATTGGCATTGGCATCGATGCCGCCGGGAAACGGCATCATGCGTTTGCCTCGCTCGTGGCCCTCTTGCGCAGGAACAGCGATTTCGCCGCCAGTGCCGCGCCGCCGGTGATCAGCACGCAGGCGGCGAGGATGCGCCATGACGGCTCGGCGAAGCCGGCGGCGATCAGCACCAGGGTGGACAGCAGCGGCGCGGCATAGCTCGCCGCCGCCAGCACCTGGATGTTGCCGCGCTTGACGCCGATGTCCCAGGCATAGAACGCCGCCCCCACCGGCATCAGACCGAGGCCGAGCACGGCCAGCCACTGGCCGGCGCCGTTGGGCAGCACCGTCTCTTCCAGCAACAGATGGCAGACCAGCGAAAGCGCCGCGGTGGCGGCGCAGAACCAGGTGACGATGCTGGTCGGCACCGACGGGAAGCGCCGCGACAACAGCGAATAGGACGACCACAGCACCGCGCAGACGCCGGCCATTGCATAGCCGAAGGCATAACGCGCATCGAAGGCAAGCCCGCCGCCGCCCTTGGTGACGATCAGGACCGTGCCGGCAAGGCCGAGCAGCGCGCCGGCGACGTGGTTCCAGGCCAACCGCTCGCCCGGCATCAGCGCCGACCCCAGCACGATCAGCAGCGGCCACAGATAGGCGATCAGGCTGGCCTCGACGGCCGGCGCATTGCGCAGCGCGGTGAAGTAGAAGAAGTGGTAGCCGAACAGGCCGGCAATGCCGATCACCCAGACTTTGCGTGGTATTTCGACCTGGCGCGGTATCTTCGCGGCGCCATCGGCTGCCGGCATGAACAGCCGGGCAAACAGCCCGACGCAAGTGCCGATCGTGAAGGTGATTGCCGAAAGCAGGAACGGCGGCACGGCGCCCGAAGCATCCGTAAGCAGCGCCAGCAGCGCCCACATGGCGACCGCGGAGAAGCCGATCAGTGTTGCGCGCGCCATACCCGTCGCCCCCTGCCCATCGTTGGCGGCGCACCATCACGCCTATTCGTTTGCTTCGAACCGCTCCGCGCTGATCGTCAACGGGCCGATTTGCGTGCTGACCGTGGCGCGGATCGGCGCATATACGCCGCTTTGGCCGACCGGTGCAAACGTCACCATGATGCGGCTGCGTTTCTTCAGGTAATTCAGCGCCTTGCGGTTCTTGCGGTAGCCGGCCACCGGCTCGAAGCCCAGCCTGCAGGTGACCGTATCGCCCTTGTAGCCGGCCACCGAGATCGACCCTTTGGACTCGTAGGTCAGTTTCAGATCGGCACGCATTTCGCCGTCATAGAGCTTCACCGTGCGCCCGCAGACCTGGTCGAGGCTGTCGGCATGGATGACGGTGGCGGCCATCGGATCGAGGACCGATACGAGATGGCTGCCGACCAGCGGTATCCAATTCTCGGGATTGCGCTTCTTCGGCTCAGGCACGACCTTGGTCGAGGTGACGACGCCGTTGGCAAACTGGATGTCGATCATCGATGCCTTCTTGCCGGACGTGTAGTCGGCGTGGAACGCTTGCGGCTGCAACTGCTTGCCCGAAATCTTGCCCTTCGACGAGATCGTGCCTCGCGTATCGTCGAACAAAGTGGCGAGCCCGGCGGCGGAAACGCTGCCCTCGATCGAATAGGTGTCATCCTCGTAATGGCTGGAGAATTTCGCCTTGGCCACGGAGAGGCCGAGGAACGACACCGAATATTCGCCCGTGAAGGATTGCGGCTCGGCCGAAGCCGTCGTCGGCAACGCGGCGGCCAACAGCACGACCAGGGCATGGAGGAAAGAACGAGGCATGGCGGGTCCTTGATTGTCGACCGGACGGGCGGCTCCGGTCTGGCATGTCCCTGTGCGACCGCTTATAGGCTGAATTCCGGCCTTAATGTGAAAGGCGGCGTCGGCAGGGAACGCTGGGGAGGGTCCAGGGCCAGAAATAAAAAACCCGCCTCGACGGGCGGGTCGTTGGAGCCAATTAGCACCATACCGAAATTAGTAGCATAGCTGCCGGCACAAAGCAAGAACAAAATGTGGCCACCTGGAAAATCGCGACAGGTTTGCGCAGCCCCTCATCGCCCTGCCGGGCACTTCTCCCCGTATAGGGACGGGGAGAAGGTCGCCTTGCAAACGGTTTCGCCAATTTGCGGAGTTGCAGAAAGCGCCGAGCCTGCGGCCCAGCCCCTTCTCCCCGTCACTATACGGGGGAAGGTGCCGGCAGGCGGATGAGGGGCAGCGCCGGCATCGGTCATCTTTTGATTGATTCCCTTGGCACTAACCAACCCCAAGCTTGACGCCTCGGCGAAATGCAACTATGGAACGCCAACTTTTTCCATGAGGCCGCCTGACCGAAACCGCGCGCCACCCGGCGCGGGTCGAATGTTTGGCCAGGACCGAGAACCGAAGGTTAGAACCATGTCCCGCACCTGCGAACTCACTGCCAAGGCAGTCATGTCCGGCAACAATGTGAGCCACGCCAACAACAAGACCAAGCGTCGCTTCCTGCCCAATCTCGTCAATGTGACGCTGATCTCGGAAGCGCTGAACCAGAACGTGCGCCTGCGCATTTCGGCCAACGCATTGCGTTCGGTCGAGCATCGCGGCGGCCTCGACGCCTTCCTGGCCAAGGCCGATGCCAAGGAATTGTCGCAGCGCGCCCGCCTGTTGAAGAAGCAGATCGCCAAGAAGATCGCCGAGCAGCCGGCCGCCTGAGTTTTTCGGCGGCAGCCGCCTTCCAGGGCGTGGTCCGAACTCCGGATCGCGTTCCGCTGGTTCCATTACCCAGGATAAAAAAATGATTTTCCTCTCGCGGTACCTGCCCTTCGTGGCGGCCATGGCGCTCGTCGTCGTGGCCTCGAACATCCTCGTGCAGTTCCCGATGCAAGGTTCAATCGGCGGGCTGTCGCTGGCCGACATCCTGACCTGGGGCGCCTTCACCTATCCGTTCTCCTTCCTGGTCACCGATCTCGCCAACCGCCGCTATGGGCCGGCGGTGGCGCGCAGGATCGTCTTTGTCGGCTTCATGACAGCGGTGATCTGCTCGATCGTCATCCCACCGCTGCTGTTTCGCCACGGCCTGATCGAATTCGAGACCGCCGCCGACCGGCTGGTGCGCATTGCCGCTGCCTCGGGCGCCGCCTTCCTCACCGCGCAGTTGCTCGACGTCACCGTATTCAACCGGCTGCGCCGGCAGAGCTGGTGGCGCGCGCCGATCGTCGGCACGCTGGTCGGCTCCGTTTTCGATACGGTGGTGTTTTTCACCGTCGCCTTCGCGGCGGCGTTCGCCTTCGCCGGGCCCAACGACGGCTTTGCGCTGGAAACCGCGCCGCTGATGGGCGTGCTGCCGGTCGAGACGATGCGCTGGATTTCCTGGGCGCTCGGCGATCTCGGCGTCAAGCTGGTCATAGCGGTGGTGGCGCTGATCCCCTACCGGCTGCTTGCCGCCCGCTGGAGCCAACCGGCACTGGCAGCATGATCCCGAACCAAAGGTCCGCGTTAGCGAAAAGTGGGAACCGGTTTTCGGACAAGATCATGCTCAAAGACTATCGAGCATGATCCCCTGGCTTCAACTGGACTCGGCAAAAACGCCTGACGGCGGACAGGAACTCCGCCTGAAGCGGCGCGGCGGCGAATTCTCGATCATGCTTGGCGCCAACGAGCTGATGAACAGCCGGCTCAGCGGTTCCGAAGAGGCGCTGGCGAAACTGTCCTGCCAAAGGATTGCCGGCCGCCGGACCCCGAACATCCTGATCGGCGGCCTCGGCATGGGCTTTACCTTGCGCGCGGCGCTGGCCGAGCTCGGCGACGATGCGCAGGTCGCCGTTGCCGAACTGGTGCCGGCAGTCGTGATTTGGGCCCGCGGCCCGATGGCCGAGCTGTTCGGCGGCTGCCTTGACGACCGGCGCGTCAGCATTCGTGAGACCGATGTCGGTCAGCTCATCCGTTCGCAAGCATCGACCTGGGACGCGATCCTGCTCGATGTCGACAACGGCCCCGAGGGCATCGTCTACAAGGCCAACGATGCGCTCTACAGCGCAGCCGGCCTGATCAGCGCGAGAGCAGCTCTCAAGCCCGGCGGTGTGCTGGCGGTCTGGTCGCAGGGCCCTGACGCAGGTTTCACCCGAAGGCTCAAGAAGGCCGGCTTCACGGTCGAGGAGGTCAAGGTGCGGGCTCACGGCAAGCGCGGCGTCCGTCACATCGTCTGGTTCGCGAGCAAGGGGCAATAGGCCATCTCGCAATCCGGGCGGGCCTTGGTGGACGCCGCCCGGTACACCCGCGAACCTCTACTTCGCCTTCTGAAGCTCGGCGGCGAGCGCCTGCAGCAGCCCGCGTGTGCCCTCCTCGCGCCCTTGCGCTGAATCGACGCCATCGAAGAACGCACCCTGTTCGGTATAGGTCAGGCGGGTGCCCTCGCCGGAAGGTGCAAGCTCGACCGTGGTGAGCGACGCCGACAGCGGCTGCGGCCCGACCGCCATCCGGTATGAAAATACGATGCGCCGGTCAGGGACGATGTCCTGGAACTGCGCATCGAGCCTGATCTCCGGGCCGCCCTGGTAGCTGAACCGCGAAACCTCGCTGCCGCCGACACGGAAATCGAAGGTGAATTCGGCGATGGTGAAGCCGTCGCCTTCGACGCGCCAACGCCGCACCGTCGCCTTGTCGGCAAAGGCGAGGAAGACGCGTTCGCGCGATTGCGGGTAGGTCCGCTCGATCGTGAAGCTTGAATGGATGACGGACTGGTCGTTCACGGGGGCAATCTGGTTCATTTCTTTTCGTCCTTTTCCTGGTCGTGGGGTGTTGCGTCCGGTTGGTCAGTCTCCGCCAGGATCTGGCCGAGACGGTCGAGCTGGCGTTCGGCCGGTGTACGGCGCGCGGCGATCCAGTCGGCGAGCGGGGCTAGCCCGCCGGGCTCGATCCGGCAGGTGCGCACGCGTCCGACCTTCTCGCTGCGGATCAGCCCGCACGCTTCCAGCGCCTGGAGATGCTGGAGTACGGCAGCGAAGGTCATGCCGAACGGCTCCGCCAACTGGCTGACGGTGGCTGGCCCGCGGCTCAGCCTTTCCAGGATTGCCCGGCGCGTCGGCTCGGCAAGAGCCCGCAGGATACTGTCGATCTCGGAATACTTAAGCATGGACTTGAGTATTTCGCCGATGACGCAAATTGTCAAGTCACGACTAAAGTATTTTTTCGGATGGTGAGAGCCGGCTGGAAAACCCGCGACGCGGGTCATTGCCAGGGGAAATTGCCTGCGCTGCAAAACGGCGCGGAAATGCCAGCGATGCTGTCGGCCAGCAGGCCTGTCGCGCGTCAATCCTCGTGCAGCACAAATTCCAGGTAAAGATTGCGCTGCAGGATCGAGTGGTTGTCATCGGACATCAGCGACACGATCAGCGCGCCATCGTCGCGGGTCCAGACGTCGAGCGCTTCCATGTTGTCGATCTGGTAGCCCATGTCGGCTTCGAGCAGCACCGGCCCGTCGGCGACGGCGCCCTTCTCGACGCTTTCGCCATAGATGCGCCGCAGCCGCATCTTGACGCCGCCGGCCATCGAAAAACTGCGCTCCAGAAGCAACAGGTCGCCGTCCGGCAGGAAGGCGCCGTCGGTGATGTCGAAATCGCCATTGCGCTTGACGGTGAAGACGCCCTTGTGCGGCCCTTCGATGATCGCGGCAAAGATGTTGCCGGCCTTGTCGAGGCTCTTTTCCGACACCACGACCAGTCCGCCCGCGTGCTGCCCGTTGGGACTGGCGCGGGTGACGGTCTCAAAGCCGCGATTGCGGCGAAGTTCCCAGGCTGGGATCAGGAAGTCCAATTGCCTGAACGGCACCTTCATGCCGTCCGGATCGATCTTGAACTCTGCGATACGGTGATCGCCCTCGAAACCGACCGTGGCAATACCGTCCTTGACCGCGAGGCCTTCGGCATCGACCGCCCATTTCGCGTCGATCGGCTGGCCGGCCGCATCGACCATCTGCTGCATGCGAAAATTCTGGATGCCGGAAGGCCGCTTCTCGGCATCGTGGACGAGGGTGCCGAAGAACCAGAAGCCGGTGTCGGCAACGCCGATGAAATCGCTGCCGGGCTTGAGGAACCGAAGCGCCGACAGCGCGCCGAAATCGCGCGTCGACGAGGTCATTTCGAGCCCGCCGACGAATTCGAGCGGCCCGAACTGTTTGTCCGGCCGGCCGATATGGAATTCGCTGATCGGCCGTGCCGAGATTTCGGCCGGCTCGACCGAGGCCAGGCCGGCAGCGATAGCCGGCGCCAAACTGATGCCTAACAACGCACTGGCGGCCAAAAGCTTCTGCCAAAAGCCGCCGCGGGAAAAAATCATCCGGCGTGCCGCATGCCGCCGCGCCGCGTGTCCCGCACGGTTTCCTCGGCGAACAGCGAGGCCAGCTGCTCGGTCATGGCGCCGGCCAGTTCTTCGGCATCGACGATGGTGACGGCGCGGCGATAGTAGCGGGTGACGTCGTGGCCGATGCCGATGGCCAAAAGCTCGACCGGAGAGCGCGTCTCGATGAGTTCGATGATGGCCCGCAGATGCCGCTCGAGATAATTGCCGGGGTTGACCGACAGCGTCGAATCGTCGACCGGCGCCCCGTCGGAGATCATCATCAGGATCTTGCGCTGCTCCGGCCGCGCGATCAGCCGGTTGTGCGCCCACAGCAGCGCCTCGCCGTCGATGTTTTCCTTGAGCAGGCCCTCGCGCATCATCAGGCCGAGATTGCGGCGCGCCCGCCGCCACGGATGGTCGGCGGATTTGTAGATGATGTGGCGCAGATCGTTGAGCCGGCCGGGGTTCGGCGGTTTGCCTTCCTTCAGCCATTTCTCGCGCGCCTGCCCGCCCTTCCAGGCGCGGGTGGTGAAGCCGAGGATTTCGACCGAGACGCCGCAGCGTTCCAGCGTGCGCGCCAGGATGTCGGCGCAGGTCGCGGCGACCGTGATCGGCCGGCCGCGCATTGAACCCGAATTGTCGAGCACCAGCGACACCACCGTGTCGCGGAATTTGGTATCGCGCTCCTGCTTGAAGGACAGCGGCTGCATCGGGTCGATGACGACGCGCACCAGCCGTGCCGGATCGAGATAGCCTTCTTCGAGGTCGAAATCCCAGGAGCGGTTCTGCTGCGCCATCAGGCGGCGCTGCAGCCGGTTGGCCAGCCGCCCGACGACGCCGGAAAGGTTGGCGAGCTGCTTGTCGAGGAAGGCGCGCAGCCGGTCGAGCTCCTCCTCCTCGCACAGTTCCTCTGCACCAACGGTCTCGTCGAAGGCCGTGGTGAAGACCTTGTAGTCGATCTCTTTCGGCAGATTGGTGAAGGGATTGTCGTTGCGGCGCGCCTCGCCGGGCGTCTCCGCATCGGCGTCGTCGTCGTCGGAGAGATCCTCGGCGGTGGCGTCGGAGGCTTCCGTCTCGGCCGATTGCTCGTCGTCCGACGATGCCTCGGTATCCTCGGACTGCGACTGCTCGGAGCCCGAATCGTCTTCGCCGCCCTCCTCGCTCTGCTCCTCGCCTTGCGGCTGGTTTTCGTCGTTGTCCTCGGAGTCTTCCGTCTCCTGGTCGTCGCCGAGCTCCTCCGCCATTTCCATGGAGGCGAGCATCTCGCGCACGACGCGGGCGAACGCCTGCTGGTCGTCGAGCTTTGCCGACAGCCCGTCCAGATCGGCACTGGCTTTTTCCTCGACCCAGGGGCGCCAGAGATCGACCAGCCGTTCGCCGCTCTTCGGCACAGTGCGGCCGGTCAGCTTTTCGCGCACCATCAGCGCCAGCGCTTCCTCGATCGGCGCGTCGGCCTTGTCCTTGACGTCGACGAGGTTGGCCCTGGCGTATTTGTCCTCGAGCATCGAGCCGATATTGTCGGCGACGCCCTGCATGGCGCGGCTGCCGATCGCCTCCACCCGGGCCTGCTCTACCGCGTCATAGATGGCGCGGGCCTGTTTGCCTTCCGGGGCCAGCCTGGTGTGGATGCGCGCATCGTGGCAGGCGCGCTTCAGCGCCATGGAATCGCCGAGCCCGCGGGTGATGGCGATGTCCGCCTTCGATGCCTTCTTCGGCAGTTCCGGCAGCCGGGCGCGGCTGCCGGCCAGTGCCGGCCGATCCTTGGCGAAGCCGACCTCGAGATCCTTGTCGCCGGCGATGGCGCGCATGCAGACGGTAACCGCGCGCTTGAAGCTGTCGTTCTCAGCGCCGGTCTTGGATTTGTTTCGCGTATTGTCGCCCGGACCCGCCATCGAGACTCTGCTTAGCCCAGCACCACATTGGCAGCCGATTCCGGCAGATCCTCGCCAAAGGCGCGTTGGTAGAACTCGGCCACCAGCGAGCGTTCGAGCTCGTCGCATTTGTTGAGGAAGGTCAGCCGGAACGCCATGCCGATATTGCCGAAGATCTCGGCATTCTCGGCCCAGGTGATAACCGTACGCGGGCTCATCACCGTCGACAGATCGCCGTTGATGAAGGCCGAGCGCGTCATGTCGGCGACACGCACCATCTTGTTGACGATCTCCTTGCCCTTGCCGTCGCGGTAATGCTTGGCCTTGGCCAGCACGATGTTCACTTCATTGTCGTGCGGCAAATAGTTCAGCGTGGTGACGATCGACCAGCGGTCCATCTGCGCCTGGTTGATCTGCTGGGTGCCATGATAGAGGCCGGTGGTGTCGCCCAGCCCAACCGTGTTGGCGGTCGAAAACAGCCGGAACGCCGGGTGCGGGCGGATCACCCGGCTCTGGTCGAGCAGCGTCAGCCTGCCCGACGATTCCAGCACGCGCTGGATGACGAACATCACGTCCGGGCGGCCGGCATCGTACTCGTCGAAGCACAGCGCGACATTGTGCTGGTAGGCCCAGGGCAGGATGCCGTCGCGGAACTCGGTGATCTGCAGCCCGTCCTTGACGACGATGGCGTCCTTGCCGACGAGGTCGATACGGCTGACATGGCTGTCGAGGTTGACGCGCACGCAAGGCCAGTTGAGCCGGGCGGCGACCTGCTCGATATGCGTCGACTTGCCGGTCCCGTGATAGCCCGACACCATGACCCGACGGTTGTAGGCAAAGCCGGCGAGGATCGCCATGGTCGTGTTCTTGTCGAACAGGTAGTCCGGGTCGATGTCGGGGACATGCTCGCTCGTCACCGCATAGGCCGGCACCACCATCTTGGAGTCGAAGCCGAATGTCTCCTTCACCGACACCGTGGTGTCGGGCAGGTTGGCGATGTCGCGATCGACCTTGTTCATCTCTATCAACGTCTCCACAAGCGAAACGCCGCGTTTCGCCGGCAATCGATTTTGTTCGGGGGCGGTCTTAGAGCCTTTTCCAACCTTATGAAAGTTGGAAAACGACACGAACCGTAAGGTCGCTCAGCACAAACCTGCCTGCTTGAGCACGCGATACGCCTGGAGCACATCGCGGAACCGGTCTTCCGAACCTCTGTCGCCGCCATTCGCATCCGGATGGTGGCGTTTCACAAGTTCCTTATAGCGCGCCTTGATATCCTTGCCAGTTGCCTTTGTATCAAGGCCAAGCGTTTCCAGTGCCTTGGCCTCAAGCGGCTTGGCCTTGCGCTCGCGTGCTTCGCGCGGGTCCTTCGGGCCTTTGAACAGGTCGAACGGATCGCGCATGCGATTGTAGTAGCCGGCGCGACCGGAGCGCGCCTGGGCAAAGTCCGGCGAGGAGCGGGTCGATGCGCCGTTGACGCCCATTTTCCAGGTCGGCCGGTGGCCGGTCATGGCTTCCTTCTGGAAGCGGGCGATCTCGGTGTCGGGAACGCCCGAGAAATAATTGAAGCCTTTGTTGTACTCGCGCACATGGTCGAAGCAGAACTGGAAATACTCGCCTTCCTTCATCCGTCCGACCGGGGCACGGTGGGTACCGGCCTCCTTGCAGCCATCCCACTGGCAGATCGGCGAACGCGACTTCAGCTCCGCGTCCTTCTCCGGGCGGATACGAATCTTCTCGAAATATTTTGGGTACGGCTTCATCTCACCCATTTATGGGCTGTTCGCGGATGCGAAACAAGAATTGACATTTTCGCGATGATCGCCCTAACCGCTGAATCGCGGCATAAAACCGGCGAATTGCGAATTTTGTGCGATGACATAGATGTGGTGAAGGGAAGCGGCGATGTCCATACAGGCAACGATGGAAGACAAGCTGAAAAAGGCGTTTTCGCCGGAACGGCTGGCCGTCATCAACGAAAGCCATCTCCATGCCGGGCATCATCATGTGGATTCCGGCCATCACGCCACCTTCGACGGCACCGGCGAGACGCATTTTCGCGTCCGCATCGTCGCGCCAGCCTTTGCCGGCATGAGCCGCGTCGAACGTCACCGCGCCGTCAACACATTGCTGGCCGAGGAATTGAAATCCGGCGTGCACGCCCTGGCGATCGAGCCGGCGGCGCCCGGCGAAAAGACCCGCTGGTAATTTCAGCCGAGGCTCGCCCTCAGGAAAGCCATCACCGCGGCGGTCAATGCATCGCCCTCGGTGCCGAAGTCGCGATTGATCGACATGTGCGAATAGGCGCTGCCGTCGAACAGCGTGACCCTGGTTCCGGTGGCGCGCAGACGCCCGGCGAAGGCCTGCGCATCCGCCGCGCGGGCTTTCGCGCGCGAATGGGCGATGAAGGTCGGCGGGTGCTTGCGGCCTTCGACGTAGGTGACAGGCGACAGCGCGCGCCACTGCGCCGGATCGGGAAAGGCGCGGGCATAGACCCCTGCCATGCCGCCGCTTCTGGCCAGCGCCTCCAGATCGTAGGCCCTGGTGTCGTCGAGAACCAGCGCCGCGACGCCGGGCAGGCCGCCGCGCAGCCCGGTCAATGTGACGAGATGGCAGCCGGCCGAATGGCCCATGGCGACGATCCGGTCCGGATCGCCGCCATGCCTGGCGATGTTGGCGCGGACGTAACGATAGGCCAGTTCGACATCTGCCGCCTGGGTGGCGACGTCGGCCTTGGGCAGCATCCGGTAGTCGATCGAGACGAAGCAGAAGCCATTGTCGAGCAGGAATTGCGGCTTGGCATTGACGTTGCCGCGGTTGCCGACTCGCCAGGCGCCGCCATGGACGAAAAAGACGACCGGCAGGCCGCTTGCGCCGTCGCGGGAATAAATGTCGAGCTTGGCCGGCCCATAGTGGAAGGTTTCGGGCGACGGCGAACGCAGCCGCAATGCCGCCGCAGCCTGTCCCGGCAGCAGCGCCGCCATCGACGCCAGAAGCAGGCTTCGCCGATCGATCTTCATCAACGCCTGACTGCCACGGCTGCCACAAGGTGCGCACTGTCATTCTCCAAGCATCGCCGGCTTGATCCTCAGCCGCGCGATACGGTTCTTGTCGCGCTTCATGACGACGAAGCGCTTGCCGTGAAACGTAAAGGCCTGCTTTTCGTCCGGGATCGACTGCGCCTCGTGGATGACAAGGCCGGCGATGGTGGTGGCTTCCTCGTCCGGCAGGTTCCAGTCGAGCGCCCGATTAAGGTCGCGGATCGGCACCGTGCCGTCGACGACGACGGAGCCGTCGGCCTCCTGCTTGACACCCTGGATGTCGATGTCGTGCTCGTCGGCGATCTCGCCGACGATCTCCTCGATGATGTCCTCCAGCGTCACCAGCCCTTCGACCTCGCCATATTCGTCGACGACGATGGCGAAATGCGCCTTGCGGCGCAGGAAGGCATTGAGCTGCTCCTGAAGCGTCGTGGTGTCGGGCACGAACCACGGTTTCGACGCGATCTTCATCACGTCGATCCTGGAAAAATCGTTGCCGACCTCGTTCAGCGCGCGCAGCAGATCCTTCGCGTGCAGCACGCCGACAATGTTGTCGAGCGAACCCTTCCACAACGGCATGCGGGTGTGCGGGCTCTGCAGGATCTCGCGAACCACCGCTTCGGGCGGGTCGTCGGCGTTGACCGAGCGCATATTGGTGCGGTGGACCATGACGTCCGACACTTCGAGCTCCTCGAGGTCGAACAGGCCGCCGATGCGGGCGCGGTCCTCGCGCACCACCTGGCCGTCGCGACGGAAATCGTCGACGGCGCCGCGCAGTTCCTCGCGCGCCGAGCGCTGCGGCTCGATGCGCTGCAGCTCGTAGCCGAAGGCGGCGAGCAGGTGCCGGCGCAGGACGAAGCCCAGCAGGCCGAGGCCGGCGAGCACGGCAGCCGCGATCCAGCCGGCCTGGCTCATCCCGGGCGGCTTTCCTGCCGACCCGGATGGTTCTCCCGGAGGAAAGCCAGCACTTCCGAGGCCGGCACATCCCTGGCGATAAAGGCCTGGCCGATGCCGCGCGTCAGGATGAAGGTCAGCGCGCCGCGCGACACCTTCTTGTCCTGGGTGATGAAGGAGAACAGCGTCTCGGCGTCGGGCAGTTCGCCTGGAATGTCGGCCATGCGCCAGGGCAGACCGACGGCGCGAAGATGCGCCTCGACACGCGCCGCGTCGTCGGGGCTCGCCAAATTGAGCCTTGACGAAAAGCGGTGCGCCAGCGCCATGCCGATGGCGACGCCCTCGCCATGTACGAGCCTTGCGCCGTCATAGCCGGTCGCCGCCTCCAGCGCATGACCGAAGGTGTGGCCGAGATTGAGCAACGCGCGGTCGCCGGTCTCGAACTCGTCGCGGGCAACGACGTCGGCCTTGGAACGACAGGCCTCGGCGATGGCCGCAGCCCGCTCCGGCCCGCCGGCAAACACTTGACGCCAGTTTTCTTCCAGCCAGGCGAAAAACTCGGGCCGGTCGATCAGCCCATATTTGGCCAGTTCGGCATAGCCGGCGCGAAACTCGCGGATCGGCAGCGTGTCGAGCACTTCGGTGTCGGCCAGCACCAGCTTCGGCTGGTGGAATACCCCGACGAGGTTCTTGCCGCGCTTGCTGTTGATGCCGGTCTTGCCGCCGACGGAGGAATCGACCTGCGCCAGCAGCGAGGTCGGAACCTGCACAAAGTTCATGCCGCGCCGCGCGATGCCGGCGGCGAAGCCGGCCAGGTCGCCGATGACGCCGCCGCCGAGCGCGATGACGACATCGCCGCGCTCCAGCTTGGCGGCCAGCACGCCGTCGACCACCTCCTCGAGATGCGCAAAGCTCTTGGTCTTTTCGCCTGGCGGCAGCGTGATGACGGCATGTTGGATGCCACCGCTTGCCAGGCCGGCCGCAAGCGCTGCGAGATGCGCGCTAGCGACGTTTTCGTCGGTGACGACCGCCGCCCGCGTTCCCGGCAGACGGCGCGAGATCTCGGCGCCGGCGCGTGACAGCAGGCCGGGGCCGATCAAAATGTCGTAGGCACGCTCGCCAAGCCCGACTTCGACAGTGACCGTTGCATCAGCGCTCACGACCGCACCTCGTCGATGCCGGCAACGCCAAGATGGCCGCGCAGCGCGTCCACCACTTCGGCGGCAATGATCTCCTTGCGGTCGTCGCGGGTCGGCACGACGACATCGGCCGCGGCATAAACCGGGTAGCGTTCCGCCATCAGCCGTTCAAGCACGGCGCGCGGATCGGCGCTTTTCAGCAGCGGCCGGTTCTGTTTCTTGGAAACGCGCTCCATCAACAGGTCGATCTCGGCCTTCAGCCAAACCGAAACGCCATGGCTGGCGATCGCCTCGCGCGTCTGCGCGTTCATGAAGGCACCGCCGCCGGTCGACAGCACCTGCGGCCCGTGCTCCAGCACACGCAGGATGACGCGCTGCTCCAGTGCCCGGAACTCCGCCTCGCCATAGCGCTCGAACAGGTCCGGGACGCTCATGCGCGAGACGCTTTCGATCTCCTGGTCGCTGTCGATGAAGGGCAGTGCCAGCATCGCCGCCACCTTGCGGCCGATCGCCGTCTTGCCGGCGCCCATCAGCCCGACAAAGACGATGGAACGGCCGCCCAGCCGGCCGAGCAGCGCGGCATGGCTCTCGCCCGGAGGATTTGCTGGTAGCGCGTTCATGCTTCTAGGGCCTCTTTGGCGGCGTATCGACATCAAAAGCCTGTTTGCGTCAAGCGCGGCGCAACCGGGACTATGGGCTTCACCCTTGAATTGGCCGGATTGGCGTCTCATAAGGGCACAGGGTTGGAAATGCAGAATAAGACGACGGGCGAAAATTAATGCCAACACTGTTTCGCTTTGTCGTGACGCTCGCGATTCTGGCCGGCATTGTCTATGGCGCGATGTTCGCCCTGGTCATGTTCGTCGAGCCGAGGAAGGCGGAAATGAGCGTGCGTATCCCTCCGGAAAAGCTCAATCCCAAAAAATGAACAGCGCCGCTCGCATCGAAGCCTTCCTGGAGATGATGAGCGCCGAGCGCGGCGCCGCCGAAAACACGCTTTCCTCCTATCGCCGCGACCTCGAAGACGCTTCCGCCGGGATCGGCG
This sequence comes from Mesorhizobium sp. M0898, assembly GCF_040319695.1. Classification (NCBI taxonomy): domain Bacteria; kingdom Pseudomonadati; phylum Pseudomonadota; class Alphaproteobacteria; order Hyphomicrobiales; family Phyllobacteriaceae; genus Mesorhizobium; species Mesorhizobium sp. M0898. The sequence goes on along the minus strand of NZ_JAMYOE010000014.1, from coordinate 8,275 downwards.
GTGGGCTTGCCGCTGCCACCAGCGCCGACATCCGTGCCTATCTCGACGACATCGCCGCGCGCGGCTTTGCCGCCACCTCGCAGGCGCGCAAATTGTCGGCGATCCGGCAGTTCTTCAAGTTTCTCTATGCCGAGGGCCTGCGCGGCGACGATCCGACCGGCACGCTGGACAGCCCGAGGAAGGGCCGGCCGCTGCCGAAGACGATGAGCGAAGCCGATACCGGCCGGCTGCTCGACCGCGCCGCGCAGGAGGCCTCCATGCATGGCGCCGACAGGCTGGCGGCGCTGCGCCTGCACGCGCTGGTCGAGGTGCTCTACGCCACCGGCTTGCGCGTTTCGGAGCTGGTCGGCCTTCCCGTGACGGTGGCGCAGCGCGACGACCGCTTCTTCATGGTGCGCGGCAAGGGCAACAAGGAGCGCATGGTGCCGCTGTCGGCCAAGGCGCGCACGGCGATGCGGACCTGGCTTGCCGCCCGGGCGGCGGTGCCGGCTCTTGCCGACAGCCCGTTCCTGTTTCCGGCCGCCGCCGACAGCGGCTATCTCTCGAGACAGGTCTTTGCCCGCGAGCTGAAAGCGCTTGCCGCACGGGCCGGCATTGCCGCGGCGAAGATATCGCCGCATGTGCTGCGACATGCTTTCGCCAGCCATCTCTTGCAGAACGGCGCCGATCTCAGGGCCGTGCAGCAGCTGCTCGGCCATGCCGATATTTCAACGACGCAGATCTACACGCATGTGCTGGAGGAGCGGCTGGTGCGTCTGGTCAACGATCATCATCCGCTTGCCGACTAGGCGTCATGTCGCTATGTGAGAACGACGCTCCACCGCGCCCAGCCTGCATTTTCGGGCTTGCGTCAGTCATTGCCTTCCGACTTGCCGGTTCGCCCAAGAATGTACAATTACCTCGATTTCGAAAAGCCTGTGCAGGATCTCGAAGGCAAGATCCTTGAGCTGAAGAAGCTTGCCGAGAACGGCGAGGCGGTCGACGTCGGCGATGAGATCGCACGTCTCGAGAAGCGCTCGCGCGATGCGCTGCGCGACGCCTACAAGGCGCTGACGCCATGGCAGAAGGTGCAGGTGGCGCGCCATCCGGACAGGCCGCATTGCATCGACTACATCAAGGGCCTGCTTACCGATTTCACGCCGCTTGCCGGCGACCGCAATTTCGGCGAGGACCAGGCGATCGTCGGCGGCTTCGCCCGCTTTCGCGGCGAGCCGGTGGCGATCATCGGCCAGGAGAAGGGTTCCGATACGGCAAGCCGGCTGAAGCATAATTTCGGCTCGGTGCGGCCGGAGGGCTACCGCAAGGCGGTGCGGCTGATGGAACTCGCCGACCGCTTCCAGATCCCGCTGCTGACGCTGGTCGACACGGCCGGCGCCTATCCCGGCGTCAACGCCGAAGAGCGCGGCCAGGCGGAAGCCATCGCCCGCTCGACCTCGGCCTGCCTTGGCCTGAAGGTGCCGTCGATCTCGGTGGTGATCGGCGAAGGCGGCTCGGGCGGCGCTATAGCGATCGCCACCGCCAACCGCGTCTACATGCTCGAACACGCCATCTATTCGGTGATCTCGCCGGAGGGCGCCGCCTCGATCCTGTGGCGCGATACCACGCGGTCCAAGGATGCTGCGACCAATATGAAGATCACGGCGCAGGACCTGCTGGAGCTGAAGATCATCGACGCCATCATCGCCGAGCCGCTCGGCGGTGCCCATCGCGCCCCCGAAACGGTGATCGCCGCCACCGGCGACCTCATCGCCAGGACGATGAAGGAATTCTCCGGCGCCAACACCGACTTCCGCGAGCATCGCCGCGAGAAATACCTGGCGATGGGCCGCAATCTGTAACCAACGCAGGCACGCGGCCTGAAATGTGGCGGCGTGAACCAGTTTCGCCACAAAAATGCCGCTGCATTCGGCTCAGTGAGCTTAACGTAAGGGGACGCGCCGCATGCTTGCGGTAAGGAATTTTCAAGGTTAACGGGCTTAAGGTCCGTCAGCGGTCGGTTTAGCAGCTGCGGCATCCGCGGCGCAGAGATGAAGACGATAGCCATATCCATGTTTGCCAAGCTTGCCCGGACCGGAGTTCTGATCGCTGCGATCGGCGTCGCCGGCTGCAATGACGCTTCGATGAAGGATTTTGCGCCGCAAGCCAACAAGCCGCTGCCGGACAAGATCCTGGCCGAGATGAAAGCCAAGGGCATGATCCGCACCTCCTCGGTGATGGCGCGCATCTTCAAGGAAGAAGGCAAGCTCGAAATCTGGAAGGCCAAGACCAACGGCCGCTACGACCTGGTCGCCAGCTACGACATCTGCAAATGGTCGGGCAAGCTCGGCCCGAAATTCACCGAAGGCGACCGCCAGGCACCGGAAGGCTTTTACACGGTCCGCCCGGCACAGATGAACCCGCGGTCGAATTACCACCTGTCCTTCAATATCGGCTACCCGAACGCCTATGACCGCGCCAATGGCCGCACCGGTTCCAACCTGATGGTCCATGGCGCCTGCTCGTCGTCCGGCTGCTATTCGATGACCGACGCCCAGATCGAGCAGATCTACGCTTTCGGCCGCGACGCCTTCCAGGGCGGCCAGACCGAGTTTCAGATCCAGGCTTTTCCGTTCCGCATGACCGCCGCCAACATGGCGCGCTATCGCAACGACCCGAACTACGAATTCTGGAAGATGCTGAAGGTTGGCTACGACAATTTCGAGGTCACCAAGGTGCCGCCGAAAGTCGACGTCTGCGAGAAGCGCTACGTGTTCAACCAGGTTGCGGCCGACGGCTCGACCTTCAATCCGACCGGCCCTTGCCCTCCGACCACCCAGCCCGATTCGCTGAAGAGCGCCATCAACGCCTATCAAAGCACCTATGAGGCGGCCTTCAACGGCGCCATAAAGGCCAGCGTGCCGGCGCCCAAGCCAACCATCGCCGGGATCAAGGAAGCCAGCATCGTTTCCGACTGGTCGAAGCGGCGTGCCCGCGGCGAACGCGTTCCGATCGAGCCGCCCTCGCTCAACCCGGACGGCACGGTGGCCGAAACGGCGCGCATGGGCCGCATCGATTCGCCGGCGGGCCGCAAGATGGCAGCGCTCGACGCCGAAAAGGCTGCCAAGCAGAAGGCCGAGGAACAGCGGCTTGCCGCGATAGAAGCGGCGAAGGCAGCGAAAGAGGCAGCCAAGGCGCAGGCATTGGCCGAAAAGGATGCTGCCAAGTCGGCGGCCGAAGCGCCTGTCGCGACCGCAACCGTCGCGCCATCCGCGGAGGCCGTTCCGGTCGCCGAAACGCAGGCTGCGGACGCCGAAAGCACGGCGACAAGGCTGAAGAAGAAACTGCTCGGCATGTTTGGCGGCTGAGGTTCATGCTTGAACAGGAAGATGGGGGCCAGGAAGACAGGCCCTCAACCAGCCCCGCCGCCGTCTACGACCTCAAAGGCTTGAACTGCCCGTTGCCCGTGCTCAAGGCAAAAAAGCGCCTGGCCGCAATGCAGCCGGGCAGCCGCCTGTGGCTCGAAACCACCGACCCGCTCGCCGTCATCGACATTCCCGCCTTCTGCGCCGAGAGCGGCCATCGGCTGATCGAAACGACGACGATGGCAGGCGGCCACCGCTTCCTGGTCGAGCGCGGGATCGGCTGAGTCTCGACTTAGCTCGTTCTGGCGAAAGCGGCTGAGCGGGATAATCTCCCCCCTTGAGGGGGAGATGGCCGGCAGGCCAGAGGGGGTTGCCGCGCGTGAAGCGCCAACCTTTTCTTTCGTCCCACAGGGGGTCGCGCCAGCCGAGGCGACCCCCTCTGTCGCCTTCGGCGACATCTCCCCCTCAAGGGGGGAGATCACGATCCGGCAATAGCCAGCGGGTTGCTTTCCAGTGCTGCGCGATCCGGCGTGTCGATCGACGGCCGGTTGGTGAAGGCGGCGAACAGCCGCCGGACATAGTCTTCGGGCATGTCGAGCGTGATCAGCACCAGCCTGGTGCCGCGCTGGCTGTCCGGCCAGGCCGGCAGTTGCACCGGCGGATGCAGGATCTTCTGCACGCCATGGATAACCAGCGGCCGCGACCGGTCTTCTGCAAGCTCGATGACGCCTTTCATCCGCAAAAGGCGCTCGCCATGCGCCGAGCGCAACAGATCGAGGAACATCTCGATTGCCGAAAACGGCACCGGCCCGTCATGAACCAGCGAATACGAACGCACGCGGGAATCGTGCCTGTGGTCATGGTGATCATGGTCGGCATGGTCATGCCCGCCGTGGTCATGCCCGCCGTGGTCATGGTCGTGGCCGGCTTGTTCGCCCAGCCAACGCTGCACATCGACGGATTTGGTGGCCGGATTGTAGAGGCCGCTATCGAACAGGGTCGCGGTGCTTGCCTCGCCCGCGTCGAGCACCACGGCGCCCGGGTTGAGCTGCCTGAGCCGCGCCCGCAACGCCTCGACATCGCCTGCATCCGTGGTCAGGTCGGCCTTGCTGAGCACGATGCGATCGGCGACGGCCACCTGCTTCACCGCCTCGACATGCGCATCGAGCGTCGCATTGCCGTTGACGGCATCGACCAGGGTGATGACGCCGTCGAGCCGGAAGGCCTGGACCAGGGCCGGGTGTGCCATGATCGACTGCAGTACGGGGGCGGGATCGGCGAGCCCGGTGGTTTCGACGATGACGCGGGCAAGCCGGTCGATGCGGCCGGTCTGCAGCCGGTCGACGAGGTCGGCCAGCGTGTCGACCAGCTCGCCGCGCACCGTGCAGCAGAGGCAGCCGTCGGAGAGCTGGATGATGCCGTCGGAGGCCTGCTCGACCAGGAGATGGTCGATCGCCACCTCGCCGAACTCGTTGATGATGACGGCGGTGTCGGCGAGCTCCGGATCTCGGAGCAGCCGGTTGAGCAGCGTCGTCTTGCCGGCACCGAGAAAGCCGGTGAGCACCGAAACGGGGATCGGGAAGCCGGCCATGCGGCTAGTTCAGCGCCTTGGCCGGCTGCTGGACCTGCGCGGCGGTGGCGGATCCGGCCACAATTGGCTCGGCGCCGGCCGGCGCCGCCCGGTCCGGCCGCCATGTCGGCAGCGGCACGTCGGCATATTCCTGCCCGGAAGCGTCGACCATCGCCTTCGGCTTCGGCCCCGTGGCGCCGCCGAGGCCGACGGCGATCAGCGTCGGCACATGGTCGAGCTTTTCCTGATAGGGCGATTTCGGCACGTCCTTGCCCTTGTCGCCGACCGCGGGGGCGGCCTCCGACTGCTCCTCGACCGGCTTCTTCTTGCAGATTTCGTCATTCATGTCGTTGGCCGACATGGTGTCGCCATAGGCGGGCAGCGCCGCGACCGTCAGCCAGCTCGGCGCCGGGGTTGCAAAACCCTGGTCGAGCAGTTTTGCCGCCGCCTCGGCGCGGGTGACTGCCGATCGTTCGCCGAGCACCACGGCGACCAGGGTGCGGCCGTTGCGGGTCGCCGAGCCGATCATGTTGAAACCGGACGAGCAGACGAAACCCGTCTTCATGCCGTCGGCACCCGGATAGCGGCCGATCAGCAGGTTGTAGTTGGAGATCGCCTTCTTGCCGACGGCAAGGCCTTCGATCGAGAACCAGGGGGCATATTGCGGAAATTCCTTGCGAATCGCCATCACCAGCAAAGCGAGATCGCGCGCTGTCGTATACTGGTCCGGCGAATAGAGCCCGTTCGGATTGACGAAATTGGACCCGCTCATGCCGAGCCTCTGCGCCTCGGCGTTCATGCGTTCGGCGAAACCCGCTTGCGAACCGCCGATATTCTCGCCGACCGCCATGGCGATATCATTGGCCGATTTGACCAGCATCATCTTCAGCGCATTGTCCAACCGCATCACCGAGCCCGGCTTGAAGCCCATCTTGCTCGGCGGCTCGCCGGCAGAATGTTTCGTTACCTTGATCGGCGAATCGAGCTGGACCTCGCCCGCGGCAATCGCCCGAAACGCCACATAGGCGGTCATCAGCTTGGTCAGCGACGCCGGGTACCAGCGCCTGAACGCCTCCTGGTGCTGCAGGATCTTGCCGCTGTTCAGGTCGAACAGGATTGTCGGATTGGCCAAGGCAGGCCCGGCCAGCGACGCAAGCACCACCGTGCCCGCCACCAACAGTCTGAGGAAATGCCTGTAGCGCATCATGAAAACCGAAATAGCCTCTTGCCGCAGTCGCACCTGGCTCCGTAAGATTTCGTTACACGATCGCCAGGATAATGGTCCGGCCCTCTGTTCCCGGACCACAGTCGCGGTGCTATTTACTCTATGTGACGTCAACATGGCAAAGTGCTGCCGATCACAACGTGGAAGCAGCAGCACAATGCAAAGCAGCGTGCATGGTTGCAAGGCAGCAGGCACAATTGCAAAGCAGCAGGCCAAGACCGCCTGCTCCAACAGCGAAATGGAACCATCATGCCGATCCTGAACCGAGCCGCCGAAATGCAGGACGAGGTGGCCGGCTGGCGCCGCCATTTGCACCAGACGCCGGAGCTGAATTTCGACGTCTTCAAGACCGCCGCTTTCGTCACCGAGAAGCTGAAGGCTTTCGGCTGCGACGATATCGTGACGGGTTTGGGCAAGACCGGCGTCGTCGGCATCATCCGCGGCCGCCACGGCGAAGGGTCGACCATCGGCCTGCGCGCCGACATGGATGCCCTGCCGCTCAACGAGATCACCGGCAAATCCTATGCCTCGACCGTCCCCGGCAAGATGCACGCCTGCGGCCATGACGGCCACACCGCTATGTTGTTGGGTGCCGCCAAATACCTCGCCGAAACGCGCAATTTCGCCGGCTCCGTCGCGGTCATCTTCCAGCCGGCCGAAGAAGGCGGCGGCGGCGGCAACGAGATGGTCAAGGACGGTATGATGGAGCGCTTCGGTATCTCCAAGGTTTTCGGCATGCACAACATGCCGGGCCTGCCGGTCGGCCAGTTCGCCATCAGGCCGGGCCCGATCATGGCGGCGACCGCCGAATTCACCATCACCGTCAAGGGCCGGGGCGGCCACGCGGCGATGCCGCACGGCACCATCGATCCGATCGTCATCACCAGCCAACTCGTCGGCGCATTGCAGACGATCGCCTCGCGCAGCACAGATCCGGTCGAGGCGGTGGTCGTCTCGGTGACGAAATTCCATGCCGGCGACGCCTATAACGTCATTCCCGAGACCGCCGAGATCGCCGGCACCGTACGCACGCTGAAGAAGGAAGTCGCCAAGAAGGCAGAGGAGCGCATCCGCGCACTTTGCCAAGGCCTGGGCGCTGCCTTCGGCGCGACAATCGAGGTTGATTACAATGCCAATTACCCCGTCACCTTCAACCATCCGGAAGAGACGGTCTTTGCCAGCGACATCGCGGCCGACGTCGCCGGCGACAGCCATGTGCACCGCGCCATCCAGCCGGTGATGGGCGGCGAGGATTTCTCCTACATGCTTGAAGCGCGGCCGGGCGCCTTCATCTTCATCGGCAACGGCGATACCGCCGGCCTGCACAACCCAGCCTACGACTTCAACGACGAGGTCATCCCGCACGGCATGAGCTATTGGGTGAAGCTGGCGGAAACAGCGCTGGCGGCGTAGCCATTCGGCATCGGCGGTGCGGCAACCGCCGCACCTCTGGGCGGCAAAACCGGGCAGGACATGTTCTGCTGGTCACTTCCGGCCGGACGACTTCCGGGCAAGGCCGAAGGCAATGCCCAGAGCAATACCTATACCGATGCCCGCAACAATGTTGTCCAACACGACGCCGATAGCCACGCCGATCACGACGCCGAGTGTGAGGTGTTTGGCATCCATTATGCCCGGTCATGTAGCGTGGAAGGGAAGAGCCGCAACCGCTACGGTCCGCTCTTCGGATCCTCGACCTCCAGCGCCTCCATGACCGGCGCCAGCTCATTGTCGTCGGCAGCCTGCGGCTCTTCGCCTGTCCTCGCCTTCTTCAGGGCTGCCTCGATCGCCTCCTGGATATTGCCGAGTTCGTCTTCGCGAACCTCGTGGCCATAGCCGGCAGCGTCGGCGTCCTGCTCGAATTGCTGCGCCAGAACGGCGACGCTCACCTCGCTCTCGGCCGGCAAATTGCCGACATTCTCCTGCAGCCACGTTTGAAAGAACTCTTTGGTGGCGCTCATGCGGTGTCTCCTTCGGGACACTAAAGCGCGCCGGCGTCCCGAAAGTTCCGCTATCCCGACCTCTTTGGGGCCTGCTCCCACATTCGGCCAGGCGGCGTTGGCGCCGCCTGGCTCGGCTGCTTACTGGCTGACAGCAGTCGTCGGTTCGCACGACACGTTCGGGTTCATGTCGGCGAAC